>CAYQFT010000248.1:0-4408 GCA_964416825.1 uncultured Porphyromonadaceae bacterium
GGTAACCGGCAACTGTCTTCAACCGGTAACCGGTAACCGGCAACTGGCAACTGGCTTCAACCGGCAACTGGCAACTGGCAACTGGCAACCGTCTTCAACCGCCACTTTTGACCAGCACGGAAATCTTGCTCCCCTTCCCGGCTTCGAGGCTTACGTCTTCACCCTCCAGCGACCAACCTGCGGTATGTACCACGATTTTCGTACAGCCCGGATCGCTTAGGGGATCAGTTTTGAGGGTGGCACTTTTGCCGTTTGTGGCGATTTTCAGTTCCATGGTAAGCGGCCCGAAAGGGGTGGCAATGCCGTCGAGCTTTGTCACCATTCCGGGACGGGTCCATTCTGCCGGCAGGCCTTCGAGCAGGTGCAGCTCGCTGCCGCGGTCAAGGGCCAGAAGGTGCACTGTTAACCGGATAAACTCGGCAGAGGCCCAGTTGTGGGGCATGTCCCCTACTTTTTTGATGGGTTCACCCTTGGGCGACTGCTCCTCACGCCAGGCAAAGAGCGGGGAGGCGTGGTTGGCAAAGGCATAGAGGCTGTTCGCAGCCTTCTGTCCTTCACCCTGCCACAACCATGCATGACCGTAAAAGGAGGCAAAATAGTTCCAGAATCCTTTGGCGTCCCAGCCGGTGCCGTACACCATTCCTTCGCGCTCGGTAGCCTCGAGCATCTTCAGGTTGCCGTCGGCAAACGGGTCCTTCCGGTCGAACAACTGGCCCGGGTATACAGCCTGGCAAAAGGACCACTGCGCTCTCTGAGGCAGCGTTTTAGCTCCCTCCGAACCCATCAGGGTAGGCAGGTAGCTGTTTCCCAGCGAATCCGTAAGCATATCCCGCTTTACGGTCTCCCTGAAGCGCGAATAAAAATCGGAATATATCTTTTCCCATTTTTGTGCCTCTTCTTCCTTGCCAAGCCAGCGGGTAGCCTGGATGAATGATTTCATACCCAGCAGGTTCCAGTATACATTGGTGTATTCCTGTCCGAAACTCAGGCCGCCGTCGATCGTGCCGGCCGGCATCAGTCCGTCGTTCAGGGGTGTGTCATCCTTGTAAGAATCTTCCCTCAATTTGACAATATAAGCCATGGCCCGCTCCAGTTTCGGCCATTCCGATTCCAGCCAGGGCTTGTCCTGTGTGAGCATCGCATGCCGTACCGCGGTCCAGGTGATGATCCCGTTCTCTTTCCAGTATTTCTCCATCACCTCAAACCGGCCATCCTCTTTCTGGAAGGATAAGTTGTATTTGACCCCGTTGCGGGCTTCGGCCCCGGTTCCCAGAATGGTGGCCGCTTCGAGCAGGAATGCGCCGTCCACAATCCACAATCCCCGGTAACAGGTGGGCCCAACCTGAAAAGCCGGCAGCCCGTTTTTAATCTCCCGCGATTGCCAGATATTCCGGATCGAGGCATCAATCAGGTTTTGGATCCCCTCGTCGGGGACCGATATTCGTCCATAGGGCAGATCGGCAGATTTCCAGTAGGATACAGCCTGGCTCCGGCACTGTTCCGCTTCATCGGTTGTACGCGGCCAAATGGCCAGGGCCCCGCCGCCGTAGAGGACAATGGCAAAGGTGAGCTTTTGTCCGGGCTCCAGAACCACCGGCTTCAGCGTCACCCGGGAAGCCTGACCTTTTATTGCCAGCGAGGCAGAATCCAGCGGCAATGTGCAGCCAAGTCTTTCACGGTTGTTAAGAATAAACTGACCGCTGCTGAACTGAACCGGCAGGGTGCTGTTTACGTGGATCACCGGCTTAAGTGTGCGTAAATGATTGCTGTTATTCCTTATCCTGATGATAATCATGTCGTTCCGCGGCTTCTCCTTGCCAGCACCCCGGTCCATCTCTGGTTCATCGGAGAGCGGAGTGGCCTTGACAAGCTCATCCTCCGGAATTCGTGTTACGGAGAATGCTTCCTCGGTAACTTCAAGGTTCAGATGCTGCTTTTGGGTAATCACAATCGGAATCCGGGGCGAAAACAGGGCTTGTCCGGTTTTCGCCAGATTTTCTGTTACCTCAATGCCGATTCGGGTTCGGGGTTCACCGTACTGGTTCACCGGAAACTGATGGATCACGAGGTTACCCTGTTCATCAACCAGCGTTTTAAAGGGATCGTCCGGCAGGCAGATGGTGCTTTGCCAGAAGGGCGGGGCAAAGCGGAAATCAACGCTCTTCTCCTGGGAGAAAGCATGGCTTAAGGGGCTTACTATCAGAATAAAACAAAACGAAATCGTTTTCAGGGTACCGTGTTTCATGGGTTGAAAGGGTTATGTTATTGAGTTTGCTGATCCATTTATTGCGGTTTGGCGAATACCTGGGTCCAGTACATCCCTGTGAGCCAGGCCCCCATTTCGGTATATGCCGGATTCATGATGTTGGCACAATGTCCGGGACTATTCAGCCACTCTTTCATCACTTCATCCTCATACAGGGCTCCATACGCCACGTTCTCTCCGCAAGCTGTCCAAAAATAGTGTTGGGAATATATCCGGTCATCCACATTCTTTCCGTCGCTTCCGGTGTGGCTGAAGAATTGATTGTCAAACATATCCTTACTGTGCTCCCGGGCTGCAAGTTCCAGCTGCTCGTTCCATTTAACCGCTTTGACAGCCTTGTACCAGGTTGTGCCACAGTATCTTGCCTTACTTCTGGCATTATTAACCGACCTGAGCAGCTTAGTCCTGCTGAACATCAACTCATCGCCCGGTTCTTCTGCTTTGCAGGAAACAGAAACCACAATAACTACCATCAGGGCCATTAACCGGCAACCGGCAACCGGCAACCGGTAACCGGTAACTCGCAACCGGCAACTGAAATCAATTGTTCTGCGCATTTTCATATATCAAAATTGCAGGCTCAAATATCTGGCCAACAATCAATTGTCTGTTCCAGATTAATGCCGCAGAGGCGGCGCTGATGATCCTGCCGTTATCGGAATAAAGAACGGTTGAACGGCCGGTTGTAGTATCGATCTTCAGGACCAGCGAAGGCGAGGGCTTTTCCCGGTTTCCAACATGACTGATGAATTTCAATGGTTTTGCATGGCTGGTTGTCAGGAGAAATCCTTCGTAAATCCTGATATTATCACCGCCCTTGATTTTATTGAGCGTACGCTTGCCGGTTAATTCCCCGTTTTTATAGGTAAACCGATATAAGCGGTTCTCGAGCGAGCCGCACACATAAAGGTCTTCTCCCGACCCGGCCAGTCCGGCCGGCATGCCGAGTTTCGCGGCAACCACACTCCAGTTCCCAAACCCGTCGAACCGGATGATGTTCCCGCGTTTCAGACGGAAAATTTTTTCGGCCATGCTGCCGCGTTTTGCGGCGTCGTTGCACACAAGAATGCTGCCATCCGGATAGGCTTGAAGGGCATTCGGAGACACCAATAAACTGCTATGGAATAACTTTTCAAAAAACAGGGTGTCATTCGAAACCCGGTAGCGGAGAACGGGGTGATATCGGGCTTCTTCATCGTGACTGATCACAAACAGGTACCGGTTCGGGCCAAGGGTAAGCAGACTGATCCCGTGCGGCCGGAAAACGAGGCCAGCGGGTTCATGCACCCTTTTCAGAGTTTCCAATTTCCCGCTCTCCGGGTAATAGGCCTGTATCTCGCCATAATCCGGATACTCCGCCCTTCGTCCGGCGCAAGAGATAAGAACTCGTGGCGGATTATTCAGGGAATCCATCACCAGGTCCTCCGGGCCGTAGCCGGTTGCCCGTAGTGACGCATCATTATGCGTCTCTACGGAAAGACTGTAAGACGGTAAGACCAAGAGACCAAGAGACCAGGAGACCAGGAGAGCTATCCGGCTCAACCTTCTCAACCTTCTCAACCTTTTTTCAACCATTTCAACCAATATCACATTTCCACATTCCACATTTCGCCGGGCAGCACGGGCGAGCGCCGCTCGCCCCTACCGGACAACCACCTTCCTCACAACCTCATATACCAGCGGGAATTGCGCATCGCCGAGACCCCATGGGGTTTCCTCGGGTTTCCAGCCGAGCCGCGCGAGGGCTTTCTCTGAAGCAGCCGGATTATTGCTGTAAGCGGCCACTGACCATAGCATCAGCGCACTGGCCGGCTGAACTTTCATCCAGTCGTTGAGGTAGCGGTCACCTTCCATCTCACGATTCAACAGTACCTTCGAAAGTGCAGCTACCACATACGGACTGTCCCAGGCTGGCTTGTTCTGTGCTGTCCAGTTTATCACTTCATTCAGATATTTAGCTCCCTCTTCGGGCCGGTCTGTCTGTAAATAGATAACCCCCGTCAGGTAGTTCTCAATCCGTTCATCGGTGACGTAAGGTTTTCCCACCCCCAGGTTCTCCGGCCATTTCCGTGCCGCCTCCAGGTCCTTCAACGCCCGGGCATATTTCTTTTGAACGAAGCTATCGAGCGCCCGCAGGATCAG
>CAYQFT010000249.1:0-4364 GCA_964416825.1 uncultured Porphyromonadaceae bacterium
AATTATTTCGACAAACCTTCTCCCTCCCCTCCAAGGGGAGGGCCGGGGAGAGGTCATTTAGAAAACATAATCCAGTAATTAATGTTTGTAAATCTGCTGCATTCGTGCCATCCGTGTTATTATTGACCCAGGAAAACTTTCCCGGTATGGGTTTGATCGCCGCTTACAACTTTCACCAGATAGTAGCCGGTAACGCCCTCCATGGCAATTTTCAACACATTGCCTGTGGTTATGTTTTGTACAGCCACCAACTGTCCCAAGATGGAATAAACGTAAACTTTTCCGCCGTTTTGCAATGCATCTCCGGCAACAAAAATGTTGTTCCCCGAGGTGTAAAATGTGAATGGATTCTTTGCGGTTACCGGCTGGATACCTACATGCCGGAAGGTGACCAGGAAACGGGACGGATTATCTCCTTCCGCTGCTGTAAATTGGTACACCGGGTCGGTAGTGAGGTCGCGGGTGGTATTGGTCTTCAGGTCTTTCAGCATGACAGGTCCGTAAATATCTGAAATGGTTTCAGCTTCAATACGATAACTGGTTCCTTCTGTTTTTATAAAATCGAATGGAACCTGCACCACGCCGCCTGCATCGGGCAAGGCGATGGTTGAAAGATGTTCTTTGCCCGACACGGCATAAAATTGCGGTGCATAACCTGCAATGAAGTAGGAGTCAAAGGCCGGATCAATTCCGGTGGTTGCAGCACTGTTGAACCTGATTACGCTTTCCTGTGCTGTTTGGCCTTCAGGGTCTCTGGCCACCAGGAGAATAAATGGATTCCCGGTTGTTTTATACCAGGGGGTGGAGGTGTGAACACGGGCTTCAGCAGGGATGACGAGCGAATTGTTGCCACTGTAGCCGGCTTCCACCTGTACCATGAAACCGTTCAACGGCGGAATAATTCCCGTACCGGATGCAACATCTGTATAAGAGGCATAGGCTTCGTTCCAGATTTTAGCGGTACCTGCTATATGGTTCAGCGTCCATGCGCTGGTGCCAAAGGTCAGCGCTGATGAATAGGGGTTGCCCAGCAAATGCCAGCCTCTGTTTGTCCCGGCGCTGATGGTAAGACCGCTTACCACGAAATCGCCGGTATTTAATGCACCGGAAAATGTTTTGGTGACTGTGTTTTCATACTCCACCAGATAGCCTTTCCCGGGAATAAAATAGCCCCCTCCGCTGGTACTGCCCAGCACATTGGCTGTGGCCCATGGGGTTCCTGCCGTATTTTTAAAGTTCACCCATTCATTGGTGGGCTCCCACCATGCATAAAAATCTTCGGTGGAGCCAAAGGGTGTCGGCACAAATTCATTGCTGATCGCCTGCACATCGATCGGTGAGGCAAGGAAATGCCAGCCGTGATTGGTTGTCGGGTTGTTCCATGCGCCGATTTCCCGCTCAACAAGGGCTGCAACAGCAGAGGAACTCTGAATCAGCGATCCGCCGGATTTCACCAACAGCCCCTGCGTGCCTGCATCATTTGCAAGTGCAACACTTACAGTCAGTTTGCCGGTGTTGGCAATGACCAGTTTCCCCAGTGTCTGAATCGACAGATTCTCTACCTCTGTTAAGGTTGACAAGGTTGGCGAATTGGGTGTTGTGGATGCGTCGGGAATGGTTACATTGGAGGTTGAAGAAGGAGAACCGGTGGGCGTCCAGTTTTCAATCACCGTCCATGCCGAACTTTGCGATCCGTTCCAGGTATAAGAAGCCAGTTCGGATTTCGACAGGGTGTTTTCAAGTTTCCCGAAAGTGGTCGGGAAATAGCCGATGTTCACGTTGGCAATCGCCACCCAGTTATCGGTATAGCTGTAATCAGAACGCCCCCATTCATACGGACCCGGAGGCTGCTGCCCGGAAGTTCCGTTGGTCCACTGCACAAGCTCGTCCTCTGTATTGCCATTCAGTTCTTCTTCCAGGTAATGCGTAGCGATCACGGCGAAACAGTCCTCCCCGTCCGTTTGTGCAAAATCATACAGTCTGCTGATGGCGGATGTCTTCCACGCAGGGGAAGTGCCGATGCTGATTTTTGCATTTAATACCGTGGGATAAGTTCCGCCGGGGGCAAAGGTGATGGTGGTAAACTGGTTACCGAAGGTGTAAGGCACATTGGCCGTGAAAGCAGTACGTTTCACGATTCCTGTCACATCTCCACTACCGGTTGTGACAGCTGAACCGTCCATGGTCAATGTTTTCAGGGATATGCCGTCGGTCATATCAAGACTGCCTTTCACAGAGGATGGATTTACGCTTTGCAGATGGAGCGTTCCGGTTATGGTTAAATCGCTGGGTACAGTGATACCTCCGGCGCCATTCACGGTGAGATTGCTCACAGTCCCCGTAAACATGGAGGCCGGGAGTGTTACAGCGCTGCTGCCGGTAAAATACAATGATGCCGCAGCACTGGCTGCATCAATCACGCCGCTGGTCCTGGTGGGCGAAACTCCCCCTATGGTTAAGGTATTTGATGCCAGGCTCAGGGTGCCTTGCTTCAAGTCGAGCAGGCCATTCACGATCATGTTCTGACTGTTCAGAGTCACTCCGCCCGAACGGTTGATGGTCAGGTTGTTGAGTGAAGGGGACTGGCTGAACAACCCGGCCGGAATTACCAGTGCATCGGAACCTCCAAAGCTTAACGAGGAGGATGACCCAACCTGAAGAAGGCCGGCTGTTCGGCTGATGGTGCCGTTGATGCCCAGGGTAACCGCCCCAACATCCAGCAAGCCATTTGTCAGCGTAAGTGCATTGGTTACATTCTCATCCGTTAAAAGGGATACGCCTGCGCTGTTGTTGATGGTCAGGGAGTTAAAGGAGGTAACTTTACTTCCGCCGATGGAATGTGGTGCTGCTCCGTTCAGGGTAATGCCATACCCTGCCGACGGTGTGAAGGTGCCATTATTTTCAAAATTCCCACCGATGGTATGATTAAAAGCCCCGGTAGAAAAAGTTGCTCCGTCGGCGATTGTGAAATTTCCTGCCACCGCCATCGCGGATGCTGCTGTTGCAGAAGCCGTGCCGGAAACAGCAAACTCACCGGCTACATTCAGGGCCGTTCCGGGCATGGTTTTGGTTCCGGTTCCGCTGAGGATCAGGCTGTGGTAACCTGCGGTTGATCCGTTGGGATTAATGATCGTCTGATTGCCGCCGTTATACTCTATCGTATTATGTGTGTTGGCCGCATGCAACACCCCGGTTGAAGAGAGTGAAAGCGTACCGGCAATTCTCATGATGTTATTAGTACCAAGGCTTACCCTTGCACCATTTGCCACTGTAAAGTTGTAGAAATTGGTGGGGTCGGCAATGGTTGCGGCCGTATCGGTGAATATGACCGTACTGGTCCCTGCATTGAAGGTTCCCATATTATCCCAGGCACTGGCACCTCCATCGATGGTGAGTACCGTTCCGGTTCCCCCGTTCAGCACTCCGCCGGCAGCAATTAACATATAGCCAATGGTGGTGGAAGAAGGCAGTTCAGGATCGCTTGGCGTAGTTGCGGCATCCGGGATTAGGACATGATTATCCGTTCCTGGCACCACACCCCCGACCCAGTTGGCTGTATTATCCCAGGTACTGCCGGCGGCGCCCAGCCAGGTAAAATTTGCGGCCTTGGATGTTCCCAGGGTCCAATACTTTACATCAAACGTTGGCCTGGCAATGTAGGTTAAACTCATGTTGGCCAGTCCCACCCATTTTTCGCTTGTACTGGCATTGGAACGGCCGTGATCATCCAGGTGTGGTGTTGAAGTGTTATGCCAATCGAACAAATCAAGGTTCTCTTCATCACACCCATTCAGTTCGCTTTCAAGGTAATGCAGATTGGTTGTTACCTTCGTTAGGTTGTTGCCTCCGGTTTGAATGATGTTATAATATCTTCGTATCGCTTCCGGCATCCAGCTTTGGTTTGACGAAGTCAGTACGATTTTAACGCTCATGGTCGACGGCAGAGTGCCCCCTGCGGCCATGTTGATGGTTGTATACTGGTTGCCAAAACTGTACGGCGTGTTTACAACAAATGCGTTGCGGGTCACGATGCCGGTAACATCGCCGATGCCGGTTGTTGTGGCATCGGCTCCCATGGTGAGCGCATTTGTGCCAAGGTCGAGTATCCCTTTTACATTCGAAGGATTCGCGGCATCCAGCGCCAGAATACCATTCACGGTAAAACCGGCACCTGCGGTAACGCCACCGGCCCCGGTGATGGTAAGGTTATGGGCCGCTGCGCTGAAGAAAGTGGCCGGAAGGGTTACAGCAGTGGAATTTGAGAAAACAAGGCCCGATCCGGCAGCACTGGCATCCACGTGACCAGTTCCTGTTGGCGAACTTCCCGACAGGGTCAGGGTATTTGCGCCCGTGGTCAGGGTGCC
>CAYQFT010000250.1:0-4338 GCA_964416825.1 uncultured Porphyromonadaceae bacterium
CGGATTCCGTGTCACAGAACCACAACAAGCCGATGTATACCTTCAACACGAAGGATATCTCCACCAGGCGAAACGATCTTCCGACGGCTATTGCCGCCCTGGACCTGATCCGCGTGGTTCCGAACCCCTACTATGGCAACTCGGCTTATGAATTGAGCCAGCTGGATAACTGGGTGAAGATCACCAACCTGCCGAAGGTTTGTACCATATCGATCTATGCATTGAACGGTAACCTGATCAGAAGATTTACCAAGGATAGCGAAAAGACCTTCCTCGACTGGGATCTGAAAAACCAGTACGGTATTCCGATTGCATCCGGTGCGTATATTATTTATGTTGATGCACCTGGTATCGGCCACAAAGTGGTTAAATTCTTCGGTGCACTGAGACCGCAAGATTTAAATTCACTGTAGGAAGCAAAATGTATAAATAAAAAGAAAAATGAGCAAAATGAAAACATATGCCAAATACATTCTGAGTCTGCTTCTGATCGGACTCCTCATTGCTCCTGCAGGTTTCGCGGGGAATAAGCAACGTATTGGTCAGGCAGGCGCCCCTGAACTATTAATCAATCCCTGGGCTGGTTCCAGTGGATGGGGGGACGCAAACGTTGGAAGCATAAAAGGCCTTGAGGCCCTTTCTTTGAACGTTGCCGGAACGGCCTTTGTTAATAAAACGGAACTTGGTTATGTCAATACAAATTGGCTGGTTGGGACCGATATCTCTGTCAACGCTTTCGGACTGATTCAGAAAGTTGGCGATGCTGGAGCTCTTGGGGTTTATGTTCAAAGTATGAACCTGGGAGATGTTGAAGTCACAACCGTAGATAATCCCGAAGGAGGCCTTGGAACCTTTAATCCTAAGTTTTCTACAATTGGGATTTCCTATGCCAAGGAATTTTCTAACAGCATCTATGGTGGTGCTGTTCTGAAAATTATCAGTGGTGGTATTGCGGACATCAAGACAACTGGTGTTGCGATTGATGCAGGGATCCAATATGTTACCGGTGCGCAAAGGCAATTGCACTTTGGGATAACACTCCGAAACGTTGGACCTACCATGAAATATACCGGTGACGGGATGTCTTTCAGGGGTACTGTACCGCCCTTCGGAGTTGATATGACTGTTGAACATCGCTCTGCAGAATTTGAATTGCCAACCCAGGTTAAAATTGGCCTTGCATATGATTTTAACTTTGGTGTTGGGCAGCGCATAACTGTTGCCGGGAACTTTACCTCCAACTCTTTCTCAAAAGACCAGATCCACCTGGGATTGGAATATGATTTCAAGAATATTCTGATGCTCCGCGGTGGGTTCATTTATGAGAATGGCGTTAATCCGTTTGAGGATGATTTCCAGTCAAGGACTACGGTTTTTACCGGCCCAACAGGTGGTGTGTCTTTGAGGGTTCCGCTGAACAAGGAAAACGGCTCAGTTTTTTCAGTTGACTATTCATACAGGGATACTGATCCGTTCATGGGAGTTCATACTATTGGAGCAAGAATCATTTTGTAGTACTTTAGTAACCACATAGAACAAAAAAAGAGTCCCGTAATCGGGATTCTTTTTTTGTTTTTCATAAAAGTTCATAGCAATGGGCAAGGTTGTTTACATGACTGAAGAGGGGCTGCGCAAACTTCGTGAAGAGCTGGACCAGCTTACCACCTTTGAGCGCCCGAAGATTTCACGTCAGATCGCTGAGGCACGGGATAAAGGGGACCTTTCAGAAAATGCGGAATATGATGCCGCAAAGGAGGCTCAAGGTATGCTTGAGTTGCGCATCTCTAAGCTCCAGGAGATGGTTGCCAATGCCAGAATCATAGATGAGTCAAAGCTTGACCGCAACTCAGTGCAGATTCTCTGTACGGTCAAACTTAAGAACCTGAAGACTGGTGCAATTATGAACTACACGCTCGTTGCAGAGAATGAAGCCAACGTTAAGGAAGGCCGAATAGCCATCAGTACACCGATTGCCAAAGGGCTGATTGGGAAAAAAGTTGGAGATCGTGCAGAAATAACTGTGCCATCCGGACAACTTTCACTGGAAATTCTCGAGATTAATCATTAGGAAGATTTAAATAATGAAACGAACCATCACTTTAGCAGGCATTTTCTGTCTATTCTCAATCGGTCTTTTTGCAAAGGAATACAAGAACGCCTCAAAGCGAACTGAAGATCCTGCTGATAAGATTAAAGGTTTTGCCGCTGCGTGCCAGCTAGGTAAAACAGTAACAGAGATATCCCTTAATAATGTTCGTACCTACGTACATATGGATGGACTCCTTTGGACTGACATCAGTGGTGGAAGCGCCGGCTATGAGGTTCCAAAAGGATCAGGGAAAACCTCTCTCTATGCAGGGGGTATCTGGATCGGGGGTACGGATGTCAACGGCCAGATGAAACTCACCGGGATCATCTTCAAAGGCGGCAGGAACTATTTCCCCGGGCCATTGATCATGGAGGGTGAGAAAAGGGGAACCACCGATGTTGAGGTTTGTTATCAGTATGACCGGCACTACCAGATTAACCGGTATGACGTGGAAGCCTTCCGCGAATGGTATAACACTCCGGCAGACAAACGGGATCTTGAGTTTAAGGGATACTCGATTCCCCAGATTATCCTAGACTGGCCTGCCCACGCTGATGCTTCGGCCGGTTATGATTTTTATCTGGCTCCTTTCTGGGACAATAACGATGATGGTTTCTACAACCCGGCCGATGGAGATTACCCATTCTACGATCTTGATGGGATTCTTCCTTGCGGTACAACACGTGAACTGCGCCGTCCAAGGCTATATGGCGATGGTACGCTATGGTGGGTATACAATGACCGGGGCTCCATTCACTCAGGACCGAGCGGTGAACCGATCGGCATGGAAATCAGGGCTCAGGCATTCGAGTTTTCCACAAACGATGCCATGAATGATATGAGCTTTTATAATTATGCCTTGATCAACAGGTCAACCTATACGCTTGTTGATACTTATTTTGGTGTATACTCCGACGGAGACCTGGGGGATGCCGGTGATGACTATGTGGGATGCCATGTTTCCAAAGGAATCGGTTATTTTTACAATGGTGATGCGGTGGATGGCAGCGGTCAGCTTTGGGCTTACGGAACCAACCCTCCGGCTGTTGGATTCGACTTTTTCGAAGGGCCTTATCAGGATCCAAACGGAAAGGATGATTGTAAAAGCTATGATCAGCAGTACAATCTGATCTGCAATGAATGTATCCTGAATGGTAACATCAACGGGCTAAACTTTGGGGATGGAATCGTCGATAATGAACGCTGGGGCATGCGCCGGTTTGTATACTATACCGGTGGCGGCGGCGTAACGGGTGACCCAAATACACCCAGCCACTTTTATAATTACCTCCGCGGATACTGGCAGGACAATGAGCGGATGCGTTATGGAGGAAACGGGCACCCTAACGGAGGAGGATCTTCAACCATTTCTGATTTCATGTTTCCAAGGGAGTCTGATCCATGCGGATGGGGTCAGGGTGGTATTAAAATGCCGATCTGGACTGAAGAAACATCAGGGAATGAGCCGGCTGACCGCCGGTTTGTCCAGTCCTCAGGGCCATTCGTTCTTGAACCAGGCGCCGTTAATGATATTACTGTTGGTGTTGTATGGGCCCGCTCTTATGAAGGGGGGCTTCTTGCTTCCGTGGATAAAATGCTTCAGAGTGATGAGAAAGCACAGCGACTGTTTGAAAACTGCTTCCAGGTAGTTGACGGTCCGGATGCTCCGGAACTCACCGTTGTCGAACAGGATAAGAAGCTGATCTTCCACATCTGGAACAAGCCTTCCTCCAACAACTTCATGGAGAAATATGTCGAGCGCGACCCGTTTATTGTATGTCCCACAACGATGCCAGATTGCAATACCAACTATACTTTCCAGGGCTATATTGTTTGGCAGCTTAAGGATCGCACCGTATCCCTGACCGATGCCAGCGAGCATAACAACTCTCTGTCCAGAGTGGTATACCAATGCGACCGAAGGGATGGAGTTGGACGAATAATCAATTTTTACTGGAACGACGGACTTGAGGCTAACGTCCCTACTGTTGAGGTCGTAGGACGCGACCAGGGTATTGAGCATACTTTTGTCATGGAAGAGGATGCGTTTGCGGAGGGAGTCAGGACGTTGGTTAACCATAAGAAATACTATTACCTGATTGTTGCGTATGCGCATAATGATTTTATGAAATACGACCAGAACAATCCGGATTCATTCGAAGGGCAGAGGCATCCATTCCTCAGTGGCCGCAAGGGTGCCGGCGGTCCGATAAAAACCTATGAAGCCATCCCGCACAAGATTGAGCCGG
>CAYQFT010000251.1:0-4224 GCA_964416825.1 uncultured Porphyromonadaceae bacterium
CCGGCCTCAATCCGGCCGATTTTTTTGAGATTATTTGGGGAAAAATGCCTATCATCGGATAGAAAAAAGATCAGCATCGGTGTACCTCTCCCTCGTTATAAAAATCCATCTGTTCCTTTACCGGTTCCTAAGAAACCAGGATAAGTTCAACAAGAAGTATATTGACAACTATCTGCAAGCGTTTGAATTACATTATAATTCCCGCATCAGACCTGATACCCGCAAGCAGATAATTAATTATTACAGCCGCACGATTCCCGTTATCTGTGCATCATATGCCTCAATATATGGCAGGAAATTATCAGCCATTGAGAGGGAGAATGCAACACTTGCAGCCATAGTAACGACGCTGATTGATGAGTTTACCGATAAAAAACTATTGCCATTCGCTCAACTGAATGAACTCGTCTCCTTTTCCAGCGGCTATTTGCCAAACACACTTGAAGAGGCCGTTGTAAAAGACATTCTTGGAATACTTATCAAGCGCGTAACCAGTCCCGAAAAAATCCTGAATGAATTCCGACGAACCCTAAATGCCCAGCACTGGTCAGAAAAACAGTTTAGCCAAGAGGTGCCTGAAGATGAAATCCTGGGTATCACCTACGAAAAAGGGGGCTCCTCATTCCTTCTTTTACATTACCTTATCCGGGAATTGCCTGATGAGAAGACCTGCCAGGCAATAAACCAGATGGGCGGAGCACTTCAGTTGTGTAACGATATTTTTGACGTGTATAAGGATTTTCACGAGGGTGTAAATACTTTGCCTTCCCGTTGTGATGATTATGGTGCGTTCGAAAAATTCTACCTGGTGGAATGCAGGAAGTTTACCGAAATGGCAGCCGAAATTGATCAGCCTGAAAAGAACATAAGGTTTTTTGTCACGTTGATAACCCTGATCATGGCCAGGGGCACTGTGGCATTGCGCAAACTCGCTAAACTCCAGCGCAAATCAGGTGGGGGGCCACTGCCTCTTGAGACACTGCCAAGAAAGGAGTTGATTTGCGATATGGAAAAGCCATTGAATTTTCTTAAAGCCATCACCTATGCCAAACATATGAATAAGGTGAAGAAAAAAGTCATATAATGAGCCATTACCAGAAAATCAGGGAATATTACAACCGCACCGAAAAGGACTATAAAACTTTATGGCACTATAAGCTTGATGGCGCCCCGGCATTGCACTTCGGCTATTACGACGAAAAAGCGACGAGGCATAAGGATGCCATCAGGCGAGTAAATGAAGTATTGGCTGATCTTGCGGACATCAAACCAGGCGACCGGGTGCTGGATGCCGGCTGCGGACTCGGTCAGGCTGCGATCTGGCTGGCAGCTGAAAGAAAAGCGACTGTAACAGGCATTTCCATTGTGAATGAGCAGGTAGAAAAGGCAGCGGTCTATGCAAAGGAGGCAGGCATCAGCGGTGTTACTTTTGTGCATGCGGATTACCTGGAAACACCTTTTGATGATGAATATTTTGATGTGGTGTGGGGAATCGAAAGCGTTTGCCATGCACTTGACAAATCACTTTTCTATAAGGAAGCTTTTCGCATACTGAAACCAGGCGGACGAGTGGTACTTGCCGACAGTTTCCGTGGTGGAAAACCCATGTCGCCAGAAAATGAAAAGCTCCTGAAAGAAGCATTCTCCGGATGGCAGATTCATGATATTGATACGCCGGAGGAACATACGAGCCATGCAGAGAGTGCAGGTTTTAAAATAGTTGAAATCAGGGATGTCAGTGAAAATGTAAAAAGCTCATATAAAATACTTTATGAGCACGTAAGAAATTTCCTTTGGCTCGGCTACATCCTTAACCGGGTAGGAATTATCGGCAACGTGAGGCTCGCTAACGCGAAATCCTCCGGAAAACAAGCCAAAGCATTACAATCTGGAGCTTTCAGGTACATGCACTTACTGGCAGTGAAACCCTGATCCTTTTACTCGAGTCTTCAATCTTTCGTCTTTAATCTTTCTTTCGCCTTTCGCCTTTCGCCTTTCTTCTTACACAAAAAGCCGGCTAAAAGCCGGCTTTTTTTGTGGTACCACTCGGATTTGAACCAAGGACTCACGGATTTTCAGTCCGTTGCTCTACCAACTGAGCTATGGTACCATTTCTTTCGGGCAACAAAAATAAGGAAAAAATGTTCAATGCCAATATCAGAATAAAAAAAGTCACGCCGAAGTGGCGTTTTTATATCTTTGCAACCCGATTAATAAGCTGGAATGGAGTATTTTATTCACACCCTTAAAAATGGCATCCGCGTGGTCCACATGCCTTCTGAAAGCGAAGTGGCCTATTGCGGACTGCTGATCAATACGGGTTCCAGGGATGAGACGGAGCGTGAAAACGGCATCGCTCATTTCATTGAACACGTGATTTTTAAGGGCACCACACGCCGGAAGGCCTATCATATTTTGAGCCGGCTCGACGATGTGGGCGGTGAGATCAATGCCTACACTACAAAGGAGGAGACCGCCTATCATGCCGGATTTCTCTGTCAGCACTACGACCGGGCCATCGAACTGATCGCGGATATCGTTTTCAACTCCACCTTCCCGGCCGTGGAACTCGACAAGGAGCGCGAGGTGATCATCGACGAGATCAATTCGTTCAAGGACAACCCATCGGACCTGATCTATGACGACTTTGAGGAGCTGATCTTCGGCGACCATCCGATCGCACATAACATCCTGGGAACGGCTGAAACGCTGAATACATTCGATAAGAAGGCGATCCAGCATTTCATGGCCCGCACCTACGATACCGACCAGATGATCTTTTGCTCGGTCGGCCGCATCTCTCTCGCCCGCCTGATCCTCCTCGCTGAAAAATATTTCGGAGATGTTGACCCACGTCTCCGCTCATTCACGAGAGCCCCGTTCAACGCGTATAAACCGGCAACCGGCAACCGGCAACTGGCAACCTACCAGTCCCACTGCATCATCGGCAACATCGCCTATAACGCAATGGACAACCGGCGGATGAACCTGATCCTGCTGAACAATATCCTCGGCGGTCAGGGCCTCAACAGCCGCCTTAACCTGTCGCTCCGGGAGAAACACGGATATGCTTACAACGTGGAATCCACGTTCACACCATATATCGACACCGGAGTCCTGACGATCTATTTCGGCACCGACTCCGAGAAACTAAATAAAAGCATCGCCTTGGTTCACAAGGAATTCGACAGGCTTCGCACACAGAAACTGGGTACCCTGCAACTTCATCGGGCTAAAAACCAGATCATCGGTCAGATTGCCATGTCGGCCGACAATAAGGAGAACCTCCTTTTTACCCTCGCCAAATCGGTGATGCTCTTCAATAAATTCGACTCCCTTGAAACAGTCACCCGCCGGATCCAGGCGATCACCACCGAGCAACTGCTGGAGACGGCCAACGAAACACTCGCCCCCGACCAGCTTTCCATGCTGATATTCCAATGAGCGACCACTTCAAGCACAAGGGGATCAACCACCCCGATCTCGACCGCTACCTGGCCGACCATACCAGCGAAGAACCTGAACTGCTCAAAAGACTTTTCCGCGAAACCCACGTTAAAATCCATCATCCGCGCAGGACCTCCGACCATCTCACCGGAAGGCTGCTCGAAATGATCTGCCGCATGATCAAGCCCATGCGGGTGCTGGAGATCGGAACCTTTACCGGTTACGGAGCCCTGGTGATGGCCTCAGCCCTACCCGAAGGAGGCGAGCTGCATACGATCGAAGTGAATGACGAGATGGAATCCTTTATCCGGAAATGGATCGATGAATCGGGTCTGAGCAGCCGCATCACCCTCCACATCGGCGATGCACTCACAATCATCCCTGAACTTGATTTTCCCTTTGACCTGATATTTATCGACGGCGACAAGGACCAGTATGTTGACTACTACGAGGCCGCCATGCTGAAAAGCCATCCGGGCACCTTCATTATTGCCGATAACACCCTCTGGAGCGGAAAAGTATTTCAGAAAGAGATCCCCGAAGGCGACCATTTCACCCGCGGCGTGATGCGGTTCAACGATCATGTGCAGGCCGACCCGCGCGTGGAAAACCTGCTGCTGCCGGTATTTGATGGGGTAACGATCGTATTCGTGACCCGGGACGCGTGACGCGTGAAAAATACCCACCCCAACCCCTCCCTCGACCAGGGAGGGGCTTAGCTCCGAGGCAACTCTAGAGCCCTAACCGGTAACCGGCAACCGGCAACCGGTAACCAGC
>CAYQFT010000252.1:0-4189 GCA_964416825.1 uncultured Porphyromonadaceae bacterium
GATGATTGTGAACATTGCCCTACCCCCGGTTTAAAAACCGGGGCAACATATAGGAACTCCTGTTAGTGGGAACCATCCACCCGCAATCTTATTTTGTCCCAGCCCCAGGTCGTCATTCATAACACGATCGTGCCATTAAACACCTTCACCGCCGGTCCTTCAAGGTAAACTCCCGTGAAGTGATCGGAAGATTGCCGGCTAAACTTAACTTTCAACGTTCCACCCTGCGCCTGGCAATTATATTCGGAGAACCCCTGATTATAAATCCATTCCGTGGCAATGGCTGAGGCGACATTGCCCGTGCCGCAGGCAAGGGTTTCTGCCTCCACACCGCGTTCATAGGTCCTTATTTTCAGATGGTTCCTATCCATCTGAACAAAGTTAACATTGGTTCCTGCAGGCGCAAACCGCTCGTCAAACCGCAATTGCCGGCCTATCGCAGCTACATCGACCTGGTCTACCTGATCGACAAACACAACCAGATGGGGAACGCCGGTATTCAGAAAAACCATCCGGGTAGGACCATTGGTTTGGTGGGGGACCATGGGTGGTAGGACCGGGAGGACCATGGGTGGTAGGATCGGGAGGACCATGGGTCCTCCCCTACGGGGTTCAACCAATTCAACATCGTTCATCTTCAATCTGATACCCCCATCCTGCATAACTTGTGCCTCATGGACACCATCCGGGGCCATAAACCGGACTTTATCGGTGAAAATGCCTAACTGATTGGCCATAGCCGCAATACACCGACCCCCATTTCCGCACATCTCCGCCGGCAGTCCGTCGGAATTATAATAGGTCATGTTAAAGCCATACCCGGAAATGTCAGATATCATCATCAGTCCATCCGCACCAATGCCAAAATGGCGGTCACATAAATGCTTAATTTCAGTAAGGCTGAGCTCATTCACATACCCTGACCGATTGTCAATAAGGATGAAATCATTACCGGCACCCTGCCATTTCTGGAACTTTATTTCTTTCATTTTGTTAAGGACTGTTAAGGATGTCGTTCAGTTCATTTAAGGATTGTTAAACAATGATCCTTTCGTGCAACTCTTGCCTATATTGGACCGTTCTACTGACTGAAAGGCATGCTTTTTGAAACATGCCTTAAAATTGAGAATAAAAACGTTATCAGATAAAAATTTGCAGAATTATGAAAGCAAAGAATTTTTTAGGAATGCTGCTGATCGGGATAGCAGGCAGCTTAATCGGAGTAGCTATATATTCAAGTCTTGCCAAACCCAAGACGGTTATTGTTCAGAAAGAGACCGCAATGCCGGTTCAGATGACGAATTATACGGGTGGATATGAAGCCCCTGATTTCAGGCTGGCCGCAGCAAAATCGGTTCATGCTGTAGTTCATGTCAAAACCGTTACCAGCTACAAACAACAGGGTTATGAAAGCCTCCAGGATTTTGTTTTTGGAAATCCGAAAACTTACAACCGTGAAATACCCGGATATGGCTCGGGTGTAATCATTTCGGAGGACGGCTACATCGTTACAAACAACCATGTGATTGATAATTCAAACAGCATTGAAGTTACCCTTAACGATGGACGGGTTGAGAAAGCAGAAATTATCGGAAGGGATCCCCAGACAGATGTTGCCCTGATTAAAATCAAATCCTCCAATCTCCCTTTCCTGACCTTTGGAAGTTCGGCTGACATGGAAGTTGGTGATTGGGTGCTGGCTGTTGGAAATCCATTTAACCTCCAGTCGACCGTTACTGCTGGAATTATCAGCGCAAAAGGCAGAAGTGGCATCATGAGAGGGAACCAGAGAAGCCCCTTTGACCAAAGTCAACAGAGCCAACCCCGCGGAATTGAATCATTTATTCAAACTGATGCAGCAGTTAATCCGGGGAATAGTGGTGGTGCCCTTGTCAATCTAAGAGGCGACCTTGTCGGGATCAACACGGCAATCGCGTCGCAGACAGGCAGCTACATTGGCTATTCTTTCGCCATTCCTGCTGCGATTGCTAAAAAGGTTGTCGATGACCTTAAAGAATTTGGAAAGGTTCAGCGGGTGGTTATAGGTATTCAAGGTGGTACCGTTGTTCAGGAGTTGGTTGAACGGGAAAAGCTTAAGGTCAATCAGGGTGTCTATGTCACGGATTTGATCGAGGATGGCGGCGCCCTGGCAGCAGGATTGAAGTCTGGTGATGTTATTATATCAATAGAAAATCAGAAGGTTACTTCCATGTCTGACCTACAGGAAGCAATAGCACCCCATAGACCTGGAGACAAAATCAGTGTTGTGGTCGACCGCAAGGGAGAAGAAAAAACATTCACTGTAACCCTCAAGCCGCAGTTGGAAACCAGCAAAACCCTCGGAGCATCCGAATTCAGCTCTTATATCGGGGCTGATTTCGAGAAACTTACGGAGAAGGAACTAAGCAAGTATGAGATGACATACGGGGTTCGGGTATCTAAACTGCGTGCCGGTAAGCTTAAGGAAGCCGGTGTGCCTGAAGGGTTTATCATCACTGACATCAATAAGACCATAAAAATCAATGAGGTTGAAGATATTCAGGCTGCCATTGAACGGAGCCAGGATAACCGCACCATTCTGATTGAAGGGGTTATGCCCAATGGACGCTATGCATATTTCGCATTCCGGAAATAGTTAGTTCCCTGCATAATGGGCTGCCAGGTAACTGCCAGGCAGCCCATTATGTTTTATTGTATTTGGATATGCAACCTTTTTGTTTATTAGACGTTAAACGTCTAACTTTGCGAAAATTTTTTTCACGGGAAAGCTTATATGAGGCAGCTAAAAATCACTAAATCCATTACCAACAGGGAGAGTGCGTCGCTCGACAAATATCTGCAGGAAATTGGTAAGGAAGAGTTAATTACAGTAGAAGAAGAAGTTGAACTGGCTCAACGGATCAAGAAGGGCGACCAGAAAGCCTTGGAAAAACTGACCAAGGCCAATCTTCGGTTTGTGGTTTCCGTTGCCAAACAATACCAGAATCAGGGGCTGAGTCTTCCTGACCTTATTAATGAAGGTAACCTGGGTTTGATTAAGGCTGCAGAAAAGTTTGATGAGACCCGCGGGTTTAAATTCATCTCTTATGCTGTTTGGTGGATCCGCCAGTCGATCCTTCAGGCGTTGGCCGAGCAGTCCCGTATTGTCCGCCTGCCGCTGAACCAGGTGGGCTCACTGAACAAGATTAACAAGGCTTATTCGCGTTTCGAACAGGAACATGAGCGCAAGCCTACGGCTGAGGAGTTATCCACAGAACTGGATCTTCCTGCCGACAAAATCACCGATACACTTAGAGTTTCCGGCCGTCACATATCTGTCGATGCACCATTTGTTGAAGGCGAAGCCAATTCGCTTCTGGATGTGCTTATTAATGATGATTCACCGGATGCCGATCATGCGCTCATCAATGAGTCGCTCAGCAGGGAAATAGACCGCGCTTTAGCTACCCTGACCGAACGGGAACGCGACATCATCAAGCTCTTCTTCGGCATCGGCTGCCAGGAAATGACTCTTGAAGAAATCGGCGAAAAGTTCGGTCTCACACGCGAAAGAGTACGCCAGATCAAGGAGAAGGCAATCCGCAGGCTGAGGCATACTTCGCGGAGCAAGCTGCTAAAGACTTACTTAGGATAAAGGACCGACGACGGACGACGGATGACGGACGTCTGTCATCCCTCGTCCGTCGTCCGTCTCTACTGTTTCAGCTTTTTCTCAAGCACGTACATCTCGTCCCTCAACCTCGCAGCCTCAATGAAGTCGAGGTCAGCCGCGGCTTTTTTCATCAGGGCTTTTGTTTGGGTCAACATCGCTTCCAGGGCAGGCCTGTCCATATATCGGATTACAGGATCGGCAGCGAGATCCGGCTTATCCTTCTCGTAGTAGGCTTTCTGCCCTTTCTTGCCAACCGTTGTTCCCATCACAGCTCTTCTTGATTTCATGATCTGTTGCGGGGTGATGCCGTTTTCTTCATTATACTTCAACTGCTTTTCCCTGCGCCTGTTTGTTTCATCAATCGTTCGCTGCATGCTGCCTGTGATCCGGTCGGCATACATGATTACCAGTCCGTTAAGATTTCTTGCAGCACGCCCCGCTGTTTGGGTTAAGCTCACTTCCGACCTGAGGAAACCTTCCTTGTCGGCATCCAGAATGGCAACCAGGGAAACTTCAGGAAGATCAAGGCCCTCCCTG
>CAYQFT010000253.1:0-4174 GCA_964416825.1 uncultured Porphyromonadaceae bacterium
CCTGTATGTCCCACAGAATAATAGTCCCAATAACGTACATCAGAATTATATCAAGATGAAATCAACCAAACGAATTCATCCGCTTCTCATTTTGTCAGGATTGATCCTCCTGAATTCCTGTGACCCCATGTCGATCCGGGAATATAAAATGGAGCCCTACACCGGTGCATTTACCTGGGTGGAGGTGACTAAGAAGGCAGCCTGGAGTAACCGGTTAGATCATGCTGCCGTGGCCTTTAAGGGCAAGATGTGGATTTTCGGCGGGTACGACAGCGGCCGGTCGCGCGGCGACACCTATCTGGAGGATGTCTGGAATTCGGAGAACGGATCAGATTGGTTGCTTGTTACCGATTCAGCGCCCTGGAAAGGGAGGCGCGGGCATACGGTCACGGTTTTTAATGACGGGAACGGGGAGGCGCTCTACCTGACCGGCGGCTTTGAGGTGGATGAAGGCACCGGGTACCGCCAGTACACGAACGACTGCTGGAAGTCGGCCGACGGAATAAGCTGGACCCGGATCAAGGGACGGACCGTGCCGGCGGTTGATGCCGCGGATGATTTCATGCCCCGTTTTAACCATCTCTGCCTCGCCGCAAAGCACGGGGGCATTAATTACCTGTACCTCATCGGGGGCTCAACCATGCGGGAAGGCACCGAAGGGGGGTTTTCGTTCATCTATTTTCATGATGTATGGCGTTCCGCCAACGGCATCAGCTGGGTAAGGCTCGATAACAACGACTTCGGCATGCGGAGCGACCTGACCGGCTGTGTGGACCCATCAACCGGACGAATCTATATCCATGGCGGAACCTACGGCGTCACTTTTGACAATCAGGAACTTTACAACCAGCCTGTTCAGGATTATTACAATGTCTGGTACTCAGATAATGGAGTCAACTGGCAGCAGGATGGGCCCTTTACCCTGACGCGGGCAGGCCATGAAATGGTCCTGTATAATCAGTCGCTCTGGATGTTTCCGGGCAAGGCGGAAGGATACCGGGAATTGCGGTATGCTCAGGACGGGCTGTACTTCACCTACCGGAAAGAGGCAGGAAAAGAGTGGGCCCTGGATTCCAAAGGTTCGGCCTTCAGCGGCAGGCACTCTTACGCAACGGTTGAGTTCGATCACAAAATCTGGGTTCTGGGCGGCGAAACCGCTGATAACGGTCCGAACAATGATGTCTGGTGCGGATCTCTCGATAATTAATACCTAAGAAATCAGAAATGAAAAAATATATTCTACTGATAGTTTGCTTTTTAAGCATTATTCCGATAAAGGGGCAGGACTCGACTTTCCTTGTACCGCTGAAGAATTGGAACCTCAGGATTATCGGGCTGGACCATATGTACCGCACCTACCTGGCCGACCCTCTCGGCAACCGGTTTGAGGCGGCCGCTCATTTCATGCAGTATGCCGATTATGACTATACCGACGAAATCAACCAGGGCGGAAAATACATGGGGCATGTTACCGTTTTTCCGGCTGCCCGGATTTCCCTGTTTCAGTTCCGGCCCAGGAGCAATCCGAAGCTGGGTATTGAAGCCGAAGTGGGGGTGATGACTCCCTGCCATATGCGTGCATCAAGCAATGATTTCATCGGGCTGGATGGGGTTTATTATTTTGCCGTGGCGGCTAATCCAACGGAATGGTTATCGCTGCGTTTCTCGAAACACCACATCTGCACGCATGTCGGGGATGAATTTCCCAAACGGATCACCACATCGGTTACCGACCGGGATCCCATGTTCAAGCAAGGCCCCGTTCAGGATGATCTGCGATGGGCGGTTTCTGTGAAGCCGCTCTGGTTCCTTCATCGTCCTAATCTCGATATTTTAAGGGTGTACGGCGAAGTCGGGTATTTTGATCCGGGTTCCGATTTTCTGGGTGCCAGGAAATCCTGGCCGAATCAGTATGCCTACATGAATTACATGGGCGGGGCCGAGCTGGAATATTACTTTCCCCATAAGCTGAGCTGGCTGGGCGGTGTTTTTGCGGCGGCCAATGTGAGCGCTTACCAGATGAATGGTTTCGCGAAGAACTTCAATTTCACGGCCGGATACATCCTTCCGCAGGACAAGAATAAACTGCGGTTCCGGCTGGGCATCCAGATTTATAACGGCAGGAGCCTGGTGAATGAGTTTTTTAACCGGAAAGAGAAGTTTATTGCGTGCTTTATGGCGTTTGACGTATAGCGGGAACGGGGGTGGGACAAGAAGGCAAAGGGCATAGGGCAGAAGGCAAAAACTAGTAAAAAAGCGAATGGGAAAAGAATTACTACTTGCAAGGCTTTGCATGATGTTTTCATTTGGGTTACCTTTATGGCCCCAAACCCAATAATATCAAGCATTCCATGAAATTCTGCCATAACCTTCCCATCCTCCTTTTTGTTGCTCTGGTTGCCTGCAGAACTGAAACAGTTGAAGTAAATACTCCTGATGAAATACAGCCCGGCACCAGTTCCGGACTGGTGGTCAACCGGTTAGACTCCCTGGTGATCGGGGCGTATCATAGCCTGGTTAACTGCGACCTGGATATCGACGGCAACCTCACGCCGGATTTCCGGCTGACCAGCGAGGTATGGGGTTCGCCCGGAATGGGCCAACATCCCCGTGCCAGCCTGATGAGCCTGAACGACCGGTCGCTGTTCAACGGGCAGATTCTTAACGACACCACCTTCTTCAGTGAATCCTCAAACGTTACCAGCGGTGAAAACGAAACCCCGGTGATTGTCTCCCATACCCGTTCCTATTCCTGCTCCCGGATCAATTTCGATGATTCCATCGTGTCCGTGCGCCCCAACCTTTTCGCCGTCAGGTATTTCCAACCTAGGGAATCTATCCGGCGGTCAGATCCTTTCCAGGCCGATACCCTGACCCTTACCGATGGATACAGCAGCCAGGAGGTGGGCGTTGAAAACCGGAACGACACCATCATCCATCATTGGGATTTCTACCATACCACCTGTTACACCATGCCGGGTGACCGTATCTGGTATGTGGGGATCAAGCTGGTTGTGGGGGATGCAGAAAAAATCGGGTGGATCAAAATGGCGCTGATGGATAATTACAAGATCCTCGTTCTGGAGACAGCCATCATTGACAAGTAGGGACTGCGGTTGATTTATTCCGATTTCCATCAGTCATTTGGGGAAATACATCAGGTTGCGATCAGTTTGTAGGTTTTTTGGCAACCGGATGTTTTCACCATTATGAAATAGATCCCCGGTTTCAAGAATTCCCTGGTGTCAATTTCGAGCATTTTGCGGATGGGAGTGGAATGGACCAGGTGCCCCTGCGCATCCCTGATTTCGAGAGTTCCGTAAGAAGTGTTTCCGTCCAAAAGCCTGATATTCAGAACTCCGGAGTTCAGGTCCAGAGGATTGGGAAAGATCAGTGCCTTCTCGGACTCAGCCGGAAGGGATTCAATCCCCGAGGAGATATCCTTCAGATCCTGTGTCCAGTCGTACCATTTCACATAGATACTGGCCGCCCGGATGGCTCCTTTCACCAGCTGGAGCCGGTAGTCGTAGTGGGCTTTTCGGGTGGATTCCCCCTTGTATTCGTAGTCGGTGTTGCAGATGACGGCAAAGACCACGCTGTTGGCGGGTTTTTTATCGAGCCTCAGCATGCAGGGGCCTGATGTAACCGGCTGGCTGTAAACGGTTTCCCCGCCTTTAGTCCGATAGCAGAGCTGACAGCTCATGTTTTGCCCGAGCGGCTGGAAGTTCACGATCACTGTGTCGCCTTCGATAAAGAGCGGGATCTGGTTGGCCCCCGACCATCCCGGGGTTGTGCGGTATTCGGGGGTAAGGAGGCCTGTGCCGTTGTTAACGGTTTTGGCGTAGGGGGTTGCAATCCAGACGGCAGGGTTCAGCCAGGAGGGCTGCCACTCGGCCTTGATGTTGACTTTGAAGTTGTTGTCGAGAAGTTTTTTGATGGCGCCGGTCCACTCCTTCATATCGATAGTAGCCTGTTTGGCCCGATATTCCATGATGAGCCTGCGGATCTGGGTGTCGCCGAGGGTGTCGGCCATGCCTTTGAGAACCCGGGTGGGGCAGTATCTCCAGATCCAGGGGATACTGCCTTTCCCGAGTGCTTGTCCGAGAAAGACCGGGAAGGTATTACCGTACTGGTTGCCGCCGAGGAGGTTGCGCCAGGTGCAGAGCTGCTGGCC
>CAYQFT010000254.1:0-4065 GCA_964416825.1 uncultured Porphyromonadaceae bacterium
TGCCTTCCTGGTCCCAGACAATGCCGTACAGGTCACCGTTGCCGAGCATCAGCCCCTGTCGCTGGCCGTCGCGCAGATCGGTGAGGGTTACGCCGGCATCACTGAGCGCGGCGGAACAGGGAGAAGGGTATCGTTCATTACGGAAGCTGCTGATTGTAAAAACCAGCAGACAAGCGGTTGTGGCTCTTATCAGTCTGTGCATCAGCGGATATGATATTTGGTGCTGAATTGTTCCCACATCTCTATTGCCTCACCGAGCCCGTATTCGTCTGCCGGCATCGGAGCCTGTTTGGTAATCTCCTTTGCGGTTTCAGCGCCTTTTCCTTCAGGGTCAAACAGGGCTGCAACCTGGTCTGTCAGGTCGATGATTGTAATTGAGGGATCGGAATAATTCAGGTCCCATTTGCTGACAATCATGCTTACCCCGGCCTTTTTTGCGATTTCCGGAAATTTGTCCCTGACAAGGTCGATAACGAAAGAGGCCGGCAGGGCTGTAAATACGCTTCTTTCCAGCAGGTGGGACATCGTGATCATTTTCATAGCTCCCTCTTTCATCTTCACGGTATCCTTCGATTTCATCAGCACATCACTTTCGTCGCTTTCCTTCTTCATTTTTTCCCGGAACTGATCGGAAGTAGAGTAGGCAAGTACGACAACCCGGGAATCATAGGTCCCGATTTTCACTTTGGATGATTTCGTCTGTGCCGAAAGGGGGCTCAGAGCCAAACCGACGGTTATCACGACGGCGAGCGTTACCAGGGTCATGATCCCATAGTTTTTCGTTTTCATGTTAACATCCTCCCATTTTATTTAGTGTGCAAATTCTTGCTTACTGACGGGTATCGGTCTAATTTTCATGTAAGTTACGAATAATTCCGCGTAAGGCTGACTAATAGGACAACTCCTTTTTGCTAAGAATAATGTTTTCTTAACGGGCTCAACTTATTTTCTTGCTAACTTTCGAGGACAACAATCCAAAATCCAACAAATAATGACAATGGAATCAACCATGACGAATCAGGAAAAGCAGGAATGCTGCGAACCCAAAGGCAAGAATGCACATGTTAACACCGGCGCATCCGGAGCCGTTTACGGTCTCGGAATGATCGGTGCCGCCATCTATTTTATCGGAACCGCCGGGTCCTTCTGGGCCGGTGTGCTCGGTTTCCTCAAGGCAATCATCTGGCCGGTATTTCTGGTGCTGAAAGCCTTTCAGTCGCTCGGGTAGATAAAACGCTCTGTTTTCAATACCAGAATAGAACTTTTTAGTAATGGCCTATCATTATTTATTTTCAAATATTCGGCAGTAAAATTATTATTTTGCCGGATTATAGAAATAGTTAACTTCGCAGAATAATCCTCCGAATATCGCAAAGGAAAAGGTAAATACCGAACAACTCCGGGAGCATTTCAAAGGACGGGATTGTTTTGAAACGGCTGAAATCGGGGCTTTTTACAGGGAAGCAGATCCCGGGCTTAACCTGTCAACATTGAATTGGCGTATCCATGTGCTGGTTAGGGAGGGCGTTCTTGAACGAATCGGCAAAGGCAGATACAGGCTGGGAACTCTCAGGTTGTGGCAACCTGAGATTACCCCCGGAATAAAAACGCTTTACAATCGGTTGACGGGGGAGTTCCCTTATATAAGAGTTTGTGTTTGGAATACTTCGGACCTTAATGAATTTATGGTCCATCAACCAGGCAGGTTTTATACCCTTATTGAGGTTGACAAAGAAGCCTCAGAGGCTGTATTCTTCTGGATGAAAGAGGCAAAATATCAGGCTTTTTTAGAACCAAACCAGGACTTCATTGACAAATATCTGTCAGGTGAAAAGGAAACCATGATCGTCAGGGGCCTTGTCTCTGAAGCTCCCATCCGGTATTTATCCGGTATTACTGTACCAACCCTGGAGAAAGTGCTGGTTGATATCTACTGTGACACTGCCATTTTTGCATCAGCGCAGGGTTCTGAAATGAGGACTATTTTTTACGAGGCCGGATTAAAGTATTCTGTTAATCAGGATAAAATGTTTCGTTATGCTGCACGAAGGGGGAAAAGGGTATCCTTTAGCCACTATTTTGGATCATGATTGATCAGGCTCAAATAACAAAGGAATGGATTCATCAGGTTTCGCTGAAGAATCGGAATGCTGATAAAATACTTGTTGAAAAAGTAATCCGGGCATTCCAGCTGCTTGAAGGGCTGATTAAAGCCCGTATTCCATTTGTTTTCAAGGGTGGAACCGCCCTCATGCTCCAATTGAGCCATCCAAACAGATTGTCAATTGACATTGATATTATTTTATCTGAAGAATTGGATCACCTATCAGATATCCTGAACCGGGTTGCGCAAGAGCAGGGCTTTTTGCGACAAGAAAGACAGTTTCGGACAACAGCATCCGCGATAAGAAAGCAGCATTATAAGTTTTTTTTCACCCCCCTTCATAAAACGAATAGGCAGGAAGAGTTTGTCTTACTGGATATTCTGTACGAGAAGGTCAATTATGGCAAGCTGCTAACGTTGCCGGTTACTAATTCTTTTCTGCCTGAAGATACCTCCCCGTTAATGGTGGTTGTTCCATGTCCGGAGGATATACTTGGCGACAAGCTCACTGCATTTGCTCCCAATACAACGGGTATTCCCTATTTCAGGGAACATGATAGCATGAGCATGGAAATAATCAAGCAATTGTATGATATCGGAAGATTAATGGAAAATATTTCCGATGTGGAAATCCTTAAAGGGACCTTCAGGAAATTTGCCGAAACAGAACTATTATACAGGGGAGATAAGAGGATAAGCGTTGAAGATGTTCTTGAAGATATTTATCAGACAGCACTCTGTATTGTTACGAGGGGATCGGATGGCAATGGCGATTTCGGTCAAATACAGTCGGGTATCCGGCGTATCACAGGCTTTATTATTTCACAAGCATACCATATCGAAAAAGCAATAACCGATGCTTCCATTGCAGCCTGGCTGTCAACCATGATACGCTTTGATGGAAAAAGTTTTGAAAAATTCAAGGACCCCGCCCAGATCAAAGATTGGACGATAGCAGAACCATACAATACAGAACCGTTTGAAAAAATCAAACCCTGAGGCATTCCACTATTGGTATAAAATAGCGGAACTTCAAGGGATGAAGGGGAAGGAGCAGGGATGAATTTATATACAATCAACTATTCCAGGTTCCTGGCCGACCTGTGCAAACTGGAGATGCGGGTCCTGTTTGATTATTCCGGTGAGGAAAAACATTTTTTTTCCAACCGCCTGATCGATCCCTCCAGGAGCCCGTTTATCAAGGAGCGGCTGTCGGTTATTTTCGAGGGCGATACGCTGGATTCCCTGGTTGAGCAGGTCTCAGCCAGCGGTTTTTCGTCCGACCGGTTCAAGGTAATTTACCTGAAGATTGAGGGC
Source organism: uncultured Porphyromonadaceae bacterium (assembly GCA_964416825.1). Taxonomy (GTDB): domain Bacteria; phylum Bacteroidota; class Bacteroidia; order Bacteroidales; family UBA12481; genus UBA12481. The sequence goes on from CAYQFT010000254.1 coordinate 3,422, forward strand.
TGGGAAGATGATTACCAGGAACGGCTGCGTGGCGGGAGGGAACTTGGAACAGTGATCAGGGGGTGGGCGGATGTCAAAAATCCCCTGGTAACTTTCGGGGTCACCTGCGTCAGCGGAAAATGGATTTTCGGCACATACGAAAGGAATGATTACCAGTGGCACCGGCACGATAAGAAGCCGCATACCTATTCCAGCTCGTTATCTTTCAGGGTGGCCCGTGCTCTGGTAAATATCGGAATCGGTCACGATACAACCCAAACCCTGATCGATCCCTGCTGCGGAGTGGGAACGGTGGTTATCGAGGCCCTCTCGATGGGCATTGATGCAAGGGGGTATGATAGTAATCCGCCGGTTGCAGGCCGTGCAAAGCTGAATGTTTCCTTTTTCGGTTACCCCGATGTGATCACGGTTGGCGATATGCATGAAATTAAGGATCACTATGATGTTGGGATCATCGATATCCCGTACGGACTCTATCAGGCCATAACAGCCGGACAACAGCTGGAGATCATCAGAACCGCCCGCCGGATCTGCGGCCGGCTGATACTGGTAACGCTGGAAAACATGGATGCGATGATCCGCGAAGCGGGATTTGAAATCCTGGATGAAGCCCGGGTTTCAAAGGGGCAGATGGTCAGGCGGGT
>CAYQFT010000255.1:0-4060 GCA_964416825.1 uncultured Porphyromonadaceae bacterium
AGTGTTCTCTCCTGAACAACTTCGGGATTTTCGGTTCCATTTGCAGGCAGATAATACGCATACGGTTCATCCGGATACCATTTATTTTTGTACAAAACATAAAAATGATATAAGGCCAGGGGCTTAAGGTGGCTAAAAGTCAGATACCCGCCAGATGCCGCACTATACTGCCAAGTAAGCTCACCTTCAGCGCGACAGGCAACCCAGGTGTGATTTGGAATCAAAAATGAAAACCTTTGATCCCTGCAACGTAAGATAACTTTGACCCGGTAATTTAAAGAAGGCCAAGCATTAATTGACATCGAAATATCCACCCTTGGGTTGGTCCCGAAATCTTGAGTTACCGGAGGCGGAACATCCCAGAAAGGTTCTGATTGCCTGGGATAACTGAAAGACAAGGTAAGTTGACCAAATGGTACGGCAATAGTTAATCCCATTCCATCTCGGCCCACTCTTCGGTTAATGACCCCTTCCACTTGTAAGGAGCCATCCGGTGCTCTGAACTCATAATTCAATTCCAGCGGAATGAAATCATACCAGTAGCCCGGATAATAATATGGATTGTGAAAGACAATAACAGCAAGATTGCTCACCGTAAAACAAATGGTAATAAAACCCGCTCCTCCAGTAAGAGATTTTAATGGTAGCGATACAGACCATCCGGGTGCGATTAACATGTCTCGGATGTAAAACCATTTACCCGTCGACCCGTCATAGCCATAAATAGGTATAGTATCTCCCGTTTTAACTGGCTGACCTGTCAGCGGATTGATTGTAGATGGATCGATAGCGGTCTGAACCTTGATATAAGCTGCCGGAATCCCATCAGCCCTTCGTCCGTTCTGGTCAACTATTTCGATTCTGAATAGCGCTGCCGGTATCAGGGTGCCCATCAAGTCCTCACCCTTTTCATTGATATATTCTGCATTCGATCCGCCTGGCAACGATCTTATCGCTGCATCTTTTTTAGGATCAAACCGGGCGATAATCGCATCGAGGTTTCCCTCCAAAGGATTACCGTCTGCATCTTTCAGAATGGCATCGGCAGAAATGGTTATGAGACTATTCGAATTATCTGGTTCAAAGATTATTGTATTTGCCAGTATGCCATTATGGGAAGTTCCTGCGTTTTTCGATTCCGCTATGTAAACGCCATCCGGTGGAGCAGATATTTTGATCATACTCACCTTGAAGTCATACACCCCTTCGGCAGGGATCCTGACCGGTAAGGATGCAGGCAGATATCCCTCACTCTCAGCATTTATAACCAATCTAGCAGGATCTACCTCAGTGGGTACCACCTTGGTAGGATCAACTCCAATTGAAAGAAATCCCCCATTGATAGTTACTCCTTTAAGGTAAAAGCCTGAATTATCTACAATAAATGGGGCTTCTTCTCCCGAAAACCGGATTTCAATTTCGGAACTCCCTGTCATTCCGATCAGTTCCCCTGTGGCAGCATCCAGGAATTGGACATTAACCGACGTCTTAATAACGTTCAGATCCAGAGAGAAATCGATATCATCCATACTTAAGTCCGGAGGCTGGCAAGCTGCGACCCCCATCAGAGCAATCCCGATAAGAGATTTAAGAAAAACCGGATTTCGCATAGCAGTTTCATTTTGATACACTAAGCTACAAAAAGAACCAATAAAACACCCTCATACGGCAGGAACCGGTCAGCATATCCGATTTTTTAAGGAAACATTGGCCAGGCAACCTTCTTAAGTTTGGAGGAATGGAGTAGTTTTGCCAGCAAATTAAAGCGACTAAGCTATGGACATCAAAGGAAAAATAGTCTCCCTCCAGCCACTGGCAACCGGAACCTCGGCAAAAGGCGTCTGGAAAAAACAGGAATACATTCTGCAAACTGAAGAACAGTTCCCTAAAAAGATCTGCTTTGCAGTGTGGGGTGAAAAAATCGATGAATATGCGCTGAAACCCGGAGACGCGGTAGTTGCCTCGGTCGATATTGAAAGCCGGGAGTTTAACGGCAGATGGTATACCGATGTTAAGGCATGGAAAGTGGCCAGGGAAAACAAGGGCGGTCCGACATTTGATGATTCCTCAGTGCCATTGCCCCCATTGCCCCCTATGGACGATGAAATCGGGGAAGATCTTCCTTTTTAGCCTAATTCCGCTATTCCACCAATATTTTCCGGATCAGGGTATTCCGTTCAGAGGTAATCTTCAGGAAATAGATTCCCGGAACTTCATCCGTAAGATCAATGCTCTCCGTAAGTTTCCCTGCCTGGTAATAACCGGTCCATGCTTTCACGGTTTTCCCCTGGATATCAGATACCGTAAACTGCAGTTTACCAGATTGCTTCAATGAAATTGAAGTCATTGCCGAACCATTGGAAACGGGATTTGGGAAAACGGTAACACTGAATGTTTGAGATTCATCAGGCGATATTCCGGAAATACACTTCAGGGCAGCCTCCAGAATTTCATCTCTCCCTTCCCGGATTCCCGCGATCGTGGGTGACACAACCGAATCGATCTTAACCCCGTTTCGCTGCTGCTGGTATCCGTCGGCATAATACCATCCGAGCGATGTGAATATGGTTACCATTCCCTTCGGTAAATAAACTGCGGTTACATTGCCATCCGCACCGGCAGTCTGCGTACCGATCACTTTGGCGTTCGGATGGTAACTCAGCACCTGGCAGGTGTATTCAGCATGACTCTGGGTTTCCTGGTTGACCAGGATGTAAACGTCGCCTGAATAGGGAGCAGGATTGGAAAAGGATCCGAAATTAGTCAGGTTGTTCATCTTATAATACCATCCCGCCATGTAGTATTGTAACTGTCCTCCTGCATAGCCCACATAAAGGGCCGGCACATAGTATACCGCACTGGTAAAAGGAGCCCCGAAAAAATAGGGAACCAGGGACGCCAATGCCCCCTTGGCTAACGGCCGCAGATCGAAAATAATGGCCGGGGCCGCTTTCAGGGCATCGTACATAGCCGGTACATCTTTCGGCAAAAGGTTGCCCATGTTCACATAACCGTAACCGCAGGATGTTATGATAAAGGGATCTGTAACTGTTGATGCTACCTTCCAGTAATACCAATCGCTATGATACATCACCCTGCTGACAATAACCGTATAGGTCTCTGATTGACGGTTTTCAAAAGTCAGTTCCATTTCGGTACCCTCATCTCCCCTGATCATATTGCTGTATATTTCCCGGTACCATACGGCATCATTGGATGCTGAAATAAACTGTCCGACCGAATCCTCCAGTTCCCTGACGGTCCTGCCGTTTACTGTTAGAAGAATATCTCCCGGGAGAACTCCATCAATACCATTAACCTTCTTTACAACACACTGGTTTTCTATTCGTTCCAAGGCTATTCCGGGCCTCCACCAACCACGCCAGAAGGAACTTACAAGCAATGGGCTGCTGGATACCCCGTGGCTGTCATTGATGCAGGAGATTAATTTGAGGAACATCGTTTCAAACTCGATGTCCCTCATGGATTTCCGGAACCGGGGGATAAACTTCTTCAGGACTGAATCCCAGGATTCATCCATGAGGCTCCGGTAAGGATAATAATAATTGATCACGTTCCAGTAGTAAAAAAATGTCATAAGCCGGTGCGAAGCCAGTGAATAATTGACTGTTACATCAATAGTATCCATTGAAAAATCAAGATATCCATAAGCACGCGGTGAGACGCCATTGTTAATGCGAACCAGGCAGGATGAGCGTTCCGGAGCAATATTGGAAGTAAATGTCTCCAGAAAATTTCTGACCTCCGGTGAGAACCGGGTGTCGTGGATCCACTCCGTACTGACCAGCAAATTGGTATCCGGCAGGGCCGGTGGATCCTGAACCGGTGCATTGTTACCCGCATCGTTCAGGAATCTCAGGATGGCGGCATTAAACTCGATGTTGTTCGTTGCGGCAAGGACTTCATTGATAGTGGGAGCCAACCGCTGGTCCCATACCCTGAAGCATTTGTTCTGGTTGAAATACTTTACATACCCCCAGGTTTTACATAACAGGTAAAGGCGTTCGTTGGTATCGTCGATAACCTGGGCCCGGCAAAC
>CAYQFT010000256.1:0-4032 GCA_964416825.1 uncultured Porphyromonadaceae bacterium
AAAAATTCCCGTCGGAATCTGTCGTATCGCGGGAAACCTCATCCCCCGCAGCATTTAGAAGCTGAACCACACACCCGGCCAATCCCGGCGCGGAGTTTGGTTTATCATATACTACTTTACCGGTAATTTTCGTGGTATTGAAATGCAAAAGAAAGCGGGAAACCGTATTAATGGGCACACTCGTAAAGCTATATTCCGGGTTTGTCCGCAAATCCTGCATAATTCCGGTTTGTGTGTCCTCCAGACTTACGGCAACCGTGGGATCCAGATCATCTGTATTCGCAACGAAGCGATAGGGCCCGGCTTTGAGCGCTTCAAAACCCAGCACAACCGAACGGTCTGAAGTTAATGGACTTTGGCCGTTAATGGCCAGGTTTTTCCCGCTATTCAACCGGGTGTACACCATGGCAAAATTGGTATCATTGATAAAGAATTTCTCGGCATCAAAACGATCATGGCTGTCACCGGCATCCGGAAAGAAACCAATCGTGCATTCATCACTATAATTGCCTCTGTAAGCCTGTAAACGGAAAATGGAATTCGATGCAGCATTTTTAAAGGGGAGCTGGGTTTGATGAACCTGTGTTGACGAGGTCGTTCCCAAACCAATATTGCTGCCGGATTCAAGATTAATCCAGAATGCCTGTGTCGACGGGATATAGCGCGTTCCGCCATTATTGCCGATTCCATCACCGGCTTTGTTCCAATAGGCCACATTTCCATCTCCTTTGCGGTAGGAAACAAAACCCTGAATGCCGCTCTCAAACGTCCAGCCGGACACAGGATCCAACTCGGATCCGACATCCAGTGCCGAGGGATAGCAGTTTCCGGCAAGATTCCATCCAAAAGCCCCGCCATTGCTCAGTGTGATGTGATTTGCCGAGCCGGCAGCCTGCGTTCCTTTGTTCAGAATGCCTGTAAACTGAAGCGTCGTATTGGTGGCATATTTCACCACATAGCCCCGCATGATTTCGAGGGGAGTGGCATCAATAGTGATTAGAGTCCACGCCCCCGTAGTGGCATCATACTGATACAAACGGTTGTTGACCGAGCCGGCGAAAACATTCCGGGTTGCCCCGCTGACAGGTGAGGAAACATAGGCCACCGTATTGGCAGGGATGTAGCGTTCGAAGGTGGTTGTTCCGTTTACCGTAAAACTTCCTTTGTCGATATACGAAGCAATTCCGCTTGCATCCGAACGGAAAACCGCATTCCCGCCGACTGATATCACCGAACCGCTTCCATTGGTCAGCCAGCGGCCGGGATTCACAGTAAGGTTTCCTGTAATGCTGAGTTCTGCTCCGTCTTCCAGGGTAATATTCCGGCAATCCGCACCCAGGGTAAGGTTCCCGGTTTTGACAGGCTTGCGGTGGCGCGCCGGAATGATTACATTATCGGTGCCTGACGGAACACTGTGGCTTTCCCAGTTTGCCGGGCTATCCCAGTCGGAAGACGTACTGCCCGTCCAGTATCCGCTGCGTCCTACTGGTAAAGTGCTGTATAAATCGGATACCCGGAGCCCCCTGCCGTAGGAAGCCCCGTATAAACGGCTGTCGGCATGACTGGCAGCATACCGGATCTCAAGTTCTGTCATAATTACGTTGGGCAGACCCGTCCGGAATAATTGCCAGTCGGCAGTACCCGATTTATAGTAAACCCCTGCATCCGATGAACAATACAAATCAATGCGGTTGGTAACCTGGCGGTCTTGAATCACACACATCACCGGTACCGATGGCAATCCGGCCGAAATATCGGTCCAGTTCGTACCTCCGTCTATGCTTTGATACACTTTCTGAGCAATATAATTTCCGAGCGAAATCCAGATCGTATTCGGATCATCATCCTTGATGGAAATGTAGGTAATATAACCCAGATTTGTCGGGATAGTGCCGGTAATGTTCGTCCAGTCGGTTCCGCCATTCACCGTACGGAACAGCGAAATACGTGTGGCAGTGCAAATAACCTGAGAATTTGATGGAGCTACAGTCAGCGATCGCAAACTGGTACTGTTCCAGGGGCTTATTTTTGTCCAGGTATCTCCACGATTTGTGGATTTAAATACATCCTGATACCCGACATACAAGGTTGTTGATACATTCGGATCCATGACAAAGGGCGTTACCCAATAAGGCGTTCCGCTTAAACCGACTGTGATATCGGTCCAGGCATTTCCCTGATTCAAGGAACGGCGTAATTCCCCGTATTGAGATTCCCCATACAGAACATTTTCATCGGTATAATCGACGAAACATTCCATCCCATCGCCCGACAGTATATCACTCCAGCTTCCTGAATTATAGTATTTAGTGCCATTATCCTGTGTACCGATCATCACTTTGTTGGCAGATGTCTGCACTACACCCAGTCTGTAGATCTGGGAGGTGACCAGGCCGTTTCCGATGTAGGTCCAGCTCCCTCCGTTGTTTGTGGAGCGGTAAAGCCCTCCGTCATTGGCTTCGAGGAGATGGTTGGTGCCGGGCTGGTATGCCAGACAGTGTTTATCAACATGTACAATGCTGACGAGGCCGCCACAGGTGGTACTTCCGTGATTATTGATATTCCATGTAATGCCTCCGTCAATGGATTTCCAGGTATTGATTCCTCCCACAAATACGGTATTGGCATTTGTCGGGTCGGCTGTCACACACATGTCGTACCACCATTGCGAAGCCGTACCTGATCCGTCACAATTCCGCCCGAGCAGATTCGGAGTTCCGGTGTTCAGCACGGTAAAATTTGTTCCGCCATCCTGCGACCGGCAAAACCGGGAACTGTCCTGTTTTCCGAGGACGGCATACACAACATCCGGATTATTGGGGGTCACCGCCAGTTCACAGCGCTCAAAGGTGCTTGAATACTGCAGATTCCAGGTATTGCCATAGTCGGGCGAAAGATAAATATCCCCTGTTTTAGTGGATGCATACAGCACGGATGTGTTCCCGGGTTTGAATTCGAGATCGCTGTATTCGACACCATTGAGCTGTGTCCAGTTCTGACCTGCATCAAAAGTACGATAAACTCCGGATGAACTGGCTGCGTAAAGGGTATCCGGTTTTTGCGGATCCATAATCAGCCGGTTCAGCGCTTTTTGCTGACTTGTTGTAAAGGCCAGTCCGGTTGCCGACCAGCTCAATCCTCCATCTGTTGATTTGAGAACACCTACACTGTTGCAGTCGTATTTATGGGTGCCGTTCAGGGTAAACAGGGTGGATTCGCGATCACCGCTGGCCGTATAAATTATATCGGGGTTTTCGGGATTGACACAGATATCGCTCACTCCCAGGGTAGCATTATCATCGCCATACACATTCCAGCTGGTCCCGCCGTCGGTCGATTTCCAGAATCCGCCTGCTGCGGCTCCGGCGTAAATGATATTGGTATTATTCGGATCGAAGGCAACGCAATTGAGTCTTCCCAGTCCGGCATATCCTCCGGTGGAGGTAGTGGGACCGATGCCTGTCCAGTTGCCCCCCGCACTTTTGGGATTTCCTTTGAATTTTACGAGATATTTCTGGTATTCTTCCCATGCTGAGGTTTTCGGAAATTCGCCTGTTTGCGGGTCAACGCGGTCTTCCCAATACCATTCCCAGCGGCGGAAGGGTTTCCATCCTGTTGCTTTTACCTCTTGCCCGTCGCTGTTGATATAGCGGCCGTTTTTAATATTGTAGGGAGCCCAGTAATCGTTGAAGGCTTTTTGAATATCGAAAAAACTGAGGTTCCCCTGCACGACTTTATCCTGTGGAAGATTTTTTGTCCATCCCTGAGCCCGTGCCCCAACAGACAGCAACAGAATTATACAGCAGAAAAACAATTTCTTCATGGTTTCTCCCCAATTGTTTCTTTTTCTGCCTAAAGGTAGTAATTACTTTCATTCTTGCACTTTTGCACTCTTGCATTATCGCCTTCTCGCATTCTTGCGTCACCTCATCCCCAGCGCCTCATCCCCGGCCCCTTCTCCTTCTTCCTTAGCTGTGTTCACCTCATCCCCAGCCCTTCTCCTCGAGGAGAAGGGAGCAGATTTGTCGTTCT
>CAYQFT010000257.1:0-4022 GCA_964416825.1 uncultured Porphyromonadaceae bacterium
ATACAATTATTCTCCCACAAAAAAAGCGAAGGACGATCGGCAAGATCGTCCTTCGCTAGTCACTGGTCACTGGTCTCTTGTCTCTTGTTCCGCTTCACGCTTCACGTTTCACGCGTCACGATTTGCACAGTGTCAACACGGGCGTACGCCGTGCGCCCCTACTTCCAGCTATCCCGGAGCACCGTAAATCCGGCCTCCTGCGCCTTCCCATTGACAATCAGCTTTACTGTATATTCCCCGGGTCCTGCTTGTGACATGAGCCAATTATTGTCGGCGCCGCCGCCGCGTCCCCCGCGGGCACCCGCTGCAGCTCCGCCGCCGCGAGCCCCGCCGCCGGCAAACCGCTGCATCTGCTGACGGGCCTGCTCTTTTTCCTCAGCCGTGCGCTCGCGAACCCGCTCCTGGTAATTCCAGATCACCTGGTTAATCCCTGGAGCTCCTGCACTTTTTACTTCGTATATGAGCCTTGCGCCTTCAAATATCTGTATGGTGGCATCTTTAACCGAATCTTTCAGGAAGAACGTCACCGGAACACCGGCAGGTTCACTTTCGCCTGCATAATTCAGGGAAGAACTATGATTCTCGCTCACCCGGGCCCACTGGATGCGGGTCTCGGGCTTGAACAGGAAAGCATTGGTTCTCAGTGTTTCCGGGGTCACCCCTTCAAGCCAGGATATGTCGGCAATGTAAAGACTCCTGCCGTGAGTGGCGACAATCAGGTCGTTTTCGCGCGGATGAATCTTAAGGTCCTCAACCGCTACGAATGGCATATTGCTTCGCATTGGGCTCCAGCTGGCGCCTCCGTTAACCGAAACCAGTACCTGCTTGGTAGATCCAACGAACAGCAGGTTGGGATTCCGGAAGTGCTCACGGATCACGCAGAGCGGATCATTTGGAAGACCTGCAGCAATGGACTTCCAGGTCTCGCCAAAGTCGGTGGTTTTCCAAACGAAAGGCCGGAAATCATCAGCCCGCAGACCGGTCATGGTCACATAAGCGGTTCCGCTATTAAAATGCGACGGCTCCACCCGGCTCACCCAATATCCCGGATGATCCTTGATGTTGGCAGTCAGGTCGTTCCATTTCTTTCCTCCGTCTTTGGTCACCCAAACCTTGCCGTCATCCGTCCCAACCCAGATCACACCCGACTCAAGGTAGGATTCCTCCATGGTGACAATATTGCAATGCGTTACATTGCCGGTACCGGCAATTTTAGAACTGTCAGCGGTAGTAAGGTCGGGACTGATTTCAACCCATGTTTCACCGCGGTTCGTTGATTTAACCACCTTGTTGCCCGCATGATAGATAGTGCTTGCATTGTGGGGAGAAACCACGATCGGGGCATTCCAGGCAAAACGGTCCATCTTGTCATACTGAATGCTGCTGCCTTCGCCGGTAACCTGGTCAATGCGTGAAATCGGACCAAACTGGGATTCATTGTACAGCCAGCGGCTGTCGCTCCAGTCAACCACATTATACATTCCGTCCCCGCCGCCGGTGGTTTTCCAGTCTTCCAAACGAATGGCGGATCCACCGCGTTTGGTCGACGGACCTTTGACCGAACCGTTATCCTGCAATCCACCATATACATTGTACGGATAATCAAAGTCATAACCAACCGCCACAAACTGTCCAACCGGCTGAAAATCTGGGTGATACCAGTTAAGGCCTGAATCATAGGTGATTCCCATACCATGGTCATATCCCAATAGGAAATGTTTCGGATCTTTCGGATTGATCCACATACCGTGGTTGTCGCCTCCAAAGCGGAAGGCCGTTTTCCAGTCCTTGCCGCCGTTTATCGTTTCCCAAACGCTGATTCCAACAATGTAAACATGCTCCGGATTGGTGGGATCCACGCGAACCTGCTGATAATAATAGGCCGGGCCGCCGCCGACATCCTGCCCGTTGGGGCTCACTTTTTTCCAGGTTTTACCTGCATTGTCGGAACGCCATACCTCATCACCCATTTCACGCTTGCCGCGGGGCAGACTGATGCCTTTCTGCATCAGGTCCCAGCGCACCTCAAAAGACATGCTGTCGACATTGCAGTTCTCGATGTTGGCATACACCACGTTCGGATTGCTCGCCGAAACCCCAATACCAATCTTGCCGATCACCCCGGTCGGCAGTCCACCGGCTAGTTTCGTCCAGTTTCCGCCTCCGTTGGTTGATTTATAAATCGCGCTTGCCGGACCGCCTGCATTAAACGTCCAGGGCTTCCGCTCTTTATCATACGCAGCTGCGTACAATACATCCGGATTCTTCGGATCAATCGCAAGGTCCACTATCCCGATATGTTTCGCTTCACGCTTCACGCTTAACGTCTTCACCCACGTCTTCCCCCCATTGGTCGTCTTATAGACTCCGCTCTCCTCATTATTTGAATAAAGGGGGCCTTCTGCTGCCACCCATACAATATCAGGGTTCTTCGGATGAAGGATGATCCTGCCGATATGCTGGGATTTGGTCAGCCCGGTATTGATCCAGGTTTTCCCGCCGTCGGTGGATTTGTACACTCCGTCGCCGTAATAAGCGGTGCGGCTGTTGTTTGCTTCGCCGGTTCCCACCCAGATCACATCGGGATTATTCTGGTCCAGCTCGATATCCCCAACGCTGATGGCGCCGGTTTCGTCGAATATCGGAGTAAAGGTGATTCCGTTGTTAACGGTTTTCCATACTCCGCCCGAAGCCAGGGCAGCATAAAAGGTTGCCGGGTTCTTTTCATACACGGCAAAATCGACAAACCGGCCACTGTGCCGGGTGGAGCCGATCGAACGGTAATGAATCTTGCCGAGGATGTCCTGCGACAAATCCTGGGCCGTAACGTTGATTCCGGCAAAAGCCAGAACCGCCAGAAACAAAATGGAATTGTGTTTTTTCATAGGATTACGTGTAGGGGAGGACCCGCGGTCCTCCCGTTTTGGATTCCCCGCCAGCCTTCCGGTTTCAACAACCAAATTAATTCAATCGGGGAATGAATAGCCTGATCAATCAGAATACCTGCCTGGTTTTAACAAGTTTTAACTATTTTCATCCAATCTAAACCTGATGAGCATGAAAGCAAAACTGATCGCACTGATTTTGGCCAGTTGGACCCTAACCACCTGCCTTACCGCCCAGCCCCGTCAAACTGTTGCCTCACTCAAATACCATGAAATGCAGAACTATTCCTGGATGCGCCTGGCGCAGATTGTTCCCGAGGTGACCGACCGGATCATCCTGCCGGTGGGTACGGTCGAATCGCACGGGGCCTGTCCGATCGGAACCGATAATTTCATTCCTGAAAATTTGGCCGACCATGTGTGGAAAGATGTCAATGCCCTGGTTGCGCCGATCGTAAACCATGGGGTTACCGGTGCCTCCATTTCGCAGTTTCCCGGATCCATCATGATTCGTCCGGAGGTCTTTCAGGAGTATATCTATGACATTCTCAAAGACCTCGTTCGTACCGGCTTTAAAAATATCCTGATCATAAACGGCCATGGCGGAAACACGGAGCCGATGCAAAAGGCGATCTCGAAGCTTCACATGGAAACCGGAGCCCATTTCATGATCATCAGCTGGTGGGAGGCGGCCTGGAACCTGGCCGAGGAGGTTTACGGACAGAAGCCGATCCAATCGGGACATGGCGACCTGGAAGAGGCCGCCCTGGTACTGTCGAAATATCCTGAACTGATAGATAGGGAGATGTATGAAAAGCTTGGGAAAGATAACCTTGGCCATGCCGGAACCGATAAAGGAGTGATCATGATGCCCGCCTGGGCAACCACCCGCCTGCCCGAAACCGGCGTCGGATATCTTGATTTTGACCAGAAAAAGGCCAAAGAATACACAGTAAAAAAGGCGAAATTCATTTCCGATACCTTCAATGAGGCCGTCGCCCGCTGGGAATTAATGGACACGTGGCGGTAGGGGCGAGCTGCGCTCGCCCGTTCTGGCACACCACGGAATGGGGCACAGGGGCACAGGGGCACAGGGGGTGTAACCGCTTGGCCTGTTCCCAGACTCCAGACTCCAGA
>CAYQFT010000258.1:0-4021 GCA_964416825.1 uncultured Porphyromonadaceae bacterium
ATACACCGGACTGAGATACAGCCACTTCTCTTATCTGTCGGGACCCGATACAACCAACCGCAGCTACTCCGGTCCGGAATACCGCGTATCCCTCAACTTCATGGCTTCTGAAAACCTGTCGGTAAAGATGAGCTACAACAAAATGCGGCAGTACCTCTTCATGCTCTCAAATACGGCCTCCATTTCTCCCACCGACCGCTGGAAACTGGCCGATCCCTCCATCCTGCCGCCGGTTTCCGACCAGCTCAGTTTGGGCCTCTATAAGAACTTCCCGAAATCATCACTGGAAACTTCCGCCGAAGTCTATTACAAAATCGGAATAAACAGCATTGATTACCGCGATGGCGCAGACCTGACCTTCGATCCCGATATTCCGTCGCTCCTGCTGCAAGGCAGCCAGCGTTCCTACGGAGCCGAGTTCCTCCTGAAAAAGAATGCCGGCCGGCTCACCGGCTGGATCAGCTATACCTGGTCAAGATCCTTTATCACGATCAACGGCATCCTGCCGGCCGATCAGATCAACCTCGGCAAGCCCTATCCGGCCAATTACGACAAACCGCACTCGCTTAATCTGGTAGGAAACTTCAGGCTGTCGCGGCGGATCAGCCTCTCCTCCAACCTGGTCTATTCATCCGGCCGGCCCGCCACCTACCCCACCGGGTACTTTTACGTGAACGGGATGGCAGTGGTCAACTATTCACTCAGAAATGAGTACCGGATCCCCGATTATTTCAGGATCGATGTGGCCCTGAACCTGGAGGGGAACCTGCTCAGGAAAAAAATCGCGCACGGGTCCTGGAGTTTCTCGGTTTATAACCTTACCGGCAGGAATAATGCCTACTCGGTCTACTTCGTAAACGAGGTGGATCGCATAAGAGGCTATAAACTATCGATTTACGGCGTTCCCGTATACACCATCAGCTATAATTTCAAACTGGGGAACTATGCGACGGATTAACCTGATTTTACTCGCAGCAATGCTGATCCTCGGTTCCTGTGTCGAGTCCTTTGTGCAGGATACCGCAAAATATGAAGGCATTCTGGCGATCGAATGCCGGATTTCGGATGACTATACGGCACCAGCCCGGCTCATGATCTCCACCGCTGCCCCGATCGTCACCGGGGAGGGCGACAGGCTGACCATCCAGCCCAAAAAAGTGAGCGGCGCAGCGGCATATGTCCTGTCGAGCGACAGCATCGTATACCCCTTTGAGGAAACCGCTCCCGGCACCTACCTGATCACCGACCAGGGGGGATTTATTGCCGGGATGGCCTATAAACTCATTGTAAATTACGGCGGGAACCAGTTTGAATCCGATTTTGAAATGATGCGCCCGGGCTGTCCTGTCGAAAACATCAGGGCAGGTCATATCGTAAACCGGATAGAAGAGGATGGCGAGGTGGTTGACGGATACCGGTTTTACGTCACCAGCCGTGATACGGGAACGGGGCCCGGCTGGTACCGCTGGGACATGGAGGCCACCTGGGAATATAAATCCCCCTATACCGCCACGCACATCTGGGATGGCCGTGAACAGAAACCGGAAACCAACCGTGAGTTCAGGATCTGCTGGAAAACCAAAACGATCAATGGCCTGTTTATTGGCAGCACATCGGGCTTGTCGCAAAACCAGATTATTGACGCTCCGCTCAATTTTGAATCCCAATATGGCGATGAACTGACGGTCCGCTACTGCCTGGCCGTGAAGCAGTATTCGATAAATCCATCGGCCTATGCTTTCTGGGAGATTGTGGATGATCTCGTAAACGAGGCCGGCGGCCTCTACGAAGCGCAGCCCTTCCGGATTCAGGGAAACATCCGCTGCACCACCGATCCGGACCTTCCCGTTGTCGGCGTTTTTGAGGTAGCCGGCGTTTCTTTGGCCCGGGCTTTTATCAACCGGCCGCAGGAGTTTACGGTTGTGCCGCCCGAATGCATTCTCAGCGAGGTGGGCACGCAGGACTTTCCCTGGTTCCGTCTGCCGGTGAACTCCTTTGTGACCCAGGATACCCAAACCGGTAAGTTTTTTACCGCTTCGCCGGCTTGTTACGATTGCCGCCAGAGGGGCGGAACCCTGACCAAACCGCCATTCTGGGAAGATTTTTAAGCAGCAGCCATGACCCTGAAAACAAAATATCATCTACTCTTAATTCTGATATTGATTGCAGTGTCTGATCTGCCTCTTCCCGGACAAGAGCCTGCAGGTATCCCCGCCAGCTCTTTCCGTGAAACCGTGTGGCTGCAGTCAGACCGGCATATCTACCTTTCAGGCGATGAGATCTGGCTCCAGGCCCGGGTGCTCGACCGGCTAACCTTGCAGCCCTCACTCCTGAGCCGGAACCTCAGGGTGGAGCTCACCGATGGCGCCGGCAACCGGCTCGTGCGGCACAACTTTGAAATGAACGCCGAAGGTCTCTCAGCGTCCATCCGCCTGGGGCCCGACCTTGCCACAGGCTGGTACTATATTCGCGCCTACACCAACTGGATGAGGAACTTCCCTGAATCCGGGTTTGCCGTGATGGCAGTCAGAATTGTCAATCCCCGGGATACCCGGCCGGTTCCTCTGGAAACCGATACGCTCTCATCCCCGGTTTCCGGTATCCGATATCCGGTCACCCTGGCACTACCGGCCGGTGACCTGAAACTCCGGAACTCCTATCAGGTTAAAATACAGGCGTCTCAAGGATTACACACCAACCTTCCTGCCGGCTATTCTATCCTGATAGCCATAGAAGAACCTGCCGCCTTCACAACCCTGGCGAACCTCCTTACCGATCCCGATTCCCCCCCCGTTTCCATCATCCACGACCCCGAAACCCGCTCCGGACTCCTCGAAGGCCGTGTAATCAACCGGGCCACGGGAGCCGGGATCTCAAAGGTTCCGGTTGGCATAACGCTATTGAACAACAATCAGTTTGAAGCGGCAGAAACCGATTGGAAAGGACGTTTTTCGATGGCGTTGCCCGGACTTCATCAATCGTGCGACTATATCGCCAATTTCATCACACAACCTGAGCCGGGCTGGACTCTTGAACTTTTATCCGCATTCGATGACCGTCCCTGGAAACCGGAGGAGCGGGAATTCAAACTGAGCGAACGGGAGCGCGAATACCTGAAAACATTGATCCGTAACCGCCAGATTCTTCAGCTGTTCCCCGCAGTATCATCAGAATTAAGCCCGATAAAGGATTCTGTTGTCCGGAAAAAAACATTCTTTGATCCGCCCGACCGCACCATCCTGACCGATAATTACATCGAGCTCGCCAATGTGAGAGAGCTTGTGTATGAAGTAGTTCCCGACGTAACCGTCAGAAAAAAAGGTGAAAACCTTGCGATCAGTGTATACAACAGCCAGCCTTTTGCTGAGGGGTACCCAACGCTCGTCCTGCTCGATGGCATTCCGTTAACCCGGCACAATGAGCTCCTTGAGCTCCCGCCGAGCCGGATCAGGGCCATTGAAGTGAAGAACAAGGTTTACATCCACGGAAACAGCATCTTCTCCTCCATTGTCAATTTTATCTCCCGCAACGGCGACTTCGCCGGCCTCAAGCTTCCTGAAACATCGGTATTGGGCACCATTGAGCTGCCGGAAGTGGCCTGCCAGCCATCCCTGCCGGATCCTGATTCCGTGCCGGTCTCCACGCCCCTGATAAACACAACCCTTCTATGGCAAACCGGCATCAAAAAACTTCCGGGCACCATCAGCTTTAAAACCAATGATTTGCCGGGAAAATTCCGTATTATCGTATACGGGCATGCGGCGGATGGGGGATTGGTGTACGGCGAGGGACGGTTTATCGTGGATCGGAAACCATGACGCCGATATGTTGGGGGGGGTAGACAAAATGTGATTGCAGGGGGACGACCGCCCATCATAGGTGCTCCTATCAGTTGCCCCGGTTTTCAAACCGGGGGTAGGGCAATGACCACGAACCTCACTTGTCGAGGCCTTTAAAGACCTCGACAAGTGAAATAAACCAAGATCCTGTCCGTATCCCCGGTTTGAAAACCGGGGCAACA
>CAYQFT010000259.1:0-1572 GCA_964416825.1 uncultured Porphyromonadaceae bacterium
TTTCTGCTTCCGGCCCTGATGGCAATCTTCTTTATGCTGGTTTTCAGCCAATGCCGCAAGTCGCATTCCGATGGCTATCCATTCGAATTTACTTTCATTTCAGAAGAATACAACCCGTTTAATTACACACAAAACGGGGAACTCACAGGCTTGGCTCCCGAGATTTTGCGCGGCATTTGTGAAGAACTCGATATCCCCTTCGAAGTGGATGTCCTTCCCTGGGAGCAGGGCTACAACAAAGCCTTACAGGACGACAATGCCGTATTGTTCTCTACCATCCTGAATAAAACCCGCCGGGATCTGTTTAAATGGGCCGGACCCATCGCTTCCATCGACTGGATCTTTTATTCATCCGCTCAAAATCCCTTGTTCCTCAATTCCATTGAAGAGGCAAAAACCGTGAATAAAATCGGGGTTCTTCCGGATTATGCCATTACGCAATACCTGATCGAACAAGGTTTTACAAATTTAGTTTACTGTACAAATGATGCCGATGCATTTCAGAAGCTGCTGAACGGAGATATTGACCTCTACCCCTCCAACAAACTGTCAGCCCAGGCATCCCTGACCTCCCTCAATAAATTGTATTATGCTGTGGCAGAACGACTTGTTATCCGAACCGACCTGGTTTATTTCGCCTTCAATAAAAAAATCCCGGATAATGTGGTTGCTGATTTCCAGTCGGAAATCGACCGTATGAAACAAAACGGAACCATGGGATCGCTTTACCGCAAATTCATGAACTCATCCGATTTCCCCGAATCCTTCCAGATCTATACCGAAAACTATCCTCCGCTGACCTTCCGCGATGCCTATGGAAATATTACCGGTTTCGGCACGGAAGTCACCCGCGAAATCATGAACCGGAATAAAGTATACGCGGATATCAACCTGACTCTCTGGAGTATAGGCTATGAACTGGCACTGCAAAATCCCAATTTCTGCCTGTTTACCATGGACAAAACACCGGCCCGCGACAGCCTTTTCCAATGGGTCGGACCGCTGGGAACCAATACCACCTTTTTCTATACAAAAACAGGAAGCGGAATCTCCATTACCTCGCTGGATGAAGCCCGGAACCTGAATGCAGTTGGTGTTGTAAATTCCTGGTTCTCTGCACAATATCTGATCTCGCTCGGGTTTACCAATCTGGTTTCCAATGCCGATCCGGTGGTTATGACTCAAAAACTCATGACCGGAGAAATTGATGCCTTTGTATGTTCAAGTGTAACCTTTCCCGATATTCTGCGATCGGCAGGATATACCTATAATCAGGTAACGCCGGCATTCAGCCTGATGTCGTCCGATTATTATATTGCCTTCTCAAAAAACACACCCGCTTCCATTCCTGCAAAATGGCAGGCTGCACTCGATGCCATGAAGGCCGACGGAACCTACAACGCAATCCGGAATAAGTGGTTGCCGTAAGTCTGTACATCAGCAAATCATTCAATCTCAACCTTCACCAATTCATTCCTCCAGGTAAAATCAACCACTAAAAAACTACCGTCAAATTTATAATTTTCCGCATTCAATAATTTACCATTTACCTTTATCATCCCAGGCTTGCTC
>CAYQFT010000259.1:1672-4010 GCA_964416825.1 uncultured Porphyromonadaceae bacterium
GCTTTGTAAAGATCCGTTGTTGCGATTGGCTTTGTCATCGGGATCATGGCCCCTTCCCGCACAAATACCGGAATATTCTCAATGGTTACAGGATAATCCAGCCATTGTTTTCCGGCTGTTTTTACTCCGGTCTGAAAATCATACCAGTTTCCCTCCGGCAGATACAGCTTACGGGTCTTTGCACCTTTCTCCAACACCGGAGCCACGAGCAAATCCGCACCCCAGAAATACTGATCCTCCGCAATCACAGCCTCTTTGTCTTCCGGATAATAATAAAACAAAGGCCGCATCAGGGGTTGACCGCTCTGACTGTTCTGCCAGGCCAGTGTATAGTTGTAGGGAAGCATCGCATAACGCAGTTTCATGTAATTCCGGACAATATCCTGTGTTGCCTCCGGAAAATACACCGGCTCACTGGGGATTCCGGAGCCATGAGGCCGCAAAATGGGCGTAAATATGGCAAACTGCAGCCAGCGTGTATATAAATCATCATCCTTCACACCCTGGGCAAATCCACCGGCATCCGAATGCATATACGCCAATCCGCTCATACTCATGGTGAGCAATTGCGGCAACTGAGCTTTCAATCCTCCCCAGGTACGACCTACATCTCCGGTCCAGGGATAGGCCGAAAACCGCTGTGTGCCTGCAAAACCGGAACGCTGCAGGTGAAAAAGGCGGGTACGCGGATAATTCAGACGGTATTGATCATACAACATCTTATCCCAGTAGTGACCAAAAATATTGTGCACCTCATCAGCCGTACCGTTCACATGCCGGATATCGGACGGATGACTCTCGGGCTCGCCCAGATCACCCCACCAGCCGGCAATGCCCCGGTCGATCTGTGCTTTGTACTTTGTCCAGAACCACGCCCGGGCCGAGGGTTTGAAGATATCGATCAGTCCGCCCGGACCAAAATAAAACTGGTGGTTGATATAGGATTTCCCCAGACTGTCGGTGGCCAGTATGCCCAGCTGATCCGCAATCTTAAAATTCGGGACACTGTCGATGATATAGGGTTCGGTGATCAATATGGTTTTTACGCCCTTCTTTTTGAAGGTGCGGATCATCTTATCCGGATCAGGCCAGGCCGGTTTGTACCAGTCGAGCCGACCCAGATGCCCGAGGATACTGTCGCCGAACCAGTAGAAATCGAGTATCAGTGCATCGATCGGGAAATCCTTCTTTTTCATGAGGGTCACAATGCTGTCGGCTTCAGCCTGGTTGCGGTAGGCCATGCGCGATTGCAGATTTCCCAATGCCCAGCGGGGAGGCATCTCCTGGCGGCCGGTCAGGGTGGTATATTCCCATTGCAGACCTTTGAAATCGCTTGCGGCCACCACATAATAACGCAATGTTCCTCCGGCAGCATTCCATTCCATCACATCCGGCTCGGTTTTGCCGATATCCACATAGCCTTTTACCGGATTGTCGAACAAAAGCATGTAGTTCTTCTCCGAAAACACCAGCGGCATCGAATAATTCAGCATGGTAGCCCCGGTCTCATAGCCGTAAAACGGGCGGTTATAAAGCGGCAGGCGGTAATTCCTGCGATCCATGGGCACTGAACGGGAACCCGCTCCGTAAATCCTCTCGTTTTCCTGCAGTGCAAAGCGGACTCCCCGGTTGCCTTCGCGCTGATAAAAGCCGCTTTCTTCGGCCAGCAAACGTTTATCTCCCAGTAAGAAATTCAGTTTCAGCGGCTTCCGTTCCACGAGGATACTGAGCTCACCACTGGTCAGGCGGTATCCATTCTCATCGACAACGGAATTCATCGGCACCTGCATGGGTTTCAGGCAAACCGCGTGCGACGAATCAACCGGTTCTGAAGCGCTTTTCAGATACACTACTTCCACAATCCGGTTGGTATAGGGTGTAATCCGTACGATTCCATCGGTGGTTTGCAGGATCCAGCTGTTGCCCTTCTGCTCCAGGCTGATCAGATCACGCTTCTGGCGGTTCAGCGAGCTGCTTTCCGTCATTGGCGGTACATAGCCGTCGACCGGCACCGAAATATCCTCGTTCTCCTTGGTCTTCCCTACTTTCGTCCCGTCTTTATCCCGGAAAACAAAGGCCAGCATATTGGCTTTATCTTCTTCCCTCAGTTTATAGAACTCCTTAATGACCATCCGGAAGGTATACACATCCGGCGCCTTTCGTTTCATGATCACCCGACGGTCGTCGGTACCCCAGTTCCCGACCACATATTTCCAGTCGTGACCATCGAGGCTTTTCGACGTAATAACACCGGTATGGAGATACACATCCCCGGAATGGCCTTTCAATGCTGCATTTCCTTCGGCAGCATTGAAGAAAACCGTGATGCTGTCGGTAA
>CAYQFT010000260.1:0-3979 GCA_964416825.1 uncultured Porphyromonadaceae bacterium
TCCTGGGTGAATATCCAATCGTCGAGCTTGAAGGTGTAGAATTTATATCCGAAGTTATTCTCAAAAAGTTTCTCTTTCCCACGCTCGAACAGCACCTCTTTTGGAGCAAAACTGTTCAGCAGCTTGTCGACATACTCAAACGACCCCTCGGCTGCGAGAAATTCGCCGGTTGAGATATCCAGGAAGGCAACCCCGGCCATCTGCCGGTCCATGTGAACAGCTGCCAGAAAATTATTCTCCTTGTGCTCCAGAATCTGGTCATTGATGGAAACCCCGGGCGTAATCAGCTCGGTCACCCCACGCTTCACGATCTTCTTGGTAAGCTTCGGATCCTCGAGCTGCTCACAGATGGCAACCCGCTCGCCAGCCCGCACCAGTTTAGGCAGGTAGGTGTCCAGCGCATGGAACGGAAATCCGGCCAGCTCTACAAAAGTGGCGGCGCCATTGGCTCGGCGGGTGAGGGTGATGCCCAGAATGCGGGATGCCCGGATGGCGTCTTCTGAGAAAGTCTCATAGAAATCGCCAACCCGAAAGAGCAGAATCGCATCGGGATACTTATGCTTAACCGCCATGTACTGCTTCATCAGCGGCGTATCGACCAGTGGTTCGTTTGGGCCCATCCTATGGTTTTAGATCGGAACAAAGATAAAATTTATACGCAGGGAACTACCTCCGATGCTCTTTCAAAGCTCCTCCATTTGTGCTATTTTCGCAGGAACAGCGAAGAAATCTCAAATCATGAAAAACATTCTGGTGCTCGGTGCAGGTCTTTCTACTTCAAGCCTGATTAACTATCTGTTGAACCATGCCGAAAAGGAAAACTGGCAGGTAACCGTGGGGGATGTGAACCTCGATACGGCTATGACAAAGGTTGCCGGCCACCCGCGCGGCAAAGCCATTGTCTTCGATATTTTCAATGAACAGCTGAAAAACACTTCGGTCCGCGAAGCCGATCTGGTCATCTCCATGCTGCCGGCCCGGTTTCATCCGATGGTTGCCGAAGCCTGTCTGGAGCATGGAAAATCCATGTTGACGGCATCGTATGTATCCCCCGAAATCAGAAGGCTTGATTACCTGGCCCGCCAGAAGGGCATCCTGTTCTTTAATGAGCTGGGTGTTGACCCCGGGATCGACCATATGTCGGCCATGCGGGTGATCGATGCCATCCGGCAGCGCGGCGGCAAACTCACCGGATTCCGTTCCTACACCGGAGGCCTCATCGCCCCGGAATCCGACAATAACCCCTGGAACTATAAATTCACCTGGAACCCGCGTAACGTGGTCCTTGCCGGCCAGGGTACCTCCATGTACATCCGCGACGGGCAGTATAAATACATCCCATACCATCAGCTTTTCCGTCAGACGGAGAAGGCCACGGTCCTGCACCTGGGAGAGTTCGATGTCTATGCCAACCGAGATTCCCTCCAGTACCGGGAAGTATACAACCTCCCGGACATAAAAACGCTGATCCGGGGCACCATGCGCCGTCCGGGTTATTGCGCGGCCTGGGATGCTTTTGTCCAGCTGGGAATGACCGACGACAGCTATACCATTGTCGATTCCGAATCCATGACCTGGCTGGAATTTACCGATGCCTTTGTGCCGGGAACCAACGGCCGGAGCGTTCAGGAGCGGCTCGCCGCCTACCTGGGCATCCCTTCCGATGGGGAGATCATGGCGAAACTTACCTGGCTCGGATTATTCGATAATACCAAAACCGGCCTCAAGCAGGCCACCCCGGCCCAGATTCTTCAGCGGAAGCTCGAAGAAAAATGGAAGCTCGAACCAGCCGATAAAGACATGATTGTGATGCAGCATGTCTTTGACTATGAATACAAGGACAAAACCTATCGTCATAAATCCTCTTTAATTGTGATTGGCAAAGACCAGCGTGAAACCGCCATGGCCATAACCGTCGGCACCCCGCTCGCCATCGCCGCCCGCCTGGTCCTCAACGGCACCATCCGCGCCACCGGAGTGCAGGTCCCCACCCAGGCAGAATTCTACAACCCGATACTGAAGGAGCTGGAGGAGTATGGGGTGGAGTTTGTGGAGGAGGAAGAATAATTGACTCGCTGCGCTCGCTAATTGGCTCGGCTGACGCCTCGCAAAATGGCTCCCTGCGGTCGCAAATTGGTTCGCTGACGCTCACTAATTAGCGCGTAGCGCCAATTAGCCGACCATCGGGAGGCCAATTAGCGAGGCGTCAGCCGAGCCAATTAGCGAGCGCAGCGAGTCATTTAGCGAGCGCAGCGAGTCATTTATCAAGATAGAACTCCTGCGTAAGTCCCCGATACTCCTCCGTCACAGAGCCTCTCTCTTCCCCTTCCAGCGTGAGTTCCCCCATTTCCACCGGCATGAATTTCTTATCCAGATGTATCAATACACGCTTTACAGGTACCTTCGGGGTTCCCTTTACCCGCAAAATCCGGTTCAGGTTCAGCCCGGTTTCTACTGCCACCTTGGCCACTTCGGGCAGCCGGTCAACGGGAATGATCAACGCAAGGCCGCCATCCGGGGATAGCAATCCCGCACTCTTCGAGATCAGTTCCCCAAGGGGCAGCGAATCCTCGTGACGGGCGGTCGTTCGCCCCGAATCCGGGGATTGAAGGGAATCCTTGAAGAAAGGGGGATTGCAAACAATCAAGTCATACTTTTTTTCGGTTTCCCAGGAGATAAAATCGGCAGTAACAACCGAAATACGTTCACCGAAAGGCGATTCCAACACATTTTCAGCAGCCTGCCCCGATGAATCGGGGTCGATCTCAACGGCATCAATCCGGGCTCCCGGAAACCGTTGTGCCATCATCAGGGCTATCAACCCGGTGCCGGTGCCGATATCGAGAATATTCAGCAGCCAACCGGAGCCTGCCCAGGCGCCAAGCAGTACCCCGTCGGTACCCACCTTCATGGCCGTACGGTCCTGGCGGATAAGGAATTGCTTAAACTGAAACCAATCGTTTGACATATCAGAATTTATCAAAAATTCCCAGCCCGAAAAGGCTGAAATCGTATTTACAAGGATCCATCGGGTCCATTTTGCGAAGTGCCGCTGTCAGCTCTTCAACAGCCTGCCAGTCGTTGCTCTTACGCTTCAGCAGGCCAAGGTCCCGCGCAACCCTTCCCACATGGGTATCCAGCGGGACCATAAGGGCTGAGGCCGGAATTCCCTTCCACAATCCGAAATGTACGCCGCGGTTGTCTTTTCGTACCATCCACATCAGGAAAAGGTTTAATCGCTTGGCAGCCGAACCCCGGCTCACATCCGACACGTGCCGGGCAGTCCGGCCGGGAACGTCGGTTGAAATAAAAACCCTTCGGAAATGAACGAGGGCCCCATGGATTCCGCCTTCCTGAAACCCCTGCAGAAAGACCTGTTCAAGACTCCCCTTATCGGAATAAATACTCCGGAGCCGACGGAAAAAGTAATCCAGGTCGGTCGCGTTAAAGGTGCGGTGAACAAAATCCTGCACACCCGATGATACTCGATCGCCGTATCCCATTATAAATTCGTAGGGCGACCGGTCCATCAGATCCATGATCCGGCCCGCACTGCGCAGGATTGAGGCGCGGTTGCCCCAGGCAATGGTCGCTGTAAGAAAGGCAGATATCTCAATATCCTCTTGTAGTGTAAAGGAATGGGGAATACGGATGGGATCTGTAGCAATAAACCCGTGATGGTTATATTGATCATGCTTGGCATCCAGCAGGTCCCGGATCTCCACGGTCTTGAGCCTGCCCATGGTCAGTCGGCCGTTATCACCCCGTCGCGCATGGTAATGATGCGGTCCGACAGTTTGGCGAGTTCCGTATCGTGGGTGACAATCACAAACGTCTGGTTCATCTCTTTTCGCAAGCTCAGGAAGAGCTGGTGCAAGTCGCGCTGATTGGCCGAATCCAGATTTCCCGATGGCTCGTCGGCGAGTATCACGGCCGGACGGTTCATCAGGGCCCTGGCCACCGCTACACGCTGCTTTTC
>CAYQFT010000261.1:0-3941 GCA_964416825.1 uncultured Porphyromonadaceae bacterium
CGGTATATGCTGTATGAAAGCAATACTGAGAAGGTCGATCTTGGCAAGGAGATCCGTTATATCGAAGATTATATTGAACTGCAGAAGCAACGCCTTTCAAAGGATATTCCCCTGACCCTCCGCTTTGAATGTGACGGTGATTTCCAGGGTTGCGCCATCGCGCCCCTGCTCCTGATTCCTTTCGTTGAGAACGCGTTTAAATACGGGATAAAATTCGAGCATGAATCAGAGATATTCATTGCTATGCAAATCAGGGGCAAGGAGCTGATCTTCAAGGTGGAAAACACCTGTTTCCCGGGCCACGACGCGATAACCCGCAAGGATTCCGGCATCGGACTGGAAAATGTAAAAAAGCGTCTGGCCATGCTTTACCCCGATAAACACCGTCTTTCCATTTCCGATGCGGGTGAAACTTACAAGATCGAACTGACTCTTAACCTTAACTGATATCAGCATGAAATGCATGGTTGTCGACGATGAACCCCTGGCAAAGGACCTCATTGACGGATATATTCAGAAGACTCCCTTTCTTGAGCTTACCGCAAGTTTTTCCAACCCCTTCAAGGCGCTCATCTTTTTATCGGAACAAACTGTGGATCTGCTTTTCCTTGATATCAACATGCCGGAACTATCGGGCATTCAACTGCTGAAATCCCTGCCGGTGCCGCCAATGGTGATTTTCACCACGGCCTATTCCGAGTTCGCCGCGGAGAGCTATGATTACGGCGCCGTGGATTACCTGCTTAAACCTGTTAAATATGAGCGGTTTCTGAAAGCCGTAAACCGCGCGGCAGAAGCAAGGGGGCATCCGGCTGCCGTACCTCCTGCCGCCCCGGCGGTCGAGCCCCTGCGAAACGGATTTGTCCTGATAAAAAGCGGTACACAGATCAATAAAGTCAGGACCGATCAGATTCTTTATGTGGAGGGAGCCGGTAACTACATGACCTTCTATACCCGCGACAAAAAGATCATGTCACTTCTCAGCATGACGGAGGTGCTGGAACTTCTTCCCCCGGATCAGTTCGTGCGGGTTCATAAATCCTACATCGTGAACCCGGAGCATATCGATATCATTGAAAAGCACAGGGTGATCATCAACAAGCAATCAATCCCGATCGGGGTGACCTACCGCGACCATGTTTTCCCCAAAATCGGTCATCCGGAATAAATCCGTTCAGATAAAAAACCACCTCATTCAAATAGTTTTTCCGAGAGGTCGTGGAAACGATTTTTTCCGGGGAAAGTGCGGCCATACTTTAGCTGGTGAAATTGAAATTTAAATCAAAAAACCAGTTAAAAAATGAAAAAGCAACTTATCACCCTGATCATGACCCTGATGGGAATGTCCTCCCTTTTCGGGTCCTCCCTGAACGTTACTGGCGCAGAAATTGCCGGCATCTGGCTCGGAAAAGTTAAGGTTACCGAGCAACTTGAAATGCGTTTTGCCTATGTAATCAGCAAATCTGAAACCGGAGTGCTTTCAGCCACCCTCAATATCCTTGAGCAAAAGGCTTTTAACATTCCCATGGAAAAGGTCACCTTCGAAAATGATTCCGTGATTATTGATTTCAGCAGCAAAGGGATCATGTATAAGGGCCTTTATCGCGCTGATGTTGACCGGATCACCGGCCATTTTTCTCAGGCCGGGAAGAGTTTTCCGCTGGAACTGGCCCGCGTGGATGAACTGCCGAAAACCACAGTACGGGCTCAGACTCCGCAGCGGCCTTTTCCCTATAGCGAGGAGGATGTCACTTTCAGCAACCCCGCTGCGGGTGTTGAACTGGCCGGAACCCTGACGTTCCCCAAATCGGATCAGCCGGCACCAGCGGTTATCCTGATCGCCGGCTCGGGCCGCAACGATCGTAATGGCACTCCAATGGGGCATTTCCTCTTACTTTCCGATTACCTGACCCGGAACGGATATGTGGTTTTGCGGTCCGACAAGCGCGGAGTCGGTAAATCAACGGGTAATTATGGTGAAGCCACCACGGCAGATTTTGCCTCCGATATCAATGCTGCCGTTGATTACCTGAAAACCCGCAAAGAGGTGGACGTAAAACGAATCATTCTGATCGGGCACAGTGAGGGCACCTTGATTGCGCCGATGGTAGCGGCCGGGAGGAAGGATATTTCCGGCCTGGTACTGATGGGCGCCGTGGGCATCCGCGGCGACGAGCTTTTGCTGTCGCAGATCCGGGCTATGTCTGCCGTAACCGGCATGGAGCAGGCGGATATAGACACGCTAGTTGAGCAGAACCGGAGCTACTATGCAATCATCAAAACCGATGAGAGCAATGAGGTCAAAACAGCCAAAATCAAAGCGGTCAATCCCGATATTCCCGCGAATGAACTGAAAATGCTGTTGAAGCCCTGGATCCGCTATTTCATCTCCTTCGATCCGAAACCCGTCCTTAAAAAAGTGGATTGTCCGGTGCTGGCCCTCTCAGGATCCATCGATCTCCAATGTCCGCCCGAACAAAACCTTGCTGAGATCGCAAAAGCACTGAAGGCAGGAGGAAACAAGCATTGTACCGTCATGCAGGTTCCCGGACTGAACCACCTTTTCCAGACTGCCAAAAGCGGATCGCCGCTGGAATATGAAAACATTGATGAGATTATTGCTCCGGCTGCATTGGAATCGATTCTGGCCTGGGTAACATCATTGAAATAGGAGGAGGGAGACGGGTGTTGCAGGTTGCTGGGTAGGATGAGCCTCAATAAGGCGAAAGAAAAAAGGCGAAAGGCGAAAGAAAGAGTATAAGATAAAAAGATTTAGGGGACAGGAAGGAGATTCGGTTTTTCATCGGGATTCAGTATTTTACACCCTAAAAATAGCAATCACCATTCACCATTCACTATTCACCATTCACTAATCACTGGTCACTGGTCACTGGTCACTGGTCACTAATCCCAACCCATGAAAAACCTACCCACCCTTCTGCTCCTTCTCTTCGCCGGAGCCACCCTCCTTCCCGCCCAGCAAACCATCGACCTCTCCGGCCAATGGGGTTTCCAGCTTGATGCCAACGATTTTGAGCGGGCGTTTGAGAACAGCGGCGCGCACAAGGATGTGCTGAATGATTTTGTGATGCTGCCCGGAACCACGGATTCGAACAAAAAGGGAATTCCCACCACCTCGAAGCCAATCAACCGGTTATCCCGATTTTATGAGTACGTAGGGCCGGCCTGGTACCAGAAGGAAGTGGTTATTCCGGCCGACTGGAGCGGCAAGACCGTGCGGCTCTTTTTCGAGCGGGTTCTCTGGATCAGCTCGGTGTATGTCGACGGCAAGCTCGCCGGCACCGAAAAGAGCTTCTCAACGCCGCATGAATATGACCTCAGCGAGCTGCTCACCCCGGGCAAACACCGGATTTCGGTGTGCGTGGATAACCGGGTGGGGCCGGAGTTCGACCGCTGGAGCCATGCGTTCTCCGAATACACCCAGACCTGCTGGAATGGCATCGTGGGGCGGATGGAGCTCAGAGCCTTTGATCCGGTCAGCTTTAAAAGCATAAAGGTTTATCCCGATATTAACCGGAAAAGCGTGCGGGTGAAGTGCGTGATCAGCAATCCCGCCGGGGGAGCCGTGTCGGGATCGGTCTTTTTCTCAGCAAAGGCGGTCAATACGGATCAACCGCATCAGACCCAGGAGGTAAACGTGGCTTTTTCGGGTTCAGGGGAGCAGATCATGGCGGAAACCGAAGTCCCGATGGGCGAAAAAGTGCAGTTATGGGACGATTTCTCGCCGGTTCTCTACGAACTCAACGCCCATCTGGCCGGCACTGCCGATAAACGGACGGTGGCTGATGCACGGAAGCTGACTTTCGGCATGCGCGAAATCGGAACCGATGGGGCCCATTTTACGCTCAACGGCCGGAAAACCTTCCTGCGCGGAACCCTGGAGTGCGCGGTTTTTCCGCTGACCGGTTATCCCGATATGA
>CAYQFT010000262.1:0-3864 GCA_964416825.1 uncultured Porphyromonadaceae bacterium
GGATGCATTCCGATTTTGCGATGCTGTCGAAATCCCAGAGATGTTCAAAAAGAAGGTAATCGCGGGGATTGACCGACTGTCCGCTCATCAGCGGCACCAGGCTCTGGCCCTGAACAGACGCTGGGACTGGTACTCCGGCGAAGCTGAGAATGGTGGGACTGATATCGATATTGAGTCCGGGTGATTCTTCCACTTTACCCCGATATTGTTCGGAGCTCCGGGGATCACACACAATCAGGGGTACCTTCAGGGATTGCTCATACATCAGCCACTTATCGGCCAACTGCCTGTCGCCCAGAAAGTAACCATTATCACCCATGAAGATAATTATCGTGTTTTTTGCAAGGCCGCGTTCTTCCAGCTTTTGCCGGATCCGGCCGATGACTGCATCCACGCTGCTGATCATCCGGTAGTAGCCTTTCACCATCTCCTGATATTTGACCGGATCATCGAAGCGCCAGGTCCAGCGGGTGCGGCTGAAGGAGTGCCGGATAAAATCGGGATGACTGTCAAACACCTCCTTTGTAGCGGTCCGGGGAACCGGCATGGTCACGTTCTGATACAGGGTATCGCACCACTCCGGCCAGAAATACTGTTCCTTGCTTTCGTCCACCGCATGGGGCGCCCAGAAGCTCAGCGACAGGCAGAACGGCTGGTCGGGTTTGCAGGAATCGATGAAGCGGGCCGCATACTGACCTTCGAGATCGGTAAGATGGATCAGTTTACCATCTACCTCCTTCCAGTAGGGGTACCCATGAATCCATGTATCATCGAACAGGGAATCCACCCAGCCCTTTTCAAAATTGACGCCCAGCTTGCCGATAAAACCGGTATGATAACCCGATTTCCGCAGCAGGTACGGATAGGTTTCCTGCAGCAGATCAGGCTTTACCGGGGGCTTGGTAAACGTATACGTGTGCTTGCGCTCATACATGCCGGTAAGAATGCTGGCCCGGCTGGCCGCGCTGATCGGCGTGGTGACATAGGCATTCTGAAACCGGATTCCGTCAGCGGCGAGCCTGTCGAGGTTTGGCGTGAAAATGATCGGATTGCCGGCACAGCCCATCATGTCCCACCGGTGATCATCGGTGAGGATGAAGATGATATTCGGGCGGGGTTCGGGTGCTTTGGTGCAGCCGGAGAAAAGACCGGCGAGACTGGTCAATGCCAGTGCAGGACCCGAGATACTTCCTTTGAAAACTGTCATAAAGGATTATTTGTGTGTCATAATCTGAACTACCGGATTATCGTCTTCTTTGAGCCCATTGATCATAGACAGGAGCGCTTTTTGCTTTTCCGGCCATTTAGCCTCCGCTTTGGCGAATCGTCCTTTATCCCGGTCGGACTTCAGATCATAGGCACTATTGCAAGTGTAATATTTCCCATTGATCATATTGTCATAGAAGCTCCAGGCCGGCCCTCCATCCAAATCATTGACCAGACCGTAATCAACATCAGGGTCTTCTTTTACTATCCTACTAAGATTGGGGTTGGCAAACTCAAATATCCCTTCACACCATTTGTTGCGAATATTAACCGGGAGAATCAGGTACTCATCACCACAGGCTGATATTTCACCAGAAAAGGAATAGGCTTTACTTTCCCGATAAAAGCGCATGCGGTCATAAAATAACTCCACAGGAACCTGATTACCTCCCAGATCAATAGCTAATAAAGGGATTAACCTTCTATCTTTCAGCTCATAAATCGTATCGGACAAAGCAGGCTTCAAATAGGTTCCCGACTTTAAGCTAACAATGGAAGGTGCAAATGAAGCTTTAACCCGTCGTGAATAATCAACCCTTTCCGGGACTCTCAAATACTCGGTTTTACCTTCCTCATTAAAAAAGAAATAGGGAGAAATGGAATCATTATCTATAATTTGGCTACTGACATACCCTAGGTACTCATTGTGACTCAGAAAGTAAATCCATTCTGGCCGAACCGGGAGCTTTTTGGTTCTGATCCATTGCCCTTCTTCAGTGTAAAACAGTAAGGAGGCACTTCTCTGGTCAAATAAAACAAGCTCCTTGCTTTTCTCATCCCAGGTAAAATGATTGGCCATATTCGAATACTCACCCGGGCCTTGTCCAAACCTGCCTATTTGCCTTACAAACTTTCCCGCTTGTGTAAAAAGGAATATTTCCTGTTCAAATCCCTGTGTTACCAAATACTTTCTGGTTGGAATAACGGGGCCTATTCTACCGATAATGCCCTCATTACGGGTTTCAAGTGGAACATACTCTATATCAAGAATAAAGTCACTCATTCTGAGTTGCATAGGATTGTTAACCGCCACATCTACGTCAAAATGGATCAAGTCTGAGGATGGTGTTTTTGAGGTGCAGCTTAAAATGAGAATTGGCAGGATGGCCCAGGTGAGAATTCTTCGGAGCGTCATTGGATTCTGTGTTTAGGTCAGTTGCAGGGCTCAAGGTACAAAATCAATTGCATATCGCCCGAACGCAGCTCTGGCGGAATGGGGATGCGGGCTGACCACGTTAATTCGGGCGGACCACGTTAATTCGGGCGGACCATGGGTCCGCCCCTACGGGTCATTTGTCAATGGTAATTTCAATCTCCACTGGCTGTGGGCCCTTGCGGTTCAACCAAATCACCAAATGCGTATTATCCATACGCTCAACCAGCCCCTGTCTGAAATCTTTTCCGTCTTTTAAAGCTTTACCGTTCAACTTTACAATTGCTTTTTCATCTCCCCAGTTCTCCACAAGAATTGCTGGATTGTACAGGGGTGAGTCTGCGGATGCTGCGATTTTAACAGAGAGGTTCCTGCTGCTGCCAGTTTTGATCAGACGATAGGTTTTCTCGCTCAAATCGTATCCCTTGCTCACGAACCCTGATGAGTTCATCACAGTAAGTTCCGGTGCCTGGGCCCAGCTCCGGCCCAACACAACCAGTTCATCGATTGGGAGGTTTTTCATTCCGTAAATGGCGTTCCACCAGCTTCGTCCATCCGGTCCGTCATGCCGTACCGGGCTCGAAATCGGGAAACCAAGGAAGGATGCAGGGCGGTCGTTGGCAACCACACGGCTGCCATCGCAATAGGGCTGGCCAACAGGCCAGTGATTGCATGTACCGGGAAAAAGGAAATCCCTGATATTCCGGTCGGACATATAATTCATCCGTCCACCAGGCTCGAAAACTATGAACGGATCATAATCAGATTTGAAGTTATGCCTCTGTATCATTGGATTATCCGGGGCTTTTTTGCTTTTAGTAGCGGTTGGGTCCACGACATAATCATAATGCTGCTTCTCTCCTTCGAGATTGGCCACCCATAAATAATCGGGCTCCACCACATCTCCCTGCAATTGCCCCTCTTCGGTAAAGGGAATCGTCTCCTGAAACTGCACAGGCTTGCACATGTATTCGGTTTTCCAGCAAACCTTGCGAATAGCTGTCGCATCGGGATAAATGAAATAATACTCGTCAATCCAAAGGTCCCAGCCGGTTTTAGCATTGGTATTTTTTAATTTGTCGTAAGCACTCACGGGGGCATAACGCCATTGAACCACAACCCGCGCCGGGGTGTTCTCAATGATCCTCACGTGGGAATACTTGCAGTGGCGGTCCTGCATATGCTCCAGGCATCCCTCGGGATCGTTCCAGGTTTCGACGCTTTGGTCGGCCATCCACAGATGGTTGTCGGTAACCCAGGCTGGTGAATAGCGTGTCCCGCGCCAGAAAATATATTTAACGGGTGAATCCTCAAAGGTGACCACTACATCAGGATCGGATCCAACAGGCCACTGCTCGTCCCATTCCTCGTAATACTTTAGTTTTGTATAATAGGCCTTGAATTTACCAGTGGACGTCACCCGCGGTAATTGTCTGAGGGGAAGA
>CAYQFT010000263.1:0-3821 GCA_964416825.1 uncultured Porphyromonadaceae bacterium
CCCAAAGGGCCGGAATATCCAGCAGGCGATTCACTGGCTCTTTCAGGCTTTCTTTCAAGGCTTCGTCGAAGCCGGGACACTGTGACTGTTTTTCATTTCGGAGATTCTCAACTGGAGGGCGATAGAATCACCCGCCACCTGAGGCAATGTTTTGACGATGATGGCTTTACAGGGGTCAGGGTGCTGAATTTTTCAAAGCGCGGTGCCCAGAGCCCGCAATTCGGGGACTCCGACACAGTTTTACAATGGGCCGCCAGGAACAGGATTCATCCCGATCTTGCCATACTCCAGTATGGCCTCAATCTTGTCAGGTCTGGTAATAGCAGTTTTGTTTCTTATCAGACGCTCCTGGTTAGCCAGATTTCATTGCTTCAAAAAACCTATCCGGGTGTATCCGTATTAATCATTGGAGTCTCCGATATGTCTCTTCGGAAGGCAGATGAGATTATTCCCTATGCCTCGGTCCCACGTATTCGTGATGCGCAGAGGCGTGCAGCAGCATTGACCGGATCCGCTTTCTGGGATTTACTCGATTTCATGGGAGGTCCGGGTTCCGGTAGGGTATGGTTTTCATACGATGAGCCCTTGATACGACCCGATCTTTGTCATTTCTCTGAGGCTGGTGGGCAAAAGGTGGGCAAAGGTATATATCAGGCTATTAAAACAGAATTGATCCGATATGGAAAATCCGGGGCAGTGGTTCAATCAAATCGCTGAATCCCTGGTTTATAACCCGGATCAGCCTCTGTTTTTCACCCGGTTTTTCTTTTGGGTTTTTCTTGCATTCGTCCTTGCCGGGTACTCTCTGACATACAAAAAACCTGTGGCACGGAATGCCTATCTCCTTGTGGTCAGCCTCTATTTTTATTATAAGTCGGCGGGTCTTTTTTTTCTGGTAATGGTGGTATCGGTGATTGTCAATTACCTCATCGGGCTTGCCATCGGTAAAAGCACCAGCCGAAGGAGGAAAAAACTTTTCCTTCTGATGTCCGTGGCAACCTGCCTGGGCGTTTTGATTTATTTCAAGTATACTCACTTCTTTGCCCTGTTTATCTCTTCCATCACAGGAGTTTCCCTGGATCCCGGGAATATTATCCTGCCGGTTGGCGTTTCCTTTTTTACTTTCCAGATACTATCTTATACCATCGATGTATACCGCGGGGATGTTGAAGCTGTTCGCAACCCCCTGGATTTTGGGTTTTATGTTTCGTTTTTCCCTCAGCTTGTAGCCGGCCCCATCGTAAGGGCCGCAGCGTTCATACCCCAATTATATCAGGAATTTCGTTTGACCAAACGAGAAGTCTGGCATGCCGCCTTTCTGATCCTGGCCGGTCTGGTCAAGAAAATGGTTTTTTCAGATACACTGGCTGTTACACTTGTAGATCCGGTTTTTGACAATCCGGGCGGTTTCCCGGGCTTTGAGAATGCCTTAGCCGTTTACGGCTATGCCCTGCAGATTTATTTTGATTTTTCCGGTTATACCGATATTGCCATTGGTGTTGCCCTGCTTCTGGGCTTCAAGCTGCCGGTAAACTTCAATTCCCCCTATAAGGCTGAATCCATCCGCGACTTCTGGAAGCGCTGGCACATAAGCCTTTCAACCTGGCTGCGGGATTATTTATATAAACCACTGGGCGGCAGCCACAGGGGTGAGCTGGTGGCTATTTTTGCCGTCCTCCTTACCATGATCCTGGGGGGCCTTTGGCATGGCGCAGGCTGGAACTTTATTTGGTGGGGAGCCTATCATGGCGTTCTTATCGTCATGAGCAGATTACTGAATCTGATTCCCGGGTTCAAAAGAATGAACCAGCATATTCCCCGACTCATAAGGATTGTTTTTACCTTCCATCTGGTGCTGATCGGATGGCTTCTTTTCCGCAATCATGATCCGGAGGGCATCCGATTGATGGTCAGCCAGGTTTTTTCGGCTTTCCAGGGCGGTGTGTTCAACCAGTGGCTGGGTGAGTATTACCTGATTCTTGTCCTCCTGCTTGGCGGTTTTATACTATCAGGCCTCTCCGATTCTTTCAAGGAGCGGATACGCGGATGGTTCATCCTGAGTCCTTACTGGCTTAAACTGTCAGTCATTCTGATCAGCCTCCTGCTGATCCGGCAGGTCCAGGTTACCGATCTGCAGCCATTCATCTATTTTCAGTTCTGATCCGCTATCTTTGCGAAATACATCTGAAAAACAGCATGAACGAAGAACATTTGAACAAATTATGGAAAATGATGGATTTGCATTTCAAATCCCATCCCTGGCATGGCATTTCTTACGGAGAGGATGTGCCCGATGAGGTTACGGTCTTCGTTGAGGTTGTTCCTACCGATACCGTTAAATATGAGATAGATAAGGAAACCGGTTATATGAAGGTTGACCGGCCTCAAAAATATTCCAATTACCTTCCGGCTCTGTACGGCTTCATTCCGCAGACCTATTGCTGGGAAAATGTTGCCGAGTTGGTTCGTATTAAAACCGGAAGGCCGGACATTGTTGGCGATGGGGACCCGCTGGACATCTGTATCTTAACCGAGAGAAATATCTCGCACGGAAACTTACTGGTCAAAGCTATTCCGATTGGTGGTTTCCGCATGCTCGACAAGGGTGAGGCTGATGACAAGATTATAGCGATTCTTAAAAATGACGAGGTATATCAGCACTGGAGAGATATTCAGCTTGTTCCGGAAACGCTGATATCCAGGCTTAAGCATTATTTTCTGACCTACAAGGATATGCCCGGCCAGAGTAAGCAGCGCTGTGAAATAACCCATGTTTACGGAAGGGAAGAAGCTCACAGCGTGATACGCAGGAGCATCGATGACTACAGGAAGAAGTTCGGAGATGTGCAGGGTAATTTGCGGCAGGCGTTTACGGACGCTGTGGGGCTGTAGGGACGCATATATGCGTCTGACTTTAAGACTTTAAGACTGTAAGATAGTCGGGAGTCGGGAGTCGGGAGTTAGGAAAGGAAGTTTTGCAGGGCGGTGAGAAGAAGAGCTGGGGTTATCGTGTCGGATTCAAGAATCAGGTCGGCCTGGTTGTAATAGCTTTCCCGCTGGTTTAGCAACTCTGCGATGAATTTCGTCGTTTCTTCCGGGGTTTTACCTTCAAGCAGCGGTCGTGGAGTGGGAGAGGATACAAGGCGCCTGGTGAGTTCCGGTATGGAGATTTTCAGGTAGACAGAAACGGCCTTTTGCTTGATTACTCTGATATTTATTTCATTGCAAGGCGCTCCGCCTCCGATCGCAATAATTCCCGACTCTTTTTCAAGGACTTCCCTTAATACCTGGCTTTCGATTTCGCGGAATTTTTTTTCGCCCAGATGTGTAAAAATTTCGGGGATAGAAAGTCCGGCCTTTATTTCCACCTGATGGTCAAGATCGATGAACTCCACCTTGAGATGATATGCGAGCTGCCGGCCTAGGGTGCTCTTACCACTGCCCATGAATCCAAGGAGGATAATCGGTTTGGCCAGAAGTGCTACCATCCCAGGGTAAACTGGCCGGTTTCATCAAGCTTGGGCGGGTCGGAGGAGGGTTGCTGGTCGGAAGAGGGTTTCCGGTTGCCAGTTTCCGGTTGCCGGTTGGAAGAAGGTTCCCGGTTGCCAGTTTCCGGTTGCCGGTTTTGGGGTTCTGGCTCGGGGGCAACTTCTTTTTTCTTTTTCACCGACCGTTTAACTTTCTCAACCGGTACTTCAACCCCGTCAACCACCGTCACAAACTCAACCTCCTCAACCTTCTCAACCTCCTCAACCTCCTCAACCTTCTCAACCTTCTCAACCTTCTCAACCTTCTCAACCTTCTCAACCTTCTCAACCTTC
>CAYQFT010000264.1:0-3733 GCA_964416825.1 uncultured Porphyromonadaceae bacterium
ACTATTTCACTATTTCGCTATTTCGCTATTTTTTATACGTTAAAAGCCTCTGATCCCCACTGATCTTTCTTTTCTCGGTAAGATCCTGCGACATTTCCAGTGTTCCGAGGTACTCCCCGTTTTCATTCCTCAGGGCGAAATATTCAATGTGAATGAACTTCCCGCCCATCTGAATCCAAAAAGGAGCGCTGTCGGCCTTCCCGCTGCGGAAATCGCTGACGATCTGGTCGACGATATGAACGCTGGAAGGAGGATGGCACATGCGCACATCACGGCCTAAAATTGCACGGTTACGATCGAAGATGCGCTCTTTTCCCTGTGAAAAATATTTCACCTTGTCGTTGCGGTCAACGAAAGTGATATCAACCGGTAAGGTGTTCAGGATCGCCAGTAACTCTTCCGAAGTGAATTTCCCGCTGGGCAGGTTAATGGTTCCTTCCTCTGCAGATGTTTCTTCAACAATATTGACTCCCTGGGGCTTCCAGGTGATATCCGGATCGTACAGGCAATATCCTATCTCATTGGTTTGTCGGTAGATATCATACCAATCAGTTTCTGTAAGCTTGTCGAGGGTCATCGGCAGTAAAATCTCCTCCTCCTTCATAATCATGTCGGTAATGGCTTTTGTGGCTGGCTCAAGATGGAGTTCCACTTTCGTCTGCATCATACCGGGGGTGATTTCACCCGGCATGTTCAGTGCATTGATGGCATTTTTAAGGAGGTCGCGGGTTTCGTCATGTTTTCCCCACATTACCTTGGGAGGTCCGGTAATCCCATACTTCTCGAGGAACGGGAAGAGCAGGTTTTCCTTGCGCCTGTAGTGTTTATCGACATCCGACAACTGATTGAAAAGGCCTTTGATTTTATTTAGATTCAGTGTTTTTTCATCTTCCGGTAAAGCCACATCCGATTGACGGAATAGTTCACGGAGTTGCGATGCAACTTTTTCCAGCTCCCGGTTTTCCCGTCTGAACGTGTCAACAGGATGGCCGGGTGCCACGATCTTCATGCCCGAAAGATCAATGTGACCCTCCAGCGCCTGGCTGTGAATGTCGCACAAACGCAGAACCTCCGACTCGGGCAAGCCCTCGCTGATCAGTTCCTGCTCCACCTCCACAACTTCGCCATAGGGGATTTTTGTTAACAGTTCGATCATCCTGGCGCGAAC
Source organism: uncultured Porphyromonadaceae bacterium (assembly GCA_964416825.1). GTDB lineage: Bacteria > Bacteroidota > Bacteroidia > Bacteroidales > UBA12481 > UBA12481. The sequence continues at coordinate 1,169 of CAYQFT010000264.1, forward strand.
CGCTTCCGGCGCCACACCTTCATGCAGCTGCAGGATCATATGCTTCAGAAGTTCTTTCCTGCTCTGCGAGTTGTTGATTAGTTCACTCATACTTTAATATTTTGCAATTTGATTTCAGTTCTTTTACGCTTATCCTTTGATCATGGTTAATACCATCTTAAACTTTTCCAGTGCATTGACTGCATGGGGTATTCCTGCCGGCATAATGATCGCCTCTCCGGTAACAAGTTCAAACCTTACTTCATTGATAATCACCTCTGCTTTTCCTTCAATAACCTGCAACATGGCATCATAAGGTGCAGAATGTGTGCTTAAACGCTGACCTTCGTCAAAAGAAAACAGGGTTACTGTTCCAACAGGGCGGTCGATCACCCTTTTGCTGATGATCCCTTCGGAGGAGTATTCCACCTTTTCGGGAAACCTGAACACATTGGAGTGTTCGAAAATGCTCTTTTCCATATTGATTATTTAAATTTATTTCTTAATAACTGACCATCCGCCTTTTAATCCGAAAACGAACCAGGCCAAAGCAAGCGATCCAAAGGCAAACACTGTATCACCAATCACCCTGAGCCAGCGGAAAAAGGCGATGGTGGGATCCTGCATAAATTCCGCTGATCGGGCATACCACATCCCGGTACGAACGCTTACCCAGGTTTGGGCAAGGCCAACCGGAAGGACACTGATCAGCACCATGAGGGCCAGTCCGATGTTGATGGACCAAAAGGCAAATTTAATCCACTTTTCATTCCATACTTTTTCAGGTTCCATGCTCTTCAAAACGAAAAGCATCAATCCGATTCCGAGCATTCCATAAACACCGAATAACGCTGTATGACCATGAACGGGGGTGGTATTCAATCCCTGCATGTAGTACAGGGCGATGGGCGGATTGATGAGGAACCCGAAGATTCCGGCACCCACAAGATTCCAGAATGCCACAGAGAGGAAAAACCAGATGGGCCACTTGTAGCCTGCAATCCAGTTCCTGTTTTGAGATATCTTGTAATTCCCGTAACCTTCGAAACCCATCAGCACCAAGGGAACCACTTCCAGCGCACTGAAAGTTGCTCCCAGTGCCAGCACTGCCGTAGGTGTCCCGGTAAAATAGAGGTGATGAAACGTGCCGAGGATACCTCCTGACAAGAATACGATGGTTGAGATCAGCACGCTGGCAGTTGCTGTAGCGATCCGCACCAGTCCAAGCCTGACAAAAAGGAATGCTATGGCCACTGTGGCAAACACTTCAAAGAAACCCTCCACCCAGAGGTGAACAACCCACCAGCGCCAATATTCAGCGATGGCCAGGTTTGTCTGGCGTCCCCACATCAGGCCGGCGCCATAAAATGCCGCAATGGCTATGGTGGAGATCAGGAACATGGTGAGCAGCGACTTATTCTCTGATTTGGCTCTCAGGGCGGGCATAAGTCCGCGGGCCATCAATACCAGCCAGATAATCAGTCCCACAAAGAGAAACAATTGCCAAAACCGGCCCAGGTCAACATATTCGTAGCCCTGGTGGCCAAACCAGAAGTTGGTTACAAGCCCAAGGCGTTGCATTACACCAAACCATTGTCCCACCAGTGATCCAACCACGATAACCAGAAGCGCAATAAACAGGAAATTCACGCCCAGTGCCTGGAACCTGGGTTCTTTCCCCGATACGGCAGGGGCAAGATAAAGCCCGGTGGCAAGCCATGAGGTAGCGATCCAAAAGATTGCCAGTTGAATATGCCATGTCCTGGAAATTGAATAGGGCAGTATTCCTGAAAGCGGGAGTCCGTAAAACGCCTGACCTTCAACACCATAGTGAGCTGTTATGACCCCCATGAGTATTTGAACAAGGATCAGGGCCGTTACAACCCAGAAATATTTTAAGGTGGCTTTCATAGAGGGTGTAAAGATCCCGCCAAGCAGTGGATCCTTCGAAGGAATCTCGCTTTCAGACATTGCCTCCTCTCTCCGGGAAGCATAGTACCAACCCATCAGGCCGATGCCGGCAATCAGCATGATCACGCTGAAACCGGTCCACAATATCAGGGAGCTGGTAGGCTTGTTATCAACCAGTTCTTCGGAAGGCCAGTTGTTTGTATATGAAATTTCACTGTCCGGACGATTCGTCACACACGTCCATGATATCCAGAAAAAGAAGGCATTCATTTGATCCATCCGTTGCGGATCTTTGATTGAATTGGGCGGGATGGCATAAGCATCGCGTAGTTTTTCCAGCTTGGGGTCGTCCATAAAAAGGCCTGAATAATGTTCGCCAACCGCTTTGATCGCACTGGCCCTCAGGGGTGAGATCACGATTCTTCCGGATGCCGGATCGTAGGTGTTTACACGCAACTCCTGTTGAAGCCTGATCTTCAGCATGGCCTTTTGCTCGGCCGTTATATTCGCATAGGTTTGGTGATAGGAAGTATCCGCCAGATAGTTGAGGATAAACTCCGACTCACGGTGCAACCAGTCGGCAGACCAGTCGGGCGCCACATACGAGCCGTGTCCCCAAACTGTTCCAACTTCCTGGCCCCCAATCGACTGCCAGATATTTTGTCCGTCCCTGAT
>CAYQFT010000265.1:0-3727 GCA_964416825.1 uncultured Porphyromonadaceae bacterium
TTTATCGAGCCTCGATAACCGCGTTTGTTCCTGTTTGGCGGCCATGATCCAGGATATCCGGGGTTTTCTGTAGGAGGGAGGTTGTGCGCAAAAGAACTCCCAGGCCTGAAGGCTATTCTGAAATCGGACTTCATATTCTGAACTCAATACCACCGGCTCATTTTCGTAAGAATAGATCTCAGAATTTTCCGGCTTTCGTTTGCTGAACGCCAGCAGTCCGGCTGGAGCCATCAGGCCCGCGCGGGTAAGCTCTTCCACCTTCTTGATGTTGATGGCGCTCCAGTTGCTGGTACTTTTCCGGGGCGTGAACCGGTTGCAATAGCTCTCCCCGTCGATGGATCTTCTCACCCCGTCGATCCAGCCAAAGCATAGCGCCTGATCCACCGATTCCGACCATGACATCGAAGCCTTGCCGCTGCCCACCTTGTAATAGCCTACGAGCAGTTCGGTTTCCGTCTGGTGGTGCTCTTCAAGCCATTGCCTGAATTCATTTGGAGTCGCGAAAAAAACTACAGCCATAACAGATATATCAGATCCAAATTTAGGCTGTTTTGTTAATCTGCAGTAAACTGAACTTTTTTCTTGATCAATTTGGGTGGGACAGAAAGAGATTTTACCATTGAAACACTTACCGGTTGGGGGTTTTGTCCCGCCCCCATTTCTGTCCCACCCCCAGTGCTTTTGCGTAGGGCAGATACCCGATTGGCTTTGTGTGTCCGCGGGCTACAGCGCCAACGGCATGTTCGGCGAATTTGATAACATCCGCTACTATCACGGGGCCTGGATCCCCGAGACCGAAAGATACCGGCAATTCCTGCTATCACTGGATGTATTGGTGAATACCCGAATCCCTCAATATGTCGATTGGCTGGTAGCCAGATACTGATCAATTTTTTCCGGTTTCGTTGAGGGAGAAAATCGTTTAACGGGTTTTCCGTTTTTATCGATCAGGAATTTTGTGAAATTCCATTTGATCTTGCCGCCGAAAGTCCCTTTTAATTCCTTTTTCAGATATTTATAGATCTCATGGGCATCCTCGCCGTTAACATCAATCTTGGAAAACATCGGAAACGTTACCCCGTAATTCAACAAGCACCCCTCGGAAATAGACTTCTCGTCGCCGGGTTCCTGGTTCGCAAATTGATTGCACGGAAAGCCCAGAATAACAAAATCCTGATCTTTATATTTCTGATAAAGGTTCTCCAGACCTTCGAACTGGGGAGTCAGCCCGCATTTGCTCGCCGTATTCACCACCAGGATCGTTTTCCCCCTGAAAGTATCCATCCCGGTCTCTTTCCCCTGAAGGTTTTTAGCTTTGAAGCTATAGAACGTTGCATCCATTATTTCAACTTATTTGATCGCTTCAGACAATATCGCCTGCGATGCAAATATAATACAAATTATTTATATCGCAAGCGATATAAGTTTTATATTTTGGAAAACCCGGTGGGTCGTCAGGCTTTTCCCTGACAAATATTTGTAAAAGTCAGGTTATAGCTTTACATTTGCAAATGAAAAGTCAGGTTAAAACCTTATTTTATGGAAACGAGAAAACTTCAAATTGAGCACCTGGACAAGAGAATGAGTGCCTTTCCTCCATTGTCAGGCATTGCGTCGCCACCCCTTGGTTGGATAAAAGCCATTCGATCGGCATTGGGCATCTCGCTGCACCAGATTGCCAATAGGCTCTCTATCACTAAGCAGAGTGTCAAGGAAATGGAAATTCGGGAAAAAGAAGGATCCATAACACTGAATTCCCTTAGAGATGTAGCCAGGTCAATGGATATGGAGCTAGTCTATGCTTTAGTACCTAAAGATGGCTCATTGAAGGCATTGATCGATCGAAAGTCTCTTGAAATGGCAAAAACCATTGTTCAAAGGGCTTCCAATTCGATGAAACTTGAGGATCAGGAGAACTCAGAGCAGAGGATTCAGAAGGCCATTGAAGAACGTGCTAACGAACTAAAAAACGAAATGCCAAAATCATTATGGGACTAAACCTTGAATATTTTGGAGGTCAGACTCCGATCGATGAAGACGAGAAGGCGGATATACTGATCCCAACCATCGTGAACAGGGGCGAACTTGACGAATTTGAGCAGAAGAATATTGAAGAAGCTATACGATGGTTGATCGGACGAAAGTTTACATCCGGGGTTGTTTTTACGGACCAGTTTGTAAGGAAACTGCACAAGCAAATGTATGGACATGTCTGGGGTTGGGCAGGTCAATTCAGAAAAACGGATAAGAATATCGGAATTGACAAAAGACAGATCTCACTGGCTCTAAGAACACTAAATGACGATGCTCAATTTTGGATTGAGAACAATGTATTTCCACCTGACGAAATTGCAATCCGATACAAACACCGTATCGTTTCAATACATTGTTTCCCTAACGGCAATGGGAGGCACAGTCGTTTAATGGCGGATGTCATTATTGAAAAGATCTTAGGCAAGGCATTATTTACATGGGGATCAGACAATCTGGTCAGGGATGGCAGCTCAAGAAAAGAGTATCTTAAAGCCATACGAGCTGCTGATGGCGGGGATTATGAACCCTTAATCAGTTTTGCCAGATCCTGAGCGGTGTTGGCAGTTGAGTCGGTGGTTGGCTTATTACTCCACCACCACTTTCCTGACAGTCTTATGTTCCTTGTCTGCAATGAAGTAGAGTCCGGGTGCCAGCCCTGCGAGACTGAGAGTTCCGCTCTGCGGAAAGGTTTTTTCGGTCAGGATGCGCCCGCTAAAGTCAAAAAGCCGGAGGGTCACCGGATGGCTGCAGTTGACGTGCAGTTCGCCCCGCGCCGGATTGGGCCAGGTTTCAAATTCGACGGGGGCAGGGGTAATCTCCTCCATGCCGGTGGCCGGGGGGAGTATTTTCCAAAGCTCTGATCCGTGACTGGTATAGGCAGCTTGAAAATAGAGGACTTCGTTCCAAACATAGAATTCAGTGGAGGATATTAATGGATTATCCATTGGCGCCACATCTGGCATGATCATCCGGGTCCCGGCGGCGGCGCCGTTGGTTACCCAAACCTGGTAACCGTCATGGTCATTGCTTTTGGCTGTGAGATATAGAAGGTTATTCATGACAGCTACCTGTTGAGCTCCCGCATACGAATTTGAGGGCCCGGGATAAATGTCGCGTACCAACGAGGTTCCGCTTTCCGTTCCATCGGTCGACCAGAGTTCTAATCCCGTGGCAGCTGTTCCCATCAGGAAATAGAGACGATTGTTAAAAACGATCACCGGTTTGTTGTTGGCGTACTCCTCTTCCTGCATGGCAGGAAACTCCTCCGTGCTTCCCTCAGTGCCGTCGGTCCGGTACATGAGTAGCCCGGTTGATCCGTTTTATGCAGTAAAGTACAAATATTCTCCAAAGGCTACTAGATTACTTACACTCCCGGCAGATGCGCCTCCGATTTGTTTTACCATCCTTGTGCCGGCTGTTGTTCCGTCGCTCATGTGCAACTGGTCGCCATGCTCCCCGTCGTCAGCGGAAAAATATGAAGTGATGTGGATCAGATCCTTCGTCACCGTAACCGACAGACTGGGTATTGATATTCTTTAGCATTTGTGTGTTTACCGTAGTGCCGCCGGTTACCCAAAGTTCACTTCCATGTACTCCGTCATCGGCGGAAAACCAAACTTTTCCCTCGATGGCGGTAAGGATTCTAGGGTCTGAACCATTGGTTCCCGTGCGAATGTCCTTAAGGAGCCTGGTC
>CAYQFT010000266.1:0-3681 GCA_964416825.1 uncultured Porphyromonadaceae bacterium
CCCCGGCATTTTCCCAATGGCAGGTGGTTCATTCCGGCGGCGGGCTCAATCTTGTTGACGGTTGTTTTATCAACGATTCAGTTGGCTTTGTGATCAGTTCAAACGGTGTTGTTCTGAAAAGTTCCGACCGGGGAGCCACCTGGGAGGAGAAAGCAGCGCTTTCCGGCGATTTTCATGTGATCTGCAAAGCGGGAACCGACACGGTATATGCCGCAGGCAATTGCATTTACCGCAGCAACGACCGGGGCGAAACCTGGCAGATGGTCAGGGGCCCGGGCGACACCGTTACGGACCTGATGTTCTTTGGTTCAGGCCGGGGATTCGCCATTTTCTACCACCAGTATTATTGCATCTGGGGAGGCCCTCCGGGCCACTACCTGGACGATTACTCGGTTTATCAAACAGATGACGGAGGCGTGAACTGGCAGGCGAAATTCAACATCGGTGAAACGAACAGCTGTTTTCAGCAGATTGATGATGAAAACGCGTTTGTGTTCGGCATGACCAACAATGTTTACCCGCATTGCGGAACCGGGATGGACAACCGGTCGAAGAAGACCTCAGACAGGGGGAATTCCTGGACGCCGGCCTTTCTGCCCGGCCCGGGATGGTTTATTTCCATGGTCAGCAAAGACACGGGGTATTGCGTAAAACCTGCCTGGGATCCGTCGCATTTCTGGAAGACGACCAACGGCACGGGTACATTCAGCAGGCATTTTACCGATTTCAACAGCTCAACCGTTGACCAGTGCCTGTTCCTCAGCGAGATCGACGGCTACCTGAAAGGGGCCGGTAATATTCTTGTAACCCGCACCGGCGGACTGACCTGGAACCCGGATTATACCGCCTCATCCACCCTGAAAACCCTGTTCAGCAATCATGCCGAACACCTTTTCGGGATAGGTGCCAACGGGCTGATCATCCGAAAACACGTCACCCTTAGCACCGTCCCTGATACGGTTTACCGGGTTAACACCGACCAGGACAGCCTTGACTTCGGCCTGGTCAGCATCAATTCCACCGCTGTAAAGCAGCTGCTGGTCACCAATTCAGGGAATGTGCCGCTCACCCTTAACCTGTCGGCTTCCGCTCCGTTCAGGATCAGCACGGACGGGATTGTTTTCGGAAATTCCGTCATCCTGGCCGCAACCCCGCAGCAGCCCGATACGATCTTCGTTCAGTTTCAACCCGTGTCGGCGGTTGCTTCCGCAGGCACGCTGTCTGTTTCGGCCGACAGCATCGCGGACATTCTGATCCCACTCACAGGTTCCGGGTTTACGGGGCTCGCGGGCACCATTTCACGGGATACACTGATCTGTGCCGATACGGTGAACATCAACGGGAACCTGAAGATCCTCCAGGGGGTGAAGGTGGTTATCTGCCGCGGCACCTATGTCAGGCTTCTGGATAAATACGCCATCGATGTGGAAGGAACGCTGGAGGCGCTTGGCGATTCGCTGTACAACATCCGGTTCGGGGTGAACAAGCCCTACGGTAAATGGAACGGAATCAGGATCAACAACCCCGGCTATGCCGATACTTCACGGCTCGCCTGGTGTATCCTGCCTGTTCCCTGCGACAGTTCAGCTGTAAATGTCATGAGCGGAAAACTGGAAATGGTTCGCTGCGATGTCAGCAATAAGGCCGGTACAGGGATCCGGGTGACAGGCCCGCATTCAAAGGTTTCGCTTACCGGCTGCAAAATCTTCGACACTAAAAACTATGCGGTCAGGTTAAACGGTTGCGACAGTTCTGAAATCATGGATGGTTATATTTACAATAATGTGCAGGGAATTTACGGCTTCTCTGCCGGGGAGGTGTCGGTTTCCGGAAACTGGTTTTACAGCAATGCCGCCGGAGCGATTCAAATCGTGGCGGGGCCGGGAAATATGAATATCCGGCGGAATAAAATATTCAGCAACAACACCGGCATCGCATTTTCGGGATCGAGAATCAATATCCTGGAAAATGAGATCCACCACCAGGTTGACCGGGGTATCAGCTGCATTTTGGCTGACTCTGTCGTGGTTTCCGGGAATAAAGTTTTCAGCAATTACGGGGCGGGGTGTTCCTTGCGGCCAATTACAGCAGGCTGGAGAACAATGAAATCTATAACAACAGGGACAAAGGGATACACAACCAGGTGAATGTCAAGGGTTGTGTCATGAACCAGAACCTGGTTTTCAACAATGCAGGCAACGGAGCGTATATTACAAACGAATCATATTCAAAAACGGTCATGTCTCTTTACGGCAATACATTCTGCAACAACGGGAGTTATGACTTTCTGCTGGAAGCCCATGCCGGCGCGAAATTTCAAATCCAGGTCGTTAACAACATTTTTTTCAGCCCTAATTTGATGCCATGCATTCTGCATAACGCAACCGTAACATCAGGGTTTAATTGTTGCAGCAGTTTTCCCCCCGATGGCGCCTCAAATATTGAAGCGGTTCCCGATTTTGCAAGGCCTACGATGACGGCGGGCAATATCGCCGAAACCACGCTGTACGACTGGACCATGAAAGCCACGTCTAAAACAATAAACACCGGCGACACAATTCCAACCCCCGGGCAGCTGCCGCTTGATTTTGCCGGCAACCCGCGGGTTTACCAGGGCCGGATCGACATGGGGGCCTATGAATACCAGGATTCGATCACAAAACCGTCGGCTGTTGGCGGGGCAGGGTTATTGATCAGTACCCGGGTTTTCCCGAATCCGGTATCGGATATCCTGAATGTTTTTGCGGATGTTCACGTCGCGGCAGTCATCGTACTGTATGACTTGTCCGGGAGAGCCGTTTTGCAGCAGGAATTTTTACGCGAAGCAGCGATTGATTTCGGCCGCTTTGCGAAGGGGGTATACCTTTACGAGATCTGCAGCCGGAAGGGAGAGATTATTGGAGAAGGGAAAATTGTAAAAGAATGACGGATTTATTTATTTCATATAATCCGGGCACAATAACTCAAATAAAGTACAATTTAAGAAGTACAAAGTACAAAGTCAGGTATAAGGTACGAAGTACAAAGTATGGTGGCGGCCAGCCGCCGTTCGTACTTCGTACGTTGTACTTCCCACTTCACTTTGTACGTTGTACTTCGTACCCCGTACTTTATCCATCAGATTTACAGTCTTCCGGCTACCGCGTCCCAGTCGAGCAGTTTCCAGAAGTCGGCGATGTAGTTTGGCCGTACGTTCTGCTTGTCGAGGTAGTAGGCGTGTTCCCACACATCGCAGGTAAGCAGCGGGGTGTTGCCGGCGCGAAGCGGGTTTCCGGCGTTGCTTTCCTGGGTGATCTCAAGGGTTCCGTCCTCTTTTTTCACCAGCCATGCCCAGCCACTGCCGAACAGTGTTGCGGCGGCGTTGGAGAACTTCTCCTTGAATTCGGCAACCGATCCGAAGTTTTTAACGATGGCATCGTGAAGCTGGCCTGTGGGTTCCTGTCCGCCCTGCGGCTTCATACAGTTCCAGTAAAAGGTATGGTTCCACACCTGTGCGCCGTTGTTGAAGATCCCGCCGGCCGATTTGCGCACGATCTCTTCGAGTGTGGCGTTCTCAAATTCGGTTCCGGTGATGAGTTTGTTCAGGTTGTTTACATAAGCCTGGTGATGCTTTCCATAGTGGAATTCAATAGTCTGTTTTGAAATATACGGTTCCAGGGCATCCAGTGCGTATGGAAGTTT
>CAYQFT010000267.1:0-3557 GCA_964416825.1 uncultured Porphyromonadaceae bacterium
TCCGACTGATATTGGATTGGGAATCGTTTGTTCACAAAATCCTGCCGAATTCAAACTCACCGGGGTCATTGATCCGGTATCAATAAGAACCTTGCCCTTGAGCGTTTTACCATTATCCTGGCTGAACACAACTTCAACAACCGGCCAGTTGTTGGCAAATGTCACCGGCAATTTTTCTCCATGTCCCTGATAGCGGAATGTGGAAGGATCATAGAAACTCATATGGCTTCCGGCATAATCTACTTCGACTACCATATTACTGAACAACTCATAGCCAATCACCCCGTCAATCCTGTGGCCAGTGAATAGGGATAGCTGTGAAATGTCCATTGCTCGCAAATCAAGCCCGGAAATGCTGACTCCGGGAAGGTCAAAACTGATGTTGCCGGCAAACAGAAATTCCTGACCGGTTTTTGCTGACACTCCCTTTTTTGAGAGGTCAACACCTGCCGAAGCAGCAAATGCAGAATCAATTACCGATACCCCGGCGCCGCTGTCAAGGATAAAGGTTCCTGTTTGTGTTCCATTAACCCGTGCATTAAAGACAACAAGGTTGTTCCAGTTCTCGATGGGAATCTGGCGGGCACTATTGCCGCGGGTATAATGAATCTGGGTTGCAGGAAGCGCAGTAGCCAAAGGCATGATCCCTGCAGAAACCAGTAAGCTGATAAAGAAAAAATGAATTTTCATAGTCGTCTGTTTGGTTAATTCAACCATAAGACGCACTAATAACCAGATCGTTACTGATAATCAACAAGCGGCTTTACCCGTTTGTCAATCCGTTAACGACAATCGACAATCCCAAATCGTCAATCGCCAATCTTATAGTGGTCAGCTATTATCCACCGCACAATGCCGGGCGGAAGAAGGTGCCGGATACGTGCAATCAGCCGCTGGTCGAATCGGCCGATTATGTAACGATAACCCGGATTTTTCCGGCTAATGATCTTGCCGATGGTTTTTGCGAGAAGCAGCGGATCGCATCCCGATTGCTCGTCCTTACCCATGACTGCCACGGCCTTGACAACCCTGACCCGGTAATCGCTGCCCGATGAATCCATGGCTGTAATCGTGCGGCTTCCGGTAAATCCGGTTTTGAAATCGCCGGGATTGACAACTACTACAGGAATATGCCAGGGTTTCAGTTCCATCGCCAGCGCTTCGCTGTATCCCTCGATCGCAAATTTTGCCGCTGAGTAGAATCCCTGGAAAGGAAGTCCGATCAGGCCTCCTATTGAGCTGATATTAATTATTTTACCGCTTCCGCTCGCTCGCATGTGCGGAAGAACCGCGCGGGTAACCCTGACCAATCCATTGAAATTGGTATCCATCTGCAGGTTAACCTCCTCATCGGTAAAACTCTCGATGGCTCCGCCGATTCCCATTCCCGCGTTGTTGATCAGTACATCGATCCGGCCCTCGCGGCTTATAATCTCTGAAACGGCATTTCTTACAGAAAGGTCATCGGTTATATCCATCCGGACCATGATCACCGGGGATAAGGATACGACCGGGTTTCTGCTGGTTCCGTAAACGGCATGACCCTGGGCAGCCAGAAATTCGGCCGTGGCTTTGCCCAACCCCGATGATGCACCCGTAATGAGAATGATCTTGGGCATGGATAAAGTAGTTTATAGAACTCCGAGTTCTTTGCAGATCCCGTAAATGTTCTCAACCGCGTAGTCGATCTGTTCGCGGGTATGGGTAGCGATCAGGGAAAAACGGATCAGCGTATCGTCTTTGGGAACTGCAGGCGCCAGAACAGGGTTAACAAAAATCCCCTTCTCCAGGAGCAGTTTGGTGAGCATGAGAGTATTGTTTATATCGCCGATTCGTAAGGGAATAATCGGACTTTCTGCCTTTCCGGTGTTGAATCCCAGTTGCTTGAATGCATTAAGAGAATAGCGTGTAAGTTCCCAAAGGTTGTCTATTCTCTCGGGCTCCTCCTTCATCACGTCCAAGGCGGCCAGAACCGTGGCGGTTGAAGCCGGTGTCATGGATGCTGAGAATATAAGGGAGCGAGAGGTATGTTTCAGGTAATTGATGGTATCAAAATCCCCGGCGATAAACCCGCCGAGTGAAGCCAGCGATTTGCTGAAGGTACCCATCATCATATCAACCTTGTCGTCCAGTCCGAAATGATTGGCAGTTCCGCATCCGTTCTTGCCGAGGACGCCAATTGAATGCGCATCATCCACCATGATGGTTGCGTGGAACTTCTCGGCCAGCCTGACGATTTCGGGAAGATTGGCAATGTCGCCTTCCATGCTGAAAATCCCGTCAACCACTATGAACTTCATCTTATGAGGCGGGCAGGCGCGCAGACGCCTCTTGAGGGAATCCATGTCATTGTGCGCAAACTTGTGAACCTTGGCAAATGACAAACGGGCGCCTTCAATAATGGACGCATGGTCCAGGGCGTCGAGCAGGATAAAATCACCCCGCTGGGCAATACAGGAAAGCACCCCGAGATTTGCCTGAAACCCGGTACTATAACAAAGTGCCGCCTCTTTGCCGACAAACTCCGCCAGCTTTTCTTCGAGTTGTATGTGGATGTCGAGGGTCCCGTTCAGAAACCTGGATCCCGCACAGCCAGTTCCATATTTTCGCGTGGCCGCGATGGCCGCCTCAATAATTTTCGGGTGATTTGTAAGCCCCAGATAACTGTTGGAACCAAACATCAGAACTTTTTTCCCGTTGATGATGACTTCCGTATCCTGTTCGGATTCAATCATCCGGAAGTACGGATACACACCGGCTTTTTGAGCCTGCTGGGGTGCATCGTACTTTTTCATTCGGTCTTGCAGTATGCCCATAAAGGGCAATATTAACTTTTTTCTTTAATCAGATGGATATTTCAACTACCGGTTTTGGCAAAGTTCAGTATAAATACCGATCATCCTTTCGCAGATCTTACCCTTGTCAAATTGTTGCAAAAGCCGCTGTGAGACAGCAACCTGGGCTTTGTAGAACTCCTTATCGGACATCAGGTTTTTAATCAGGGTAATGAATTCCTCATTGTCAGCGGCCGACAGCCATGGATTCTCATAAAGCAGCTGATATTCAGGAAGGTTTCTGAACACAACGGGCAATCCGGCGGCAGCAGCCTCGAGAGGAGCCATGGGGCAATTCTCCTGGTAAGACGGAAAGATAAAGGCATCGGCAGCGGCATAGACGGCAGGCATTTCCGAAAGTTCAAACATCCCGGGAAAAGTAATATGCTCCGGGAGACGCGCCAGCCGGGCATTGATCCTGACCAATCCCTCCGTGAGAGCGCCGAAAGGCCTTCCTCCTGCCCAAACGAACCGGACTTCAGGTATCTGCTCTGCAATGTCCAGAAAATCTTCAACCCCTTTGCGGCCTTCAAGCTGGCCTACTCCCAGAACGACAAAGTCGGAATCCTGAAGGCCCAGCATCTCACGTCCCTTTCTTCTTCGCTCTTCATTCCGTTCCCAAAATTCGATCGGAATGGCGTTACCTACCCGTACGATCCTGGTTTTGGAACCCGTATCGCGAATTGCTTTTTCCACCGTGGGCGACAGTGCTATACACACATC
>CAYQFT010000268.1:0-3534 GCA_964416825.1 uncultured Porphyromonadaceae bacterium
ACAAGGGCACAGGGGCACAAGGGCACAAGGGCACAAGGGCACAGGGGCACAGGGGCACAGGGGCACAGGGGCATGGGGGAGACGGTAGGTTGCCGGTTATAGCCAGGGCGTTGCCTTGAATCTAATTTTCAACATTCGACACTCTGCGCTGGAGCCTCAACGTTAGCTTTGACCATTCACCATTCACCATTCACTATTCACCATTCACTTATCACGCATCACGCATTCTCCAGTTCACTGATCACCAGCTTCCGCATGGTGAGCATCTTCTGCATAGCCCGCTGGCCCTTTTCGGAATCCGATATCAGGCTGTTAAGCGCCTTGGGGATGATCTGCCAGGATACGCCGAAACCGTCCTTGAGCCAGCCGCACTGACTCTCCTCGCCGCCATCCGAAATCAGCGTGTTCCAGTAATTATCAATCTCTTCCTGATTCTCGCACTCCACCACCAGGGAAACACCCTCGCTAAAAGCAAACTGATGCTCGCCAAAGCCATCCATGGCGGCAAAGGGCACGCCATCGAGGGCAAATTGTCCGAACTTCAGGCTGCCTGCCATCGGCTGTTCATCGGGACCGTAAACATCTTCGTGAAGGATTCTGGAATTGGGGAACAACCGTGTGTAGAGGGCCATGGCTTTTTGGGCGTTGCCATACTGAGCACCCACGAACAAAAAGGAGGGGATGATTTTATCGCCGCCAGCAGGTAATTCACCAAGAGTAAGCTGCCAGGTCATGCCGAATCTATCGACAACCCAGGCATACCGGGGGCTCCAGGGATAGGCATCTAGAGGCATCATGGTAATTCCGCCCTCCAGTAAACCTTTGTAGATCCGTTCAATCTCGGTATCGGATTCACAGGTTACATACAGGGAGAGCGACGGTGTGATTTTAAACATCGGGCCACCGTTGAGGCCCATGATCTTTTTGCCCTCGATTTCAAAACTCACCACCAGGCCGGTATCCTGCGTGATTGTTGAATTTCCGAAAATCGAACAGTAGAGCTCGGCCGCCTCGCGGGCGTTCCCGTCGAACCACAAGCATGGGTAGATTGGAGTTGGCATGGGAAAGAATAGTGATTAGTGAATAGTGATTGGTGAATAGTGGTTCGGGTTTAGGGTTTGGGGGTTGGGGTTTGGGGTGAGGGGTGAGGATGTAGGTATGGCTGGACTTTGTCTTGAATCTTAACATCTTGTCTCTTTCTTTCGCCTTTTTTCTTTCGCCTTTCGCCTTTATACCCAAAACTATACTTCAACAACCTTTACCCTTAATTGTTCAGCGACCGGTGGTCGCCCGTGATGGCATACCCGCGCGGAAACAGGGCAGAAGGCAGAGGGCCTTCTGCCCTCTGCCCTCTGCCCTGTTCTTCCGCTCACATCCACGCCTGATGGGACGTTTCCGCGTAATACAGCAGATAATCATGCAGTTTCCGGGCGATTTTTTCATCAATGAACGGGATGGTGATTTTGCCGGATGCATTCCCGATCTTCAGGCTGGCTACCCCGCGTTTTTTATAAAAAATGCTCTGTGTGAATTCCAGATGCTGCACCTTATGAAACTCCATCTGCTTGAAATGGTGTTCGATAGCCCCGGATGAAACCCGGATCTGGCCGTTGCTGACCTGAAAATAGCTCTTTGTTAAGGTTAAGCGGCTGTAAATCAGCATAAAAACAACCCAAGCAATCAACAGAAACACATAAAGCCAGCTCAGCAAAAGCAAAGGTGAAAACAGTATAGCCGGAACCCAGCCTTTATAAATCCAGGTGCGGCTGAAATAGACCCGCGACGAGCGGATGACGGGCTGGCTCTTTAATTCATCGGGGCCAAAAAGGTCAGATTTCAGGCCTTCGATGTGCTGATCCAGGCATCCGGGCATTTCGATCAGTGTGGTTTTGGCGGCCACGCCACTGGTAGCCTGCAAAATATTGACCTTGTAAATGCCGAACAGTTTTTTGATCGGACCGGTTTCCCAGTTTAGCTGCTGGATCTTGCGGAAGGGAATCAGGACATTCTTCCGGGTAAGTAATCCCGATACAATCCGGTACGACTGTTTCAATTTGTAAAACCGCAGGTCGTAAAACAGGATCATGGTTCTGACCATTGAATATAGCAGGGAGACCAGGAGAAAGAAAAGAACCAGGGAAACCAGGATCGCCCAGCCGGATTGGCTCAGAAAAACGGTTGCCTCATGCGCGTACTCCTCGGCCTTTTCCTTGAAGTACTGCTGCACCTGGTTGTAAAACTGAATCCCGAAAAAGAACAGAATCACCGCGGTTTTCAGGTGATTCTGACTGATCCCGATCTTCAGCAGGTCGCGGTTTGTGAGCTGCAGCACCAGCTTTTCTTCCGGTGGCGCCGTTCTCACAGCCTCCCGGCTTTCTGCCGGCTGAACCTCTATATACGAGCTCAGTATCCGCGACAACTGCACAGCCACCGGTTTGGTGAGTGCGGAAATCTTCAGCTCCTTTTGCGACGATCCTGCCGTATCTATCTCCACACTCATCACCCCCAGAAACTGCTGGAATACTGTCTGGTTGGTATTCACATTCTGGATCCGGTCGAGGGGAATCGTCAGGGTTTTCCGGCTCAGGTACCCCTTTTTAAGGATAAACTGCTGATTTTCAATATGAAACCTGAAAGCCCGGAAATAAAGTATGGCATGAATCAGCGTCAGAATCACAGCCAACAGAACAAAGGCCCCGATAATCAGGACTTTTTTATCGGAATTTTTAGCAAAAAGGATCCCCACGATTACCGGCCAGAATGCCTGCAATCCGCGCTTGCCCTCCTGAAGGAAAATCAGGACCAGGCCTTTGACCGATTGGCGCTGAGGCTTGCTGAAATCGAAATTACTCATCCGCGCTGATATTGCCGGTGAGGAACTCCCGGATCTGTCCGGCAGTTTCAATAGGGAGGCCGGGGATTTCCAGGTCATCCGAGCTGCTGCCCGCAGTATAAACCTTTATGGTAGCCAGGCCCATCCGTTTGGCTAAAACGCCCTGGTTCAGTTCCACATGCTGAATCCGGTTAAAAGGGATTGAGGTCAGTTTATACCGGATCAACCCGCGCTTGTAGGCAATATCCTTTTCCCGGATCAGGTAGCCCCGGTATCTAAACCCGATTTTTGTGACCACCATGGATGCGATCATGATAATCACGAGCAGCCCGACCAGTGCCCAGATCAGAAAATCCGGCGTCTTCTCCTTCAGGATGACCGGGAAGATCCATGCCACCGGAATCAGGACGGCAGTCCAGATCATGTAACGTATATAAAGAATCCAGATATACTTCCGGTCGACCGGGTTAAACCCGGTCCCCTCCAGTTGCGGCAGGTTTTCGGGGAGGATGATGGAGTTGGTGAAATCGGGGTTCATGGGATGTAACTTAAAGAATGCTAAGGTATGAAAAAGGGGCACAAGGGCACAGGGGCACAGGGGCACAGGGGCACAAGGGCACAAGGGCACAAGGGCACGAGGGCACAAGGGCATGGGGATGTCATTCCGGCGAAGGCCGGAATCTCCTGCCAGAAGTACATGA
>CAYQFT010000269.1:0-3505 GCA_964416825.1 uncultured Porphyromonadaceae bacterium
GATTTGAAATCCTGGATGAAGCCCGGGTTTCAAAGGGGCAGATGGTCAGGCGGGTTTGTGTGTGTGAAGCGAAAGGGTTATGAACTGACCGGTTCCGGTAAAAAGGCTTTTACGGCCTATACAATGTCAGATAATAAAATCAGAATAAAACTAACTGCCAATCAGTCGGTAAAAATTATTGCGGAATAACCCATTCAACATACTCTGCCATATGAAAAGGACAAGGCTCACTTTGTTAACTATTTATTTAACAGTTAGTTGCATTAGTATTATTACATTCTCCTGCACGAACGAAAAACCAATAAGCCTGCTGGGCTCCCCAAGCGACAGTATCCGGATCTCCTCATCCGACACCATGCTGGTGAAGATCTTCAACTGGGCGCAGAAGACCTCCAATGGGTATGTCGGCAGCGACAGCGACCCCGTGGGCCCCTGGTACGAAGCCGCCCTGCCCAACCGGGAGGCCTTCTGCATCCGCGATGTGAGCCACCAGTGTATCGGGGCCGAGATCCTGTGGCAGGGGGAACAGAACCTCAACATGTTCCGCAAGTTCGTGGAGAATATTTCGGAAAGCAAGGACTGGTGCTCCTGGTGGGAGATCAACCGCTATAATCTGCCGGCACCGGTCGATTATGCATCGGATGAGGATTTTTGGTACAATCTGAACGCAAATTTCGACATCATCGATGCCTGCTATAAATTATACGAATGGACCGGGAATAAAGCATACCTGGTCCATCCGGATTTCGACCATTTCTTCCAAATAACACTTAATCAATATGTTGAAAGGTGGCAGCTGCAGCCAGATCAGATCATGGACCGGCCAGCCTTTATGAACCGCAAGCCGGGAACGAAAAAGTACTTCTACGCCCGAGGCATTCCTTCCTACGATGAACAGCAGGAGGAGATCTCTGTGAGTGGCGATCTGGTTGGCATGATCTTTAACGGCTACAAGACCTATGCAAAAATTCTCAATCTCACCGGCCGGTCGGACGAAAGTGCTCCCTATGCAGCAAAGGCGCAAGTTTACAGGCAGTTAATCGATTCCCTCTGGTGGGATAAAGAGAAACTTACGTATCATGGATTTTTCAAAAAATCGGAAGAAAAATTTTACCCTGGCGGCATCAGCGCCAGCGAGTTTCTGTTGTGGTACCATGTGATCGAAGCCCCGGAACGAATTGAAAAATCCCTGTTGGAACTCCGTAACTCACAGGTTGAGGTGCTATCCTATCTGCCGATGCTTTTTTATCAGTACGGTTACAATGCCGATGCCTATGATTTTCTGAAGCGGATTTATGCCGATAAGCGCCGGGATTATCCGGAAGCGTCCAGCGGAGCGATCGAGGGGATCGTAAGGGGAATGGTGGGCGTGGAGCCGACGGCTTCCGAAAACAGGGTGGCTACCTGTCCAAGGCTCGCGCCGGCAACCCCGGATGTGACGGTTGAGAACATCCCGGTTTTTTCCGGCCTCATTTCGGTCAGCCACCTATCGCCGTACAGCACCACCTTTGCCAACAAATCGGACAAGCCGGTCACCTGGCGGGCCGTGTTCCGCGGATCGTTTGAATCGATACAGCTCAACGGAAAGGCGATGCCTGCTGGCCATTTTGCCGATTCCATCGGTATTCTTCACAGTTTTCTAGATGTCAGCCTGACTGGGAAAAGCGAAGCCACCGCCGAAGCCGATACTGCCCGGATCGCCCGCAATCCAAAGTGGCCTAATCTTGAGGAGGTGATCCTGGTCTGGAAAACCCACAACGATATCGGCTACACGCATTCGGTTCCCGAAGTGCTGGATTACTATCGGAACGGAATGATGGACAAGGCGTTGGCATTGATTGAAGATACGCTGAATACGCCAAAAAGCGAGCGGTTTGTCTGGGTTCTTCCCGCCTGGGTCATGGAGGTGATTCTCGATGAGAAGCAGACACCGCAGCGGCGTATCCGAATAGAAAAGGCTATCCGCGACGGTCGCATTGTTTGGCATGCTTTACCTTACACATTTGAATCCGAAGCTGCCGATCTTGAGGAGCTGGTTCGGGGGCTGGGCAGCGGTACCCGGTTGGCAAAGCATTTTGGTCAGCCCCTGCCTGCTGATGCCAAGCTCACCGACATGCCTTCGCAGGCGTGGGTACTGCCTACACTATTGACTAATGCCGGCATCCGGTTTGTACATATCGGGGTAAATCCCTGGAGTCCGAATCCCGATGTTCCGAAATTGTTCTGGTGGGAAGGTCCCGACGGGAGCCGCCTGCTAACCGGATATGCTTTCCATGATTACAGCTGGCAGCCACTTCCTCCTGACGGCTGGCAGTATAAAACCTGGCTCTGCTTTCAGGTGACCGGGGATAATTCCGGTCCGCCATCCCGTGAAGCGGTTCAGGGAGTGCTGAACAAAATTCGCCGCGAACTGCCGGGGGTTAAGATCCGCTTTGGCCGCCCAAGCGATTTTGCCGATGCGATCATCGCTGAAAAGGATATCGATATTCCGGTGATCCGGGGCGATATGCCCGATACCTGGACGCATGGGCAGATGACCATGCCGGTACCCACACAAATCCATCGGAAGGTTGCACCGGATATGGCCAGTTTGGTTGTGCTGGGAACCACCCTTTCAACCTGGATGTCCGCGGCGGGGATTGTAGAGACGCATAATTATGCGTCTCTACGCGACCTGTCCGAAAGGCTGTCCAATGCGTATGAACAGGGCTGCCTCTTCACCGAGCATACCTGGGGAATTCAAGGCCCTGCTTTTGGGACCCCCGACCATGCTACCTGGAAAAAGGGACTGGCAGACGGGACCTACAAGGAGCAGCTGGCAACCTTTAAATGGCATGCTGCGTATGCTTATGAAGCCCAGCGATTAACCAGCGAAGGCATTGCCCCCCGCATGGAAAGCCTGGCCCGGGCGGTCAGCGCCACCGGTCCGCGTGCCGTCGTTTTCAACCCGCTTCCCTGGTCGCGCAGCGGCATGACAACGCTGGATATCCCGGCCGGCGAGGAGATCCCCGCCACTGTCAGGGACCTGACCAGCGATGTTCTGATACCGGTTGCCCATACGGATCGGAAAATCACCTTCCCGGTCACTGATATTCCGGCCGGAGGGTATCGAACCTATGGTTTAGTAACCGGACCCAGGCCGGAAGCAACGGCAATTACGGGCGACATTCTGGAAACCAGTTATTTCCAGGTAAAATTCGACACCCTTCGCGGTGGCATCGCCTCCCTGATCAGCAAGGAAGGTGGACGGGAGCTGGCCAATACCGGCACGTTTGCCCTGGGGCAGTTCCTCCACGAACAATTCTCCAAAATAGATGTGGATGCATTTATGAAAGCTTACTGCCATGTGTATTACGACTGGTATGGGTTTCCCTATTACGATTTCAACAAGCCCAAACTCGACTCCACGCTTCCCTATGCCCGTATGGCACCAACCGGATGGTCGCTGTCGATCACCCATGAAGCCGGGGGCGACCGGGCTACCCTCACCACCCGGAATACGCTT
>CAYQFT010000270.1:0-3491 GCA_964416825.1 uncultured Porphyromonadaceae bacterium
TTCTTCCGTAAGAGACCTGAGGCACCTTCTCTGGTGCTCCATCGACAACGACGACTCCCTCGACCTGGATCAGCTGACCGTGGCTGAACCCATGAGTGAAGAAAGAATCCGGGTGATGGTGGCGATTGCCGATGTGGATGCCGTGGTAAAACAAAACACAGCAATCGATAAACATGCGGCTCAGAATACTACATCGGTTTATACTGCCGCGGCAGTTTTTCCGATGCTTCCCGATGAATTGTCAACGGGCCTTACTTCGCTGAATGAAGATTCAGACCGGATGGCTATTGTGGTGGAGATGGTGATAGACCGCGACGGGGTGATTCAGGGAACAGATATTTTTCGGGCCCAGGTAAGGAACCGGGCCAAGCTGGCTTATAACAGCCTGGCAGACTGGCTGGAAGGAAATGGACCTCTGCCTGGGGAAGCTGTTGGAATACAGGGACTTGCCGAAAACATAAAATTACAGTCCGAGGCAGCCGGCCGGATGAAGAATTACCGCCATGAGCAGGGCGCGCTGGATTTCACTACCAGTCAGGCCCGGCCGATTTTTGAAGGGGATACCCTTTCGGAACTCAGGAATGAAGTTAAAAACCGGGCAAAGGATATTATCGAGGACTTCATGATCGGTGCCAACGGGGTCACTGCCAGATTTCTGACCAGCCAGAATTTTCCTTCTTTCCGGAGGATCGTGAGAACCCCGAAACGATGGAGCCGGATCGTGGAAATTGCCGAGGAGGACGGATACAAGCTTCCGGGAGCGCCCGATTCAAAATCACTGCAGGAATTCTTAACCTGGTCAAAGAAGAACGACCCGGACCATATTCAGGACCTGTCGCTCAGCATCATCAAGCTGCTGGGCCCCGGTGAATATGCAGTAGGAATGCCGGGGGAACCGGTAGCCGGCCACTTCGGGCTGGCGGTGCAGAGCTATTCACATTCCACTGCTCCCAACCGGCGGTTTCCCGACCTGATCACCCACCGCCTGCTCAAGGCAGCACTTTCGGGGAAAGGCTATCCCTATACTCCTGAGGAACTTATAGCCCTTGCTGCTCACTGTACGGAGCAGGAGAATGATGCCAAAAAAGTGGAACGACAGGTCGGAAAATCGGCGGCCGCACTGCTGCTGGAGCACCGGATCGGGGAGAAGTTTGACGCTATCGTCACAGGCGCTTCCGATAAGGGCACCTGGGTACGGCTGCTTCGTGTTCCGGTGGAAGGCCGCGTGGTGGAGGGTTACCGGGGACTCGACGTAGGGAACCGCATCCGGGTTGAACTGGTGGATACGGATGTGTGGCGGGGGTTTATCGATTTTCGCAGGATATCATAGGGGGTGGGACAAAATAGGGCAGGAGGGCAAAAGGGCAAAAGGGCAGGAAGTAAAGGATTAAGGAATTATGTAATAAGCTGCTAATGTGGCCCATTGTCAAACCTTTGCTACTTTGTGTTTTTACTTTACTTCCTGCCCTTTTGCCCTCCTGCCCTTCTGCCCTATTTTGACACTCCCCCCCCCCCGCAAGTTTTTTAACTAACCGGTGTCAAAAGAGTCAAACACCGTAAACACCGGATTTGAATGGATGAAAACAACCTGATAGAAATGCTCCGGGCCGGAGATCCGGCGTCAACCAGATACCTGGTTGACCATTACCAGCCCCTGGTGCTGAAGACAGCGCGGGGGTTTGTTCGTAATACGGAGGATGCCAGGGATATCGCTCAGGATGTTTTCATTGATGTCATAACCAACCTGCACCGCTTCCGAGGGCAATCGGGATTATCAACCTGGATTTACCGCATCACCGTTAACCGGTCCCTTAATTATATCCGCAGCAAAAAGCGGAGAAACGATCCGATTCAATCCGATACCCTTAATTCGGAAAGCCATCCCTCGATGGTTCACAATCTCAGCGATCCATCGGAAAAAAACCCGGGAGAGATTCTGGAACACCAGGACCGGTCAAGAATACTCCATGCCGCCCTGGAATCCTTGCCGGAGAAGCAGCGCACTGCACTGGTTCTGGCCGAGTTTGACGACCTGTCCTATAAAGAGATATCCGAGGTGATGGAATTATCCCTATCCTCGGTTGAGTCGCTGATTTTCAGAGCGAAGAAAAACCTGCAGAAAAAATTATGGCACTGTTACAAGAAATCCTGCTAGGCGCGCAAGTTTTTAAAAAGTAAAACATCTAAACGATAAATACCAATACTATGGATTGCAAAATTTACCAAACCGATCTGATCGGATTCATCAAGGGAAACCTTACCGGGGAAGAGATGAGCCGGTTACGGGAGCACCTCGGCAAATGTCCGGAGTGCCGGTCCTTTGCCGGCTACCTGGAGGAGACTCTGGGAGTGATCCGGATTGAAAAGGAGATTGAGCCCGATCCATTTCTGGCAACGCGGATCGAAGGGATCCTTCAGCGCCGGCAGTTGCAGCCCGTTCGCAGGAGCTTTTCATTAAACCTGATACCCGCCCTGGGATTCAGCCTGTTTATTCTTGCAGGCGTTTTCGGGGGATTCGGAATCGGAAAACTGATTACTCCCGGACATTCCTCCGAAGCCATTGTTACCAGTGAGCTGCGGATGGTGATGGATGACCTGATGCAGGAACCGATTGAAACTTTTTTACTGGAGCTGTAACATGAAAAAGCAAAATCTTCTTATCGGTCTGGTCCTGTTTCTCGCGGTAACCAATGTGGCAACCATCCTCACCGTGGCAAGGCACATCAATAAACAAGACAAGGTTTCCCTTTCAGGCAACGTATCGGCTCTGACGGGTGATACTGCAGGAATACCGGGAACGCAGCGTGTACAATATATGGCGGAGCAACTCGGGCTAAGTTCAGAACAGCAGGATTCCTTCCGCAAGGCAACCTGGGACTATGGCCGTAACGCTCGGGATATCAGTCAGGAAATGAGTCGGTTGCGGGACCTCTTACTTATAGAGATGGATAGAGAAACCCCTGATACCACACGATTGAGTCAGCTATCGGAACAGATTGGCTTTCAGCACACAAACCTGAAAAAACTCTCCGTTGACCATTATCTGGTGCTTAAATCGTTCTGCACAGAAGATCAGAAGAAAGAGTTGTTCGAAATGTTTAAGAAAGTCCTGAAACCTGATGGCGAGGTGAATGTGCCGCGCGGACAGGGCCCGCCCGGCGGTGGGCGCGGCGGTCCGGGCAAGAACGGCCGGGGTCCCTGGTGGCAAAATCAGAAAGATTCAGTTTCAAATAAATAACCTTAATTTTTAGTACAATGAAAAAAGTTAGCATGAAAATCGTTGTGGCTGCCTTCCTGATCGCAGCCGGCACATTCGGGCTCGAAGCCCAGACCTGCAACGGAACCGGATTCCGTGGAAACAGAACCGGAACCTGCATTAACAGCACTACCCTGACTGCCGAGCAGAAGGCTCAGCTGGCCGAACTGGCCACCGCTCACCAGGCTGAAATGGCTACCCTAAGGGAGCAGATGCTTGCCGCCACCTCACTGGC
>CAYQFT010000271.1:0-3470 GCA_964416825.1 uncultured Porphyromonadaceae bacterium
CCGATGAATATACCTCAAACGGGGTTTGGGGCAAGGGTGGGGAAGGTTCGAATACAACGCTGGATTATGTATTGGAAGATGTGAAATGGCGAGCCTGGATTGAGCCGGGGACTGAGATACCTACCCCTTACTCGCCTGAGAATATGAATAAGGTTGGTGTTTTTGAAGGGGCAACACACCGGCTGCACCATATTTACCGACCCACCGCAAGGGGATGCATCATGGGAGCAGGATCCTTTACCGGTGATCCTGACGGACTGTGCCCCATTTGTGTTCAGCGTACCGTGTGCCGCCTTTACATGTGGGTGGATCCTTTTGATGTTACTTCCACTGCTAGTAAGAATCTGAATGTGACGATACCGGGTACCGTGCACTTTTCCGTGGATAAGATTGATAACCTGTCCGGTTCACAAAAACTTTCATGGTTTCTCAATGGAGAGGTATTTGCCGGTAATGTGAGTGATGTGGATGTCACCTTTGACGGAGCAGGGGAATACACGGTAGAATGCAGGCTGGTGGATGAGTCGGAATTTATCAGGCCCGACCTGCCCTGGGTTGATTACCCGGTTGCGTCGGTTAAATGGAAAATAAATAACAAGGATCAGATCAAAAGCGCAGATTATCAACCCATCAGCAAGGTATATGGTGCCAAAAACAAGGTAAGGGAAAATAAGCCCGGGGTTAATAACGGACCGGGTAATCTGGCTGTTTCGATATCGGAAGTCATCCCCTCAACCGGAAGTCAGAATAATGGAAGCGTAAAAATCATCGTCACCGGCGGACGGAAACCCTTGTCATTTGTATGGTCAGACGGCGCAATAACAGATAACCCATTCCGGTCCTTTTTAAAACCGGGAAGCTATACCGTTAAAATAGCCGATGCGGACGGTTATCTGATAGAACAGGGTTTTGAGATCGGAAAGGTTCCGTCATTTTATGTGAACAACCTTGAGTTTGGCAGGTCTGGAAAGGGAAGAGTCAGGATATCAAACCCCTGCACGGATTATACCTATCTCTGGTATGAGGCTGACATACCCGATTATGTGCCAAAATTCCCAAATGGTAAATTCTATGGATCCGGGAAGAAAGCCAATGGATATGAATACAAGGCTGTAGCCACGGTGGTTGAAAACCGGGGATGGATCTTTATCAAGGATACCACCAAAAATGATTTTGGCAGCTGGATCTATCTGAAGGTTTATACAAATGGCGATCAGGCCCTGCCGGTTGAGTTTGATATAAATACTACCCAAAACGGACGATTTGATTCCGTGCTGACTGTCAGGGATTTTAAAACATCTAAAATTACTTATGATGATAATTTCCAATTCAGTACGGAAGCGGCTGATATTAAGTGGAATGGAGTAATCAGGGATGGATATCTGGAGATCCGTGAGGAGGGATATCTGGATAGTCATATGAAGTTATATTATTCTTCATTTTATGCCGGAGGTAAGGATGCATTAGGTCGAGGTACTGAGTTTGAGCCCGAAAAACCTGGCAATTACTATGTGGAGGCCAGTCACCTGAAAACCGGCGCCAGAAGCGTGAACAGGGTTGGAGTGGCGATCACCCGGAAAGCAGACTGGCATGCCCGGAAAGCAATACTCCCCGGGGATATCAAGAGTTCTGAACTTCAGATGTGGCTGGACGCTGAGGATCTCAATGCTGACGAAAACCCGGACGGAAAGCTTTTCAGAAGGGGATCGGCAAACGGGGGGAAAAGTAAGGTTGGCGATACCGACTTTCATTTTTTCAATTATTTCCCCAACAAGCAGAATGGCAAACCCGTATTGAGCTGGAAAACCATATGGATTCAGGGAATGAGTGCCCCGGTTACCAACTATCAGACCATCATCATGGTAAGGAAAGAGAGCGATTTTGCTTCAAAAGGAACGGCTCCATGGAGGGAGCTTAATCGTTTGATTGGCATTGGAGCGTATGGAGGGAAGCTCTTTAACGATACCATTTCTCCATCCACCCTGAATGGGAATGTCTGGATTAACGGAGAGAAGGTGAATCCCCGTGAAGCCGCTATGCCGAAGGACTTCTACATTGCCACGTATGAGTTTGCAGAAGTGATTGATAAACCCTTTAAGGTTACTGATGGTCACTGGGAGGGCGAGTTAACGGAAGTACTCGTCTTTAACTCCAGACTGACCAAAAAGGAAAGGGAGGGACTTGAGGAATACCTTTACCGGAAATGGATTTCGGGTGTCAGTTATTAACCTGATGCACAACAGGATGAAAAGAATATTCGATACATCCAATCCATGGCCTGCGGGACTGATATTTCTCCTGCCGGGGTTGATTCTTAGTTCCTGTGCCTCGAAAAGCGGAAATGAAGAGGAGCCAAACGTAATAATTATCCTGGCGGATGATCTGGGTTGTGGCGACATGAGCCTTTATAACGGCTGGATTAAAACGCCCAGACTGGACCAGATGGCGCGGGAGGGCGTTTGGTTCAGGGACTTTCACTCCAACGGATCAGTTTGCAGTCCTACCCGCGCCGCCCTCATGACGGGCCGGTATCAGCAACGCGTGGGGATCGTTGATGTGATTGCCAGAGACCTGGAAACCCCGGGGCTGGATTCAACGGAACTTACCATTCCACGGCTCATGAAGGAAAGCGGCTACAGGACTGCACTTTTTGGCAAATGGCATCTGGGTGGAGAACCGGAGAACAATCCGACCAAATTCGGCTTCGACGAGTTTGTCGGGTTCCTGCCGGGAGGATGCGATTACCTAAAGCATAAGGATTGGTATGATGGTACTGGGAAAAAGGAACAGGTTGGGTATTCAACGCACATTATCACTGAAAAATCGATAGACTTCATTAAACGCAATCAGGATAATCCGTTCTTCCTGTACGTCGCGCACCAGGCCGTTCACAATTACTACCAGATTCCTTCGGATACTCCCGGGACCCGTGGCAGGGACATCCCGCTAAGCGGAGCGGTAGCGCAGGCCAGGTACAAAGTGATGCTCGAGGACCTGGACCGGAGTGTGGGCATGATACTGGACGCGCTGAGTGAATGCAATCTGGATGAGAATACTTTCATATTCTTCTTTTCCGACAACGGTGATGTGCGGATGAGTCCAAAGGAAAGGCCATACCGCGGAGGTAAATTCAGTAATTACGAGGGCGGTCACCGCGTACCCGCCATAGCGAGATGGCCCGGTCATATCAGGGCGGGGTGGACCTCCGATGAACTGATCGCCGGCATGGATCTTCTGCCCACCATCCTGGATATCAACGGGATCAGTATTCCGGAACAACGCGAACTTGACGGCATCAGTTTCAAGGACCATCTGCTGAATCAGGCAGATATACCCGACCGGCAGGTTTTCTTCGGGTACGAACCCAAGTTGGGCACAGCCATGCGAGATGGCAATTGGAAAATGCTGACTAAAGGCGATTCTGTTGAGTTGTACGATTTGAGTCAGGATATCAGGGAAACCACAAACAT
>CAYQFT010000272.1:0-3452 GCA_964416825.1 uncultured Porphyromonadaceae bacterium
GCCACAACGTGGTAGGTGAGTATCCCGGCAAGGGTGGCTTTGTTTTCCGGTTTCAGCAGGTTTGCCAGGGCGTCGGCCGGAATCTTCGCAAAGGCTGCATTGGTTGGTGCAAACACCGTGAAGGGTCCTTTGCCGCTGAGTGTGGTCACCAGGTCGGCAGCTTTCAATGCTGCAACCAGGGTGGTATGGTCTTTTGAACCAACTGCGATTTCGACAATGGTTTTTTCTCCGGTTGAAGAAGTTACGGCAAGGGCCATATTGTTTAACATAATGGCACAGATAAATGCTACTGTGATATATTTGAGTGATTTCATGATTTGTCGATTTATGGTTTGTAATGTTTATAATTAAGACTGAATAAAAACAAGACGACCGCCGAAACAAATTATTACAAAAAACAGAAAAAAAAGACCTGTATCTGAAAATTACCCAAATTTGCATGACCGTTGATCTTTTTACGGGTCCTTTTTAATACACTCATTAAAATAGCCTAGGCCATGTTAACCATTTTTAAGAACGCTGAAGTATACGCCCCTGCATATCAGGGCATCATGGATATTCTTACCGGCGGAAAAACAATTCTGGCCGTCCAGAGTCATATCGATCCTCCTGCCGGGATCGACGTTCATACGGTTGACTGCACCGGGCTCAGGCTTGTCCCCGGGTTGATCGATTCTCATGTCCATATCACCGGGGGAGGAGGCGAAGGTGGCCCTGCCAGCCGCATGCCGGAACTTCAGCTAAGCATGATGCTGGAAGGAGGGGTGACGACCGTGATCGGATGCCTGGGCACCGACGGCATCACGCGCACGGTTGAGAGTGTGCTGATGAAAGTGAAAACGTTGCGTGCACAAGGGGTTTCGGCCTGGATGTATACCGGGGCTTACCAGGTTCCGCCGCCCACCATTACCGGGGATGTTGCCAAAGACATTGCCCTGTTTGAAGAGATCATCGGGGTGGGAGAGGTGGCCATCTCCGACCACAGATCATCATGCCCCGACATGAAAGAGCTGGCGCGCATCGCTGCCCATGCCCGCGTGGCTGGCATGATTGGCGGAAAGGCCGGCATCGTGAACATGCACATGGGCGATGCAACTGATCCGTTTGTGCCCATCCATGAAGTGGTTGCATGCACCGAACTGGGGTATAAACAGTTTCTTCCGACCCATTGCAACCGCAACAGCTACATCTTCGAAGATGCAAAAGAATACGGAAAGAAAGGTTATGTCGACATCACCACCAGCTCCTATCCGTATTATGCCGACGAAGAGATAAAGCCCTCCGTTGCTTTGAAAGAGCTGCTTGCAGCGGGAGTGCCCTTAAACCATATTACATTTACTTCCGACGGTTGCGGCTCCCTGCCGGGTTTCGACCCTGAGACCGGTAAACTGATCAAAATTGAAATGGGACTTCCTTCTTCGATCCTCCGCGAATTGAAAGAAGCTGTTCAACAGGATGGTATTCCCCTGGAACAGGCCTTGCAGGTTGCAACATCGAACCCGGCTGATATTTTAAAACTGGCCGGCAAAGGCTATATCCGCGAAGGATACGATGCCGATATATTGGTTCTGGATGCTGAATTCAACATCGTTCACCTCATGGCCATGGGGAAGATCATATGAAGACCATCCTGCAAACATACAAACTGCTGATTCCGGCGATTTTATTGTTGCCCTCAGCGCTGCTGGCACAAATCAAACCGTTCAAAGGAGATACGCCCGCGGAGAAAGATTTTGCCGGACCGCTCACCTTCCTCTCCTCCGACTGGATGGAGGGGCGTGAAGCAGGCGCCCGGGGTGGTTTCATGGCTGCCGATTACATCGCCTCCATGATGCAACTTTATGGTTTAAGCCCGTATGGCGCTCCGGATAATCCAACTCACGGTCATTCGGACAACCAGGACCGGCATCCGGGGTTGCAACGTTATTTTCAGAATTTCGAGGTGCTGCAGTTTAAAACCGAAAAAGCGACCCTTGCGCTGGTGCGGCGAACGACGGAATCAACATCAGAGCTTCAGTTCACCCCGGGAATTGACTTTGAAATCAAAACCATGGCAAACGGCCTGGATGCTGAAGCTCCGCTGGTGTTTGCCGGGTATGGAATATCGGCGCCCGGCCTTGGTTACGATGATTACAAAGGGTTGAATGTGCGGGATCGGATCGTTGTGGTCCTGGACGGATTTCCGGGCCATGCAGATACCACATCACCGTCGTGGAAGGTGTTTGGAAACGCATCAGCTGATGGTATCGCATCACTGGAAAAAAAAGCTGAAACCGCTGCCGGACAAGGCGCTGTTGCGCTGGTTGTTGTTTCTGCCCAGGGTCGCTTTAAGCCTTACAGTCAATCGCAGCACAACCTGGATGTCGTGCAATCGGCCCTGAATTCAGTGCAAAAAAGTGATCCGCCCTATGATGATGCTGAGTATGCCCTGCCACAGGATACGACCAATGTCAGCATACCGGTCATATTCCCTGGCGCATCCGCAACGAATCAGCTCTTTTCGGGAACCGGGATTGTGCCGGCTGATGTTGAAAAGAGGATTGCCGGGAAACTTTCAACGGCATCGGCGTCAATGAAAGAAAAACGGCTCAGAATTTCGTTCGAAGTCAAACCCAAATCACTTGTTGTGCGAAATGTCCTGGGCGTGATCCGTGGCCAGGATACCACCAGGAGCATTGTGGTTGGCGCACATTATGATCATCTCGGGATGCGCAACGGACTGATATACCACGGCGCAGACGACAATGCCTCCGGTACTTCCGGAATGCTCGCATTGGCCCGGTGGTGGAGTGAACAGGAAGAAAAACCATCCTGCAATATCATTTTTGCAGCCTGGACTGCCGAAGAAAAGGGTCTTTTAGGGAGTACATATTTTGTACAGCATACCCGGGCGAATCCTGAAAAGATTTTGCTCGCCATCAATATGGACATGATCTCGCGTAGCGCCCCCGGGGATACTGCAGGTAAAATACTGAGCATTGGAACACTGCCTTCGGGTGACCGGCTGAAGAAAGTGGCCGGTGAAAAGAACCTCCTCCTCGACCATCCTTTTGTGCTCGATCTCTGGGATGTAACCGGTCATACCGGGAGCGACTACGGCTCTTTTATTGCCCTGAAAATTCCGGTCATGACATTCTTCTCAGGCTTTCACGACGACTATCATACCCCACGCGATGTCGCATCAAAAGTTGACTTTGAAAAAATGGAGAATGTCCTGGAACTGGTGAACGAGTGTGTGAAGGAATTTGCCGGTGAGTGAGGTCATGCCCTGTAATTTTCGCTCCTTACCGTTACCTTCTCCAGCATTTTCATGTTCACCTCCACCCCGATGCCCGGTTTTTCGGGAACATCCATGGTGCCGTCAGGATTGACCACAAATTCAGGTTCTACAATGTCTTCTGTGTAGTATCGTTTGCTGGCAGAGATATCCACGGGCAGGGTGAAATTGGGCA
>CAYQFT010000273.1:0-3450 GCA_964416825.1 uncultured Porphyromonadaceae bacterium
GAAAGTTCCGGTCCGATATCCCGGCTTTAACCGTAAAATCCCCCGACTGCATCCTACCGCCAAAAACCGGATAGATCGTGAGCGCATCGCGGGTTGTGAGGATTAACCCTGATTTGCCACCCGGCAGGGAGTCCCACCGGTAGTCGACCGAAACAAAATTCTGCAGGTTCCAGATTTTTTTCAGCGATTTTTCCAGATTCTCCGGGTCGACGGTATCCCCCTGTTGGAACTCCAGTTCGGCAAGAATGATCTTGTCGCGCGTCCGCCAGTTTCGTTCCACGATGACCGTATCGACCCTCCGCGGCACAAAAGGCTCTACCTTCACCAGCTGAGCAAGCCCCGTTGCCGGGATCAGCATAACTCCAAGGAGCAGGATGATATGCGGGCGGAGGTTCATGAAGCGAAGGTAATCAATGTGCTAATTTGATAATGTGATAATGTGCCAATGTGGTAATTGGGGCTGACAGTCCATTATCAACTTTTCTCTTCCAGCCATCGGGAGAAAAACAGGTCATCCACCCGGTAGCCTTCACCGGAATCGCGGATCACATCTTTTTCAATCATTGCTTTAAGTGAAGTACTGACCGAGCTGGGGGTCCCAAGGTTATGCCGGGCAATAAAACCGCCTGAGAGAACTGATTTTACATTGCATTCACGGGCCACTGCACGAACCAGCTCATACTGACGCGGAGCCAGCAGCTGCCGGTACTGATCAAATACCGGTTGCAGCTCCATAAGAATTTCACCGCTGACCTTACTGATGACAGCCGGCGATATCCTCGTATAGCCTTCACTATATAACCAGTTGCACAGGTACTGGACATAATAAGTGTGTCCCCTTGTCCATTCCAGCAGCCAGTCAACAGCTTCCTGTTCAATTATTCTTTTCCCTGATATGAACCTCTCTGAAATAAACCGCCCATACTCCGATGAATCAATCGGGTTGAGGAACATGATGCGTGTACTTTGATAAAAGGGCCTGCTGGTTTCAGTAAACATTGCTTTCATCAGGTGCATCCGGCTACCCGAAAAAATAAACCGAACCTGCGGTAATTGTTGCACGATACCCCTCAACAGAGCCTCCATATTCTCCTCTGGGTAATCCATAATTTGCTGGAACTCATCTATCGCAATAATAATCTGTTTTTCTTCTTTCGATATCCGGTACAACAACTTCTCCAGATTATCCGATTTTTCAGCTTCCGAACGGGTGGAAATCTCTACCTCCGGAAGCCCCGTAAAAGGATCGAGGCGAATGACCGGATGGAATGATTTTAAAATATCCAGAACTTTATTCAACCTCCGCTTCCCGGCTCCAAACGCCTCCCGGATCCATGCATTACTCAGAACATTTACGAATCCCTCCAGATTGCTCGTAGCCAGGATATCAGTATAAATCTTAATGGAATCTTTCACTTCATTTTGAGCAAAAACATGCTTAATCAGTCCGGATTTACCCATTCTGCGCGGTGAAATCAGTGTCAAGTTACTTCCATTCTGTATTAGTTTTACTATTTTCTCCGTTTCAGTCAGGCGATCGCAGAAATAGTATCCGCCTAAGTATCCGGAAACAACAAAGGGATTTGAAACCGATTTCTTCATGACGTTAAATATATTACATAATTTATGTAACGGTTTTTACGTAATAAAATAAAAAAGGTTTCAGGTATCAACAAGAATGTGATGATGTGATGATTTGCTGATGTGATGATGTGATGATTTGTTGATGTCATTCCGGCGAAAGCCGGAATCTCCTGCCAATCTGCTACTTAACAAACATTAAGGCCGGATTCCCATAATCCGCGAGTTTCTGGTAAACCTGGATGTCATACTCATCGGAATTAACAACTCTGACTTGCCTGAAGGTATAATCAAGGTAATGATAAAGATCGTTTTGCGGAATCAGCATCCGTACAGCACTGCCATCAGGCAGCACACGTCCCGGATAGAATGCCGGACCTTTGTCGATATCATTCAATAGTCCGAAAAAATGTGTTTTGTAACGCATTTTTCCCTTCCCGGTAGCCTTGTCAAACACCATGATGCTGAAAAAGCTATTAACTGTGGCTTGCAGAAAGATTTTGTCCTTGTATTCACGGTAGTATTTAACATTGTAGCTCTCTCCAGATTGCATCATCTCGTCTCCCGGGCCGAACAGAAACTCCTCAGTGGTCAGGACATTCCTGGCATGTGTAAAAACGGCGCGGGGCTTTACTTTTCCCTCATGACTGATCGTATAAACAGTATCCAGAAGTTGGTCCCAGTAATAATATCCCTCTTTACATTTTGTTAAACTACTTTGTCCCGGCGCACCGCGGTTTCCCAAATCCATTTTCACATCGAGCGACGATGAAATTTGCCTGCCGGATATATCCAAAACCACTACCACGGGTCCAGGCCGCTCCGAATAATCCATGATCAGCAGGATTCTATCATCCGTAAGCCACTTGCCGGTATTATATCCTTCGAAATTGATGGTCCGGATCTTGTCATCCTTACTATTATAAATATCGATTACCCGCCAGTTTTTGAAAATCAGCAGATCTCCCCGGGAATTGAGGTCAAGTCCATGGACAGATGTAAACTCAAGAGGGCCGAGGCCTTTGGACATGATTGTGCCAAGGAATTTCCCCGACCGGCTAAATTTCAGAATTTTCCCCAGGTCGTTATCGGCAACCACCACAAAATCATCCGAAATAGCATAATAATCGACCGTTTTGAGAAAGGAGCCCGGCTTCGCCTCCAGGGGAACATACCTGATCTCCCTGGCCACTAAAGATAGTTTACACTTATCCGGAGTCTTCAATGCCCCTGCCACATCGAGCCGGTAAAAAGGAAACTCTTGAGCATCAGCGGCAACTGACAGCAAAGCAGCAAACGCCAGGGCTGTACAATGCTTCATGGCTTAAATCGTTAGGGTGGCTCCATAAAATTACGAAAAATTTTGCTTACAGGTTTAAGGGTCCACCTTACAGAAAGAATTGTTCTGGCGCCCGATACCCGACACCTGAAACCCGATACCCACCCGTGGAGTTATTCTTGGTGCCGCCCTCATCACGGGAGCGATTTGCATTTACCCTGATGTTGTGCCGGGGGCGGAGGAGGGGTATGAGGTAGCGGGGGTCGGGGGACGGGAGGAGGAAGAAGAAAGAAGAAAGAATAAAGATCAAAGAAAGACAGAAGAGGAGAAAGAGAGGAAAGACGATCGGGAGAATATAGCTGATGTGTCGCTTCCGGCGACGGTAACCGGGCCCGAAGAGATCAGTAACCCCAATGCACTTGTCATCCCCGCGAACGCGGGGACCTCTCCCCCTTACCACCGGGAAAACCCCCAGGCTCAACCGACAACCGGCAACCGGCAACCGGTAACAGACATCCTTCAACCGGCAACCGGTTACCGGTTAGCCCAGAACCTTCATTGGCACATTAGCACATTGGCACATTAGCAAA
>CAYQFT010000274.1:0-3393 GCA_964416825.1 uncultured Porphyromonadaceae bacterium
GCCAGTCAACGGATTCGGTTGCACCCAGTGCCGTTTTGTGAATCTCCCGGTGTGGTGGGGTTGCCGTTATACCACATAAATAAATTCCTTCCAGTAAAAAGGCATCCGTAGTCCGGAATACAGAACCAATGTTGTGCTGACTGCGGATATTGTCCAGGACAATGCAAACCGGAAGCTTGTCTGAATTTTTAAACTCATTGGTACTCAGTCGGTTTAATTCGTCATTGTGTAATTTTCGCATAATTCCTGATCCGGTTTTGAAAAAACAAAGGTAAAAATGTTAATAAAAGCGGATACAAAAAAGAGTTCAGAAATAAAATAGAGACTTACATTTGTCAGAGAATGAAATCAGGTAATAGAGAAATCAGTGAAACACCCCTGATGAAGCAATATTTTGCGATCAAGGGGAAATACCCGGATGCCTTGCTGCTCTTCCGTGTGGGCGATTTTTATGAAACTTTTGGTGAAGATGCCATCCGGGCCAGTACCGTGTTGGGGATCGTCCTCACCCGCCGTGCCAATGGCTCCGGAACCTATATCGAACTGGCCGGATTTCCGCACCACTCGCTCGATACCTATCTGCCAAAACTGGTTCGGGCCGGTATGCGGGTTGCCATCTGCGATCAGCTCGAAGATCCGAAACTTACCAAAACAATTGTCAAACGTGGTGTCACCGAACTCGTTACCCCCGGTGTTACTTACCACGATAAAGTACTGGAACACAAAGAGAATAACTTTCTGGCCTGTCTCCATCTCCTGCCGCGTAATTCCGGATTATCCTTTCTCGATGTCTCCACCGGCGAATTTTTGGTGGCGCAGGGCAATGATGCCTACATCGAAAAACTCCTCCAGACCTTCAAACCCAGCGAAGTCATCATCCAAAAGAATAAACGGACCGATTTTATCGAACGCTTTGGCCCCAAATTCTACCTGACCACCTTCGAAGACTGGGTGTTTAGCATGGATTTTGGCAAAGATCTGCTGGTAAAGCATTTTGGAACCGTCTCCCTCAAAGGATTTGGTGTGGATGAAATGGACAGCGGCATTATCGCAGCCGGGGCTTCGCTGCATTACCTGGCCGAAACCCAGCACGACCGCGTTCAGCACATCAGCCGCATTGCCCGGATTGAGGAAGATCACTATGTCTGGCTCGACCGCTTCACCATCCGCAATCTGGAACTGCTCCACAGTCCGTTCGAAAATGCCAAAACCTTACTGGATGTGCTCGACAGCACCATCACCCCCATGGGATCCAGGCTGCTGAGGCGTTACCTGATCCTGCCCCTGAAAGAAAGCGGTCCCATCCGCGAACGCCAGGAAATCGTGGCCCATTTTATTGCGGGAGAAGACCTTCGGACCGACCTGTGCTCACACCTGAAGGGAATCGGCGATCTCGAACGCCTCATTTCAAAAGTGGCTATCGGCAGGATCAATCCGCGTGAGATGCAATACATCCTGCGGGCACTCGAAGCCATCGTTCCCATCCGCACTGCATGCGAAAACGACGGACCGGAGAGTCTGCGTATTATTGCCGAACAGCTCAATCCCTGTAAGCTCATCGCCGAACGCATCAAACGCGAAGTGAAGGAAGATCCTCCGGTATTGCTGAGCAAAGGCGGCGTGATTGCCGAAGGCGTATCAGCCGAACTCGATGAACTCCGCAGCATGGCCTACTCGGGCAAAGATTACCTGCAACAGATTCTGCAGCGGGAAATCGCCCATACCGGCATTACCTCCCTGAAGATAGCTTATAATAATGTGTTTGGCTATTACCTCGAAGTCACCAATACCCATAAGGATAAGGTTCCGCCCGAATGGCACCGCAAGCAAACCCTTGTCAATTGCGAGCGCTACATCACCGAGGAACTGAAAGATTACGAAGAACGCATCCTCGGGGCCGAAGAAAAGATCCTGGCACTCGAATCCGCTATGTTTGCCGACCTCGTGCTCGCGCTTTCCGAATATACAGATGCCATACAGCAGAATGCCATTCAGCTTGCCCGCATCGATGTGCTGATTTCGATGGCTCAGATTGCCATTAAGAACAAATATGTAAGGCCGGAGATCGATGACAGCACCGATATCTGCATAGAGGGCGGCCGGCATCCGGTTATTGAGCAGCAATTGCCGCCCAATGAGCCTTATATCGCCAATGATCTCGATCTGGACAACAACAACCAGCAGATCCTCATCATCACCGGTCCGAATATGAGCGGGAAATCGGCTTTCCTGCGCCAGACGGCCCTCATTGTGCTGATGGCGCAGATTGGCAGCTATGTGCCGGCGGCTTCTGCCCGCATCGGGATCGTAGACAAGATCTTCACAAGGGTAGGGGCGGCCGACAATATTTCCTCCGGCGAATCCACTTTTATGGTGGAGATGAATGAAACCGCCAGCATTCTCA
This sequence comes from uncultured Porphyromonadaceae bacterium, assembly GCA_964416825.1. GTDB lineage: Bacteria > Bacteroidota > Bacteroidia > Bacteroidales > UBA12481 > UBA12481. The sequence goes on from CAYQFT010000274.1 coordinate 2,405, forward strand.
ACAATCTTTCCAACCGCAGCCTCATCCTGCTGGATGAGATCGGGCGGGGAACCAGCACCTACGACGGAATTTCCATTGCCTGGGCCATCGCCGAATTTCTGCATGAGCATCCGCTCTATCATGCTAAGGTGCTGTTTGCCACCCATTACCACGAGCTGAATGAAATGGCGCTGAGCCTGAAGCGCATCCGGAATTACCATGTTACGGTGAAGGAAATCGGCAATAAAGTCTTGTTTCTCAGAAAGATGAGTCCGGGTGGTACCGAGCACAGTTTCGGGATACATGTAGCGCGCATGGCTGGTATTCCACAGGCCGTATTAAAACGGTCGGAAGAAATTCTGCAACAGCTTGAGAAGGCGCACAGCGGGAATGAGCTTTCGGGTCGACCTGAAATTCGCCCGAAAAAGCCGGCAAAGGACCAGTATCAGCTGAGTTTCATACAGTTAAATGATCCCTTGCTGGAGCAGATCAAGGAGGATATTCTGAACACCGATATCAATACCCTGACCCCGGTGGAGGCTCTGATGAAGTTGAATGAGATAAAAAAATTGCTTGGAGCGTAAAAAAATTTTTGGAGGTGTAATTTTTCTTTATACATTTGCACCCTCGAACGAATAACAAGCGGAAGTAGCTCAGTTGGTAGAGCATAACCTTGCCAAGGTTAGGGTCGAGGGTTCGAGTCCCTTTTTCCGCTCCAAAAAAGCCTCTCACAGCCGGGAGGTTTTTTTACAAGACACAATGCGTTCTGGCCCGGGTGGTGGAATTGGTAGACACGAAGGACTTAAAATCCTTTGATCCTAAAGGTCGTGCGGGTTCAAGTCCCGCCTCGGGTACAATAGAATGCAAGAATGCAAGAATGCAAAAATGCCAGAATGTTTGTTCGTTCTGGCATTTTTGCATTCTGGCCCTTCCCTTCCCTTCCGCCTTCCGCACTCTTGCCCTCTCTCATTCCCGCCTTTTCCTTCCGCCTTCCGCCCTCCGCATTGGAT
>CAYQFT010000275.1:0-3379 GCA_964416825.1 uncultured Porphyromonadaceae bacterium
TCTTTTGAACCGTCATCCACAACAACGATCTCATCGGCCAGGTTTTGATCCTGCACACGTTTCAAAATGACCTGGATGCTCTCGACTTCATTATAGACAGGGATAATGACAGATAGTTTCATAGTGGCTGGATTATAAACGAAAAGAAGTATAATGGCTTAAAACACTGAATTTTCCAATGCAGAACCGCTCAAAGTATGTGCAAACATCAACAAATTCCCACCCAAAACCGAAGGGCAACCCATGACAAAACAATCCAAACATCCCTTTGCGGCTGTCAGCGTTCCTTGCCGCCTCAGATCAACTTATGAACAATGAACCTTTGCTGCGCGTAAAATGCTTTTTATTGGATATGGATGGAACCTTCAATCTTGGAGAGGAAATCATAGACGGCTCACTGTACTTTATTGACACCTTGAATGAACTGGGCATCGACTATTTATTCCTGACCAATAATTCCTCAAAACACCGGGGTATTTATGCGGAAAAGATCTCTCGGCTGGGGCTGCCCACGGTTGAGGAAAAAGTCTTCACTGCCGGGGAAGCAACCGCGCTTTATCTTGCCAAAGAACATCCTTCTGCCTCTGTTTATGTAGTCGGGACACCCGCACTTGAAGATGAGTTCCGCCAGCACGGCTTTCAACTCGAAGAAAACGATCCGCAGTTGATCGTATTGGGTTTTGATACAACCCTGACCTATCAAAAACTTTGGAAGCTGTGTGACTTCGTTCGCGCCGGACTTCCATATATCGCCACACACCCCGATTTTAATTGTCCAACTGAAACCGGGTATATGCCCGATATTGGGGCAATGATCGCTTTTGTGCGCGCCGCCACGGGTCGTGACCCTGACCTTGTTGTTGGTAAACCCAATCGGATGATCGTTGATGCTGTGGCACAAAAGTATGGGCTGGATATTGCAGAAATGGCAATGGTTGGAGACCGCCTTTACACTGATATCGCTCTCGGTCAGACATCCGGAATAACCACCTGCCTGGTATTAAGTGGTGAAACCACCAGGGAAGACCTTGCGACCTCCCCGTTCCAGCCCACTTATACTTTTGCGAATTTAAGAGCAATAGCAGATTGGCTTAAAACCCACAAATCCCAATAAATCCGTCAGGCGGTGGCTCGTAAATCAATATGTTTGCGTGAAATGATTTTTTATCGGACCAGGGGACTGGATTGAAACCCGGGAAAAACGATAAATTTTATAAAGGAGAACCATGCTGAACAACTTAATTAACGCGATGGAACAAGCCATTCAGGAAATCAGACAATGGCCTGAAAAGACTGTTCAGGTCTTTCACCATAATGATGCCGATGGGCTTACTTCGGGCGCCATCCTTACCCGCGCACTTGAAAGAGAGGGTTTTATAGTCCGGCGCTTCTGTTTGGAAAAGCCATATCCCGCAGTGCTAAAAAAGGTTTTTGAACAGGAAGGCAGGATCCTCATCTTTGCAGATTTTGCAGGCAGGATCGCGCCGATGCTTTCTGAATTGAACAAGGGAAGAAACCTGACCCTGATCCTGGACCACCACGTTGCTGAAGCATCGACTGACCCGAAAGTTCACAATCTTGACCCTGATCTTTTTGGATTAAAAGGGGATCGGGATATTTCAGCCTCGACCACCTGTTATCTTTTTGCGCTCACCCTGAATTCAATAAATCGTGACCTGGCACATATCGCAGCCGTGGGAGCGGTGGGAGACGGGTTCTTTGTGGACGGTCAACTTGTAAGCCAGAACCGGGATGTTGCAATGGAAGCCGTTCAACAGGGTCTAATGGAGATCCAGAAACATGAGACCGGGGAGCGGTACCTGTTGACGGGTTCAAATGGTCAAATACCCTGTACTGAACTGGGAGACTATCTTGATATATTGGGCGGTGTGGGCTATTACCAACAGGGACCGGATATGGGGGTAAAGGTTTGCCTTGAAGGAGTTACGCCAGAGTCAGACCGGATGGTGGAGGAATTAAAGGCGGTCAGGACGAAGATATTTAATGAAGAGATCAAAAGGCTTCAAACAGGTGGATTAATAAAAACTGCTCACATCCAGTGGTTTCATGTCGAAAAACGCCTGTTCCCCATGGGGGTAAAAATGATCGGGGCTTTCTGTGATGCCATTAAAGACACCGACCTCATTGATCCCCAAAAGTACCTTGCGGGATTTCAGATCATTCCCGATGAAATTCCCGGCTTCGACGCCATCACATTTAATGAGGTAAAGATCTCCATGCGGGTTTCCCCTTTTATGGAAGGAGAGATCAGGGCGGGAAGAGCAATGGGCCTTAATATATTGCTTCCTGAAGCGACAAATAGACTTGGAGGATTTTCCGATGCCTGCCATAGTCTGACGGCTGCCACCACAGTTGCCATTGGTAAAGAAGAAAAACTGATCGATGAAATGGAAAAAATTTTGAAAGGAGAATCGTATGTCTAAAGGAACAGGTTTTGGAAAAACTATCTTGATAGGGGACCAATTTGTCATGGAAGAAGTTCCGGCGATCGTCTCGTCAATTCCCTTCGAAACGGAAGCGGTCGTCGAAAGGATAGACGGCGAAGGATGGGTCCTGGAAGACAACCGGATCGAGGTCCCTGGGTATAAGGAGAAGAAGATGGAACAGCAGGCGCGCTCCATCGACAGGGTTCTCGAGGTCATGAACCTGGATGTCAAAAAGAATCCGATCAAGATCACCTTTGGGGGAACACTATTGGCTGGAAGCGGGGTGGGTGCCAGCGCTGCCAGCTGCGTTTCACTTGCGCGGGCATTGAACGCAGAATTCAATTTGGGTTATTCGATCGAAGAAATTAACCGGGTAGCCTGGCAGGGAGAATTTCCTTATCATGGGGTGGCAAGTGGAGTTGATAATACCGCCTCCACCTATGGCGGGCTGCTTCATTTTCAGGTAAAAAATCAACAACAACATTTTGAAAAGATCAAAACCCCAAAGTCCTTTGAGATCGTATTAGCCAACAGCGGCATTACAGCCAATACGGCGCTTCTGGACGAGGTTATTGACAAGCAAAAGGAAGAGGATCCGGGGCTTTTTAAATCGCGAATGCAGGCCATTACAGCCCAGTCCTATGACATGCGACAGGCACTTGAAGCTGGCGATTTGAAAAAGGTGGGGAAGATCATGTCGGAAAATCACAAGATCCTGATCGATATGGATATGTCCCACGAAACCCTGAATTACCTGTGTAATACAGCCCTCGAAAAAGGGGCCTGGGGAGCAAAAGTCACAGGAGGCGGCAGGGGAGGTTATATGGTTGCCTTGACTCCAGGAGAACAACTTCAGGACACGATCGCATCGGCTTTCGAGAAGGAAGGATATAAGGTTATCCGAACCGCGATCGGCGGAAGTTAACCGTAGA
>CAYQFT010000276.1:0-3376 GCA_964416825.1 uncultured Porphyromonadaceae bacterium
TACATAACAGGTAAAGGCGTTCGTTGGTATCGTCGATAACCTGGGCCCGGCAAACTCCAAAGGCAAACAAAGCTGCGATCAGGGCAAGAATTTGAATTTTTGTTTTCATGAGGTTTGTTTTTCGAAAAGTTGATAAAACTTGCATGATTAAATTTATCGGTTAAGTATCAGGACAATACCGACAAATCCTTATCAATCCCGGATCAAAAGCGTTTCACTTTGCAACCGGGATACTCAGGACAGCAGATGAGTTTAACTTACATTTACAAAAAGCAACCGGCCATGAAACATCGATTTTTTGCCTGTATCATCATCGCCTCGATTGCACAGACCAGCCTGGCGCAGAGTATCCCCCAACTCGGAAAGGATCCCGTTGACAAGGTCGTTGCAGCCATGACCCTGAAAGAAAAAGTCCGGTTTGTTACAGGAAACAGCATGCTTTCCCCGCAAAGCGGCAGGATGGTTCCGGGTGCCGCCGGCACCACCTGTCCGATACCTCGGCTGGGTATCCCGGCACAAGTGCTGGCCGACGGACCCGCCGGACTCAGGATCAGTCCCCGGCGCAAAGAGGGAAACGGTGGCAGTTATTGCACCGCATTCCCGGTGGCCACTCTGCTGGCTTCAACCTGGGACACCGGTCTGATTTACAAAGTGGGTGAGGCGATGGGTAACGAAGCCCTTGAATATGGGGTAGATGTGATTCTCGGCCCGGGATTGAATATCCATCGGAATCCATTGTGCGGCAGGAATTTCGAATATTACTCGGAAGATCCCTACGTAACCGGGCTATTGGCCGCTGCGATGGTCAAAGGCATTCAATCACAGGGAGTTGGGGCCTGTATCAAGCATTTTGCCGCCAACAATACCGAAACCGACCGGAATGCACTGAATACCCTGGTGAGCGAGAGAGCCCTTCGTGAGATTTACCTCGAAGGATTCCGGATCGCGGTGGAGGATGGACAGCCCCGGACCGTGATGTCGTCTTACAACCTGATCAACGGTACCTATGCGGCGGAGAGCTATGAACTGCTGACCCGGATCCTTCGCGAAGAGTGGGAATTCCAGGGATATGTCATGACCGACTGGTTCGGAGGCAGGGATCCGGTGGCCATGATGAATGCCGGGAACGACCTCCTCATGCCCGGCACCCCGAAGCAGGCCCGTTCCGTTCTGTCGGCCTTAAAAAAGGGCAAACTCGACGTTGGCGCAGTCGACCGGAACATCAGCAGAATCCTGAACATCATCCGGGAATCGCCCCGGTTTAAGGCTTATCAATACTCCAACACGCCCGATCTGAAGCTGCACGGAACAATAGCCCGGGAGGCAGCCGGCGAAGGAATGGTGCTTCTTAAAAACGACAACCGGACGCTCCCCCTTTCGTCAGCGACTACCCGGATCGCGATTTACGGAAAATCCTCCTTTGTGGCCAATACCGGTGGAACCGGCAGCGGTGATGTCAATGAGGCATATAGCATCTCTATAGCCGAAGGACTTCGGGATGCCGGGTACAACCTGAATGAAAATGGCCCCGAGGCAGCCGATATCGCCCTGATCACCATCGGGAGGAACTCGGGTGAATTTCGGGACCGCAAGGTGGAGGGGGATTTTAACCTGACCGAAGCCGAAAGGGACCTGATCAAAACCGTTACGGAAGCATTCCGGGCTGCCGGGAAAAAATCCGTGGTTGTACTGAATATCGGCGGAGTAATCGAAACGGCCAGCTGGAAGGATATGCCCGACGCCATCCTGGTTGCCTGGCAGGCCGGCCAGGAATCGGGCCATGCCATTGCCGATGTCATCAGCGGAAAGGTCAACCCATCAGGAAAACTTGCCGTTACCTTCCCTGTTAATTATCAGGATACACCTTCCGCAAGAAATTTCCCCGGCACTCCAGTCAACCCCAACCGCAGATCAGGCAAGGGCGGAGTCGTCTCCTTCCTCCTGCCCACCCCCTCAACGATTAACTACGAGGAGGGAATTTATGTGGGGTACCGGCACTACTCTACCTTCGGGGTGCCCGTTTCGTATGAATTCGGATTTGGTCTCTCCTATACACGGTTCAGTTATGGCAATCCGATAGTGAATTCCGATCCATTTTCCGGTAAGATTCTGGTGACCCTGGATATAAAAAATGAAGGAGAAACAGCAGGCCGGGAGGTGGTCCAGCTCTATCTCTCAGCACCCGCGGGTAAGCTTGATAAACCGGAGCGCGAACTAAAAGGCTTTGCTAAAACCAAGCTACTGCAGCCGGGTGAATCACAGGCAGTAACCTTTGAATTAACGCCAAGGTCACTGGCCTCCTTTGATCCGGAAAGAGCCGCCTGGATCGCCGAAGCGGGAAAGTATACGGTAAAACTCGGGGCTTCATCAGCTGATATCCGGCAAACGGTGAGCTATAGTCTAGATAAGGAACTGAGGGTAAAATAAGGTTACAAACAAAAAGGCCGGCAGGATGATCCTGCCGGCCTTTTGTCTCTCGGGCAATCGCCCGCTACTGCACAACCAGTTTCTGAACCTTTACCCCAGAACCATTGCTGATCCTGATGAAGTAAACGCCCGTGCTCAGCCGGCTGTCGATCGTTTCGGAATGATTGGTCACAATTCCAACATTTTTTCTCATCATCACCTTTCCAGCAATATCCAGCACCGAGATTTCAACCGTGGACGGAACCGGGTTTGAAATCGATATGGTGAAATGGCCGTCGGAAGGATTGGGGAATACCGTGATGGTTGAAACCAGAACATCCGAAGGAATACCGGTGGTGACCCCGTTGTTGTAACGGTTGTTCAACACGTTCCAGTACCGGATCACATAGTTCCGGTTTCCGGTGGCGGGATAGGCTTCTTCAACGCCATTGACGCGGTACTTGTATTCCAGTTTCTTGTTAACGGGCAGGTTTTCAACAACTACCGTGTAGATCCCGTCTCCGTCGGAATCCGTCATGTCACCGGTTCCGCCCCATGATGCGGCATAACCCTTAACATCCACCTTATCGGTTCCCGGATGGAATTCGCCGTTGGCAATGTGGCGGGTCATATCGACATTAAAAGTTACCGGCGCCTGCTTCGGCCCGTCGCTTTTATTTACATTAAATCCGATCATAAACAGGGGCTGACCGGCCACGTTGTGCCATGCACCATCGGAGGTAAAATACTGGGAGGCGCCTCCGTACTTGGTTGTAACGTCCAATCCCACATTCATTCCCTGAGATCCGTTCGGATTATCCGCAACAACACCCCACATCCTGACGCAGGTTTTATAATCACCCGGGGTCAGAAATTCGGCCTCGCCGTCTTTAGCTATGGGTAAGGTTACCCAACTGCGCATATAGGAAGAATCCATAGTAATAACGTCCGTAGTAACAACCTCCTCCCA
>CAYQFT010000277.1:0-1916 GCA_964416825.1 uncultured Porphyromonadaceae bacterium
TGCCCTTATTCCCCCTCTATAATCCTCCTGAGGTTTTCGTGGAATTCCCCCACCAGCTGTTCGTGGAAACGGGGATAGAGCGCCTGGTCGCGAAAGCGGGAACCGCTGTGGTAATGGGTGTCATGTGTAACAAGGGTGGTTCCGTCGGGTTCTGAGGCGAACCGGATCTCCTGGGAGCCCTTGGAGATGCCGTCCTTGAGATAGCAAAACCGGATGATCTTTTTTTCAGGATCCATACCGGTTACCTCAAAGGCAACCCCAAGGTTCTTTATTCCTTGCAGCAATTTCAGGTTTACATATATTATACTGCCCACGGTCATCGGAGAGGCAGCGTCTTCGGGGTAGATAAAGGCATCCTGAAACCGGTTGAACAGGAATCCGAATTTAACCCGCTTGCCTGTCCATGCCTCGCGCGGGCTTACCGAACTGTATTTCTTCCATACATCATCAATCCCTGCATGAACCCGGTAGGATTTCAAATGCTGACGGAATTTGACAGAATCCTCAGATGGATAGCAGGAGGTGGTCAAGCACTGAAAATCATGCGTAGTCCGCACTTTCTCTTTTAGGACCAGACCTCTGACCGATTTTTGTGGAATCCTCGACAAATCAATCGTATCCACGGCGGTTTGGGCGACAGCTGTTGTAAACAGGGCAGCAAATAGCAGGGTAATCGTGAGGTTTTTCAACATAGTATTTGGAAAGGCGGCGGTAAAAGTAATCACATGAAGCGAAAAAGCAAATTAGTGACGAGTCCTCTCCTGATCATAAAATCGATCCGACAGAGGCGGGGTTTTTTATTACATTTGGGTGATTCTAAACGAATGACCATGAAAGAACTGCTTGCTGAATACAGCCATGATCCACAGGCACAGAAGGTAATCAGGACCCTCTTTACCACCACGGATTCGGTTTTCCTCTCCGGATGCGCCGGCACCGGCAAGACCTGGCTTCTCAGACGGATCCTGGAGACAATCAATAAGAAATTCATCATACTGGCTCCCAATGGCTTGTCGGCTATCCATGCCGGCGGTCAGACGATCCACTCTTTCTTCCGCCTTCCCCAGCGCACTTTCATGCCTGAAGATGAAGAAATCCCGATGGACCCGGAGCTGATTCCTGTTCTCGAGCAAACTGAATTAATCATTATCGATGATGTTTCCCTGGTTCGCGCGGATCTGATGAATGCCATTGATCTTTCCCTGAGGAAGCATCTGGATAGCCAGATTCCATTTGCCGGCAGGCAGCTGCTGCTGGTTGGCGATCTTTTTCAATCTCCGCCGCCTGAGGATCCAACAGGTCTATATCCGACCAAATATTTTTTTAGCGCCCCCGGTTTTGCTGATTTCAAGCTTTGGGTCATTGAGCTTGCTCATTCCTACCGGTATCAGGATCCTGTTTTTTTTGAGATTCTGCAAAAAATCCGAACCGGCCGGATCGACGATTCCGTGCTTAGGAAGCTAAATTCCAGGGTACACGCGGGATTATTGCAGAATGATGAATCTGCCGGAATTCTGATGGCCATCTCAAATCTCACAGTTGACCGGATCAACTCAGACAAATATGAGGGACTCCCGGGTGAAGAGCAGTTATTGCAGGCTCTGGAAACAGGCGTTTTTACTGATTATTCCCAGGATCCCGGATGCCCTGCTGAAAGGATTCTAAAGATTAAGCCCGATACGCAGGTTATTTTTATAACTGACGATCCCCGGGGAAGGTGGGTTAACGGTACCATGGGCCGTATACTGGGCATTAACGAGGATACCCTTGAAATCCTAATCGGACCAGATGGTCATCAGGAGGTGGTTGACCGGGAAACCTGGACGGCGTGGGAGTATGGATGGGATTCTGGCAACAGCTGTATAACCAAGCGTGAAGCCGGCACGATGACACAATTTCCGGTTAAACCTGCATGG
>CAYQFT010000277.1:1926-3317 GCA_964416825.1 uncultured Porphyromonadaceae bacterium
GGGCCGTTCATCCAAGAGCCGCATGCTATCAGGTCTTCGAAAGAATGGCCCTTGACATTGGATCCGGGGCGTTTCTTCATGGGCAGACCTATCTGGCCATAAGCCGTTGTAAAGGGCTCGACGGTCTGACTGTCAGGACCCTGATCCAACCGGAAGATTTTATAACGGATCCGGCAGTAACCTCCTTCATGGCCAGTGCGACCCGTTCAGATAAGGAGGGGGAACTCTGGTGCCTGCTCGTGGACCATGCCGGAAAAGAACATGAGCAGAATCTTTCAGCCCTGCAGGGGCAGAACAGTAAACTCCAGGAATCCATATCAGGCCTGACACATACACTCGAAACTGCCAGAAAGGAGCTTCACGCCGATAAGGAGAAACAGCGGGGGATGGACGTGAATTTAAAGTCATTGCAAGACCGGGCCGTGGCATATGAAAATGAGAAGACATCCTTGCTGGAAGACTTTAAGCTGATGGGTAATACAATCAGGAAAAAGGATCGTACTATCAATTTTCTCCTGATTGTTCAACTTCTGTTTTTTCTTGCGGCTCTGGGGCTCGTGTTATTTAAGGTACTATGATTGCTGACGGCAGACTGCATACTTCGGAAATCGGCAGGTGGCTGAAGGAGAACCCTTTGCCGGAACAGGAGGGACTGGATGCATTTGGGGTGCCTGAAGAACTTTTTTTGCTGCACAAATCCACTCAACTGGAGAAACAGGCCGACCGGTTCATCCGAAGTCTGGCAACACCAGATCAGAAACTTCTTTTTTATGTAAGTCAGAACCTGTCGCCGGAATTAATCCGTGAAGTTCTCCCGTTTGATTCGCCCGAACAATACTGGATTAAGAAGGATTACCTGCTTCAGAGCCTTCAGGGTTATTTCGGAAGAACGGTTTCCTCAGAACCCGGAACCGACCTGATTAACGCAGTCATCCGTGTTTTCAGGATGCGGGAGGAGCTGGCTGAAATGATTCTAACGGAATCGGATCTCATGGAAAAAGAGGAGGAAAAGGCAAAAAACAAAAGACGTGGACGGATTTACCTGATTTCGTCGCCTTTTGTGCTTCTTCTTGCATTGATCTTTATCTTACCACTGCTCAAAAAACCCGACTTGCTTTCTCTTTTTGATCAGTACAGGACCACTTATCAGACCGATACTACGGCTATTGATACCACACAATATTCCGGCAACCGGTTTTATCAGGCCATGGAATTCTTTCTTACCGGTGAGCTGCCACAAGCCCGTGTCCTGCTGGAAGAGCTGGTCTCCGAAGGAACAGAATACCAGGTGACCTCCCGTTGGTACCTGGCCCTGATTCATCTGAAAGAGGGGAACAGTGCCGCCTGCCGCGAGCAGCTGATGGTGCTCAGGGAGGAAGACCCTGTTTTTT
>CAYQFT010000278.1:0-3267 GCA_964416825.1 uncultured Porphyromonadaceae bacterium
ACATTTCCGTTGCCTTTACCGAACTGGCCGACCAGATCCTGCCGCAGCTTCGCCGCTCGAAATTTACTGTCAGCGTTGACGTAATCGGCAAATCAGACGAAGAACTCCTGAAAATTGCTTCAAGCAAGCCTGCCGATCTGGGCCTCGAAGAAGTTCTCTATGCTGCAACTCTCACCAAGGATGAAAAAGTACAGAATGGCATTTACAAGGCTGCAACCGAGAAGTTCCCCACCTGCTACAGGGCATGGAATGACTACGGTATGACCGCCGCTCAGCTTGGCGATTTCAAAACCACACAAACCGCAATTGAAAAGGCCAATACCCTGAAAGCAAACGACCCGATCGTACTCAATAACCTGGGTGTTGTTGCTCTGGCAAACGGTGAATTTGACAAGGCAGAAGGCCTTTTCCGCAGCGCCGCCGGTGCCGGTGGTCAGGTTGACCATAACATGGGTATCGTTAACATCAAGAAGGGCAACTACAGCCAGGCCGTTACCAATTTCGGCACCGCCTGCCTTAACAACGCCGCTCTTGCGCAGACCCTGAACAAGGATTATGCTAAAGCGCTCAAAACCCTCGAATGCGTAACCGAACCCTGCCCGATGACCGACTACCTCAAAGCAGTCGTTTATGCACGTCAGGGACAGAGCGCAAACATGTTCAAGTCACTTGAAGCTGCCATCGCAGCCAAAGCCGACCTGAAACAGCTTGCAAAAACCGACCTGGAATTCGGGAAGTTTTTCGAAGATGCAAAGTTTGTTGCATTGGTCAAGTAGAGACGGATATATCCGTCTAAAAAAAAAGCCGCCCCAGAAGGGCGGCTTTTTTTTTCGTGAAGCGTAATGCGTGAAGCGATGGCCCGGAGCACTTGTCATCCCGGCGAAAGCCGGGATCTCCCGGTTTAATTCACAATAAACTTTATCGGTATATTAAACGCTACATGAACCGGATTTCCCCGCTGCAATCCCGGAGTCCAGTCAGGAGACGATTTGATAACCCTCAGGACTTCCTCGTCGAGCGCCGGGTAAACTTTTCTGGAGATCTCGACATCCTCAACCTTGCCTTCCTTGGTGACCAGAAAAGCAACATAAACGGTACCCTGGATCTTATTTTGCTGGGCTATCGAGGGATATTTGACGTTGGCCTGTGCCCATGCAGCGAATTCCTTGATTCCACCGCCCTGGAAGCCCGGCATCACTTCCACGATCTGAAAGGCCTTTTTGCCCTTCTGGATCTGGCTGTCATTATAAGTATTAATCATAGCTGCAGCTTCCTCCGGATTTGCTTCCTCCGGCGCCTTTAGCTTCTGTGTAGTTTTCCCATCCAGAATGAATTTAATTGGCATCGTGAAAGCTACGTTAACGGCTTTCCCTTGTTGCATCCCGGCCGTCCAGGTGGGTGAAGATTTCAAGGCACGCATTACCTCCTGATCCAGAATCGGATCGGCGCTCCGGATAATTTCGGGCCTGACTACCTGGCCCTTGGCGTCAACAATGAAACTCAAATATACCGTTCCCTGGATCTTTTTTGTTTTCGCTTCGGCGGGATACTGAACATTTTTTTGTATCCAGTTCCGGTAGTCATCGATTGTTCCACCCTGGAATTTAGGCATGACATCAACCTGCACAAAGACCTCTTCACCATTTAATTTTTTATCAGTAACTGCAACTTGTCTTGTCACTAATCCTTTCCCTGATGGAACATTGTCAATTCTAATTTTGATCTCGTCTATATCAGCCTTTGAAAATCCTGCTTTAGTCAGCTCTTTTTCAACGGCCATCTTGGCGATCTCTTCCTTTGACTTCTTTGCCTGGTCCTGGGCGGTGGCCGACCAGCCGCTGATCAGGATCATGAGGCTGATCAGAGGGAGTGCAAGCAGGTAATTCCAGCCTGCGTTTCTTGTTTGTTGGTTTTTCAATAACATGGTAAGTCTCCTTTTAAGAAATGATTTTTTGTTAAACGAATGCATCAGCAGCAATCCGGGGACCAGGAACTGATGCCTGATGAGTGTGTGGGAATAGAATGCTTTGTCGGTACCGGCGGTCTCTTCGTCGGCAATATATTCATGAACCAGCCGGATACGTGACGTCAGGAGGTATACGACTGGGTTGTAAAAGAACAGGATCCTGATGATCAGGATCAGGAGGTTATCGAGGCTGTGCAATTGCCTGCAGTGAACCTCTTCGTGCCTGAGAATCACCTGGGTTTCCGATGCAAGAGGATCAAAGGGTGCGGGGAAATAGATGGTCCGGAAGAAACTGAAAGCCGACCAGGGTTTGTTTAGCGGAACTATTTTTAATCCATTCTGATACAGAGCCTTGCCCCTGCGGGCCCAGATTCTCAGGCGGACCAGCTGGGCGATCGAGACCAGGGCCAGAAATCCGGCGGTACTCCAGTACAGGATGGATAGCCAGTTGATGGAAAGGGGTGCAGCCGTAATCAGGCCCGATTGCACCACAATTCCCGGATCGGCAAGGGGTAAGGGATCAAAAGCCATCGGGATCGTAATTACCGGTGCCGAAATGGAGCCCAATTGAATCTGCCAAGGTAGCCACGGCAAAAGGACCGCAATGGCCGATCCGGAAACCAGAAAGATCCTGTTGGCCTGGAAAAGTTTCTGGCGGCTGAACAGAAGCTCATACGCCAGCCAGACGAGAATCAGGAAAATGTTGCTCAGGAGAATTTCGTTCAGGTGGTTCATGGCTTCTCGTTTTTGAGGTTTTCAACCATCCTGAGCAGCTCTTCCATCTCTTTCACGTCGAGGTTCTCCCGCTTTGAAAAGAAGGAAACCATCTGCTTCAGGCTCCCGTCGAAATAGTTCTCCAGCATCTTTTTCATAGAGAAATGGGAATACTCCTCCTTGCTGATCACGGCAAAATACTGGTGTGTGGCTCCGTAGGCCTTGTGATCTACAAAGCCCTTCTGTTCCAGAATCCGCACGATGGTGGAAACTGTGGTGTAGGCAGGTTTTGGTTCCACTATTTCCGCCAGGATCTCTTTGATGAAAGAGGGGCCTAGCTGCCAGATCACCTGCATAATCTGTTCTTCTGCTTTGGTAAGGTCGCGCATAGTGACAATCTTTTAACCAAAGCTACAACGAAGAAGTTAGAAATACAACTAAAAAGGTAGTTAAATTAACTAATGAGTTAGTTGGACTTGTAAGTGGGTTGCTGGGGGCTGGTTGATGGTTCCTGGTTGCTGGTTGCTGGTTGCTGGTTGCTGGTTATTTCGCACTGATGTCATTCCGGTGAAAACCGGAATCTCCTG
>CAYQFT010000279.1:0-3247 GCA_964416825.1 uncultured Porphyromonadaceae bacterium
AGGAGTTCCGGAGGGTAACCAATGACATCAAGAAGGAGTTTGAGGAGTCAACACAGGATATCCGGAATGATGTTGAGGAGGTTACTTCCGACATGAAGAAAAACGCAGAGGAAGCCACGGGAAACGTCAGAAGCTACGTGAATGATTCGGATATCGCCAAGGATATCAACGATATCGAAACCGACCTCAAAGGATAATTTTTTGGGTTAACTTTTTTTAACAGATCGGACTTCGATAAAACAGTACATTTGCGGCAAAATCGCTGTATGTATAAGGGTTTTATCTTGTTCTCCATCCTGATCAGCCTGTTGTCGGTTGAGGCATCCGCAGGCAAGCGTGAGATCCGGACCTTCCGGACCACTGAAAAAATTGTTATTGATGCCCGGCTCGACGAGGCTGCATGGGCTTCGGCTGAGCCCGCCGGTGGTTTTGTGACCTATTCTCCCACTATGGGGCAGCCTGCAAGCCAGTCCTCTGAAATCCGTATCATTTACAACAACAAGGCGATCTATTTTGCTGCTTACCTGTATGATACGGCTCCCGACAGTATCATGACGGAAATGACCAAGCGTGATAACTTCAGCAATGCCAATACCGATAAGTTCCGTATAACCCTCAATCCCTATAATGACGGCCAAAACCTCTACCATTTTGAGGTTTCTGCCTCCAATGTGCAGGCTGACTATAAGAAGGGTGCTGCCACCATGAGCGATGACGGACACCGTAGCTTTGGCGATTTCTCCTGGAATGCCGTGTGGAAGAGCGCGGTGACAATAACCGAGGACGGCTGGATACTTGAGGTGGAGATTCCTTATGCAGCCATCCGTTTTCCAAAGGAAGATGTCCAGACCTGGGGAATTAATTTCCAACGGACGGTCAGGCGTACCCGGGAGGTGACTACCTGGAACCCGGTGGACCGCAGTTTCTCGGAGGATGACCAGATCGGGGTGCTGAGCGGCATACAGACCATAAAGGCGCCTCTGAGGCTTGAATTGTATCCTTTTGCGGCAGGCTATTACCAGATGGCTCCCGATGCCAGAGGGTTCTCCTATGCGGCCGGGATGGACCTGAAATACGGCATCAACGAAGCATACACGCTTGACATGACTCTGATTCCTGATTTCGGTCAGCGTAAATCGGACCAGATCATTCTGAATCTTACCCCGTTCGAAGTCAAATATTCCGAGAACAGGCAGTTTTTCACCGAAGGGATGGAACTGTTCAATAAATCGGACCTGTTCTACTCCAGGCGGATCGGCAAGCAGCCCATCGATTACTATTCGGCCTGGGGTGCCGTTAGTGATGGCGAAACACTCCTGGAAAACCCGGGCGAGTCGCGCTTAATCAATGCAACCAAGATCAGCGGGAGGAATGCTAAAAACCTGGGGATCGGGTTTTTCAATGCCATGACGGCCAATACCTATGCCACCATTGAGGAGATCGACGGTGGTATCCGCAAGCACCTTACTGATCCATTTACCAATTATAACATGCTGGTTGTAGACCAGATTATCGGCAGGAACTCCTTTGTGAACTTTTCCAATACGAATGTTTACACACCACTGACTACCCGGATGGCAAACGTTACGGGTGTTGCCACCCGCATGATGGACAAGGACAACCGGTATGGTTTCAGTGTCAATCTTGCTGCCAGCGCGATCTATGACTCGCTTCAGGGCAAGCCGTCAACCGGTTATACAACAAAACTCGGTGCGGGTAAGTACCGCGGGGCATTTACCTACGGTTACGATATTTCCATCCTGAGTGATACCTTCAATCCCAATGACATGGGGTATCTTAAAAAGAACAACTATATCAGTCAGGGAGTCAGCTTTGGATACCGCGTACTGGAGCCGGTCTGGATCTTCAATTCCATTACGAATACCCTGGAGCTCGATTACAGCAAGATTTACAATCCCCGTGCCTACTCATCTTTCACCGGAAGTCTGTCATCACACCTGCTGTTCAGGGATTATGCCGATATTTCCATTACCCTGATGGGCAGTCCCTTCAATTCCCATGATTACTATGAGCCCCGCGTTGCCGGCAGGTATTTTGAATCCCCGGCGTTCTGGGCCCTCTCAACCCGCGGGTCTACCGATTACCGGAAAAAGCTGGCATTCAATGCAGGGGTTGGATTGAACGGAAATGCCTGGGGTGAATCAGGATTTGATTTCACCTTTGGACCGCGGTTCCGCTTTAACGACAAACTGAGCCTCTTCCCGTCTGTCAAATACGCCGCCCAGAATGATGACCGGGGATATGTCACGGTTCTGTCAGAAGATTCCATCGTTTTTGGAAGAAGAGATATTAAAACAATAACGAACTCAATTACAGGATCTTATGTGTTCAATAACCGTGCGGCCCTGAGCCTTGCATTCCGGCACTACTGGTCGCAGGTTAACTATCAGCAGTTCTATCTCCTGATGAACGACGGAACGCTGGAGGATTACCCCGGGTATACCCGAAACCGGGACCTTGATTTCAATGTTTTCTCGATCGATCTGGAGTATGCCTGGAATTTTGCGCCGGGAAGCTATCTGACAGCTGTTTGGAAGAACAACATCAGCAAAAGCGATGAGATACTGAATGAGTTCTTCTCTTCTTACTGGAAAAACCTGGGAAATACAGTTGTCGCCCCCCAGACGAACTCGTTCTCGGTCAAAATCACCTATTATCTCGATTATCAGCGTGTGCTTGGCAAGCCGCAGCCCTGAGCGCTTGTAAACCGGTGAAATTGCCTTAATTTGCAGGATCAACAGTTGTCAGATGATCCGCGTAAACAACATTTTCAAGTCATTCGGGGAGGTCAGTGTGCTCAAGGGCATCGATCTGACCGTGGAGCCGGGTGAGATTGTTTCGATTGTCGGGCCCAGCGGGGCCGGAAAAACCACCCTTTTACAGATCATGGGGACCCTTTCGCGGCCTGATGCCGGGCAGGTATGGGTGAGGGAAACAGAGGCCAGCCGCCTTGATGACCGGAAGCTTGCCGCCTTCCGCAACCGGGAGATCGGGTTTGTTTTTCAGTTTCACCACCTTCTGCCTGAGTTCACCGCGCTCGAAAATGTTTGCATCCCGGCGTTTATCGGCGGGATTTCAAGGAAAGCCGCTGAGCACCGGGCAAGTGAATTGCTGGATTACCTGAAATTAAGCGAGCGAAGTCACCATAAACCTTCCGAGCTATCCGGCGGCGAAAAGCAGCGTGTAGCGGTGGCCAGGGCCCTGATGAACCGTCCGGCCGTGATAC
>CAYQFT010000280.1:0-3230 GCA_964416825.1 uncultured Porphyromonadaceae bacterium
GATGATTTGATGATTCGATGATGTGATGATGTGAGGTCATGTCATTCCGGCGAAAGCCGGAATCTCCCCGCAGGTGCTCCGTGGGTGGGGATTCCGGCATCCGCCGGAATGACAGTTCTGGCGTAACCGGCAACCGGCAACCGGCAACTGGCAACCTCTTTTAACCAGCAACTAGTAACATGAAACGTCTTGTCGTTCTTTCCGGTGCCGGCGTCTCTGCGGAGAGCGGGCTGAAGACCTTCCGCGAAATGGGAGGTCTGTGGGAGGAGTATGATATATCGGAAGTGGCTACTCCTGAGGCCTGGCGGCGGAATCAGGAACTGGTGCTTCGGTTTTACAATGAACGGCGGAAGGCTTTGCTGGATGCGTTTCCCAACGCGGGTCATACGGGGCTGGTTGCACTGGAGAAGTATTTCGATGTACGGATCATCACCCAGAACGTGGATGATCTGCATGAGCGCGCAGGAAGTTCCTTTGTGATGCACCTCCATGGTGAGCTGAAGAAATCCCGTTCGACGGCGGATGAGCGCCTGGTTTACGATATCCCCGGATGGGAATTGAAATCCGGTGACCGGTGTGAAAAAGGATCACAGCTTCGCCCGCACATTGTGTGGTTTGGCGAGGCGGTGCCGATGATGGACAGGGCAATAAAAGAGGTGGAAAGTGCCGATATTTTTGTGGTGGTTGGAACCAGTATGCAGGTTTATCCTGCTGCAAGCCTGATTGATTTTGCTCCGAGGTATGTGCCTGTATATCTTATTGATCCGAATGAAACTGCCTTGTCGGGCAGCCGTAAGGTTACTTTTATCAGGGAGAAAGCTTCAGTGGGAGTGGCTCAGTTGCTGAGCATTCTCACAGAGCCCGAGTGAACCCTCTCAATGGGTCCGCTGATCGATTCCGTGCTGGTCTTTTTAGCCCGGGCATAATCGGAATTTGACCTGTCCTGCGTTTTAAAAAGCACCACCAGACAGATGGCCACATATACCAGGGATATGATTTGGCAGAGTATCGTAAACTTCTTTTTCATCACTATTGTTATTACCGGAACAAAGCTAAGGCGGGTTTTTGTTAATTCCCGTTAATGCGGTGTTAAAGTACGTTATCCTTCAGAAGATCGTTCGCCATTGGTCGATCCAAAACGACCGTTTGTCGACCCGGACGGACGACCGCTGACGGACGACGGATGACCGGCGACTGACGTCAGTCGTCTGTCGTCGGTCATCCGTCTTTTTCCTATCTTCGTCCTCATGATCGACTACGCCACCATAGAGCGGATTCTTCAGGTTGCCGAAATCACCGATGTGGTTGGGGATTTTGTGAGTTTAAAGAGGCGCGGGGTGAATTTCCTGGGGCTCTGCCCTTTTCATAATGAGAAGACTCCGTCGTTTACGGTGTCGCCGGCAAAGGGGATCTTTAAATGCTTCGGATGCGGGAAGGGGGGCAATTCGGTCAACTTCCTGATGGAGCACGAACACCTTTCGTATCCCGAGGCACTGAAGTGGCTTGCGAAGAAGTATCATATCGAGGTTGCGGAAACGGAAGAGACCGCCGAGGAGATCGCGCAGAAGAACGACCGCGAGTCGATGATGATCCTCACCGAGTTTGCGCGGAAGTATTTTCACCGGATATTGATTGAATCTGAAGAGGGAACCAGCGTGGGTCTCAGCTATTTCAGGGAGCGCGGGTTCCGGCGGGAGATCATCGACAAGTTTGAGCTGGGGTATTCGCTGGAGCAGCGCGATGCGTTTGTTAAGGAGGCACTGAAGAGCGGGTACAAGAAGGATTACCTGGAGAAAACCGGACTGGGGATAGACCGGAACGATCACATGTTCGATCGGTTTGCCGGAAGGGTGATGTTTCCGATTCATAACCTGGCCGGGAGGGTGATCGGATTCGGGGGACGCATCCTCCGGAGCGACGCCCAGGCGGCCAAATACCTGAATTCACCGGAGTCGGAGATTTACCATAAGTCGGCCACACTGTACGGAGTCTATCAGGCCCGCAATGCGGTGGTTCGCGAAGACAAATGCATACTGGTGGAAGGGTATACCGATGTACTTTCCATGCACCAGGCGGGCATCGAGAACGTGGTGGCCAGTTCCGGCACCTCGCTCACGGAGGACCAGATCCGCCTGATCAAGCGGTTTACGCCCAACGTTACCATAATTTATGATGGGGACTCAGCCGGAATCAAGGCCTCCCTCCGAGGGATCGACATGGTCCTGGAGCAGGGGATGCATGTTCGTGTGGTTCCGCTGCCGGAAGGAGAGGACCCCGATTCCTTTGCGAAGTCACACAGTTCGACGGAATTGCTCGCCTATCTGAAGGAAAATGAAACGGATTTCATCACTTTCAAAACCAAGCTGTTACTCAAGGATTCGGGTAAGGATCCGGTAAAACGGGCGCAGCTGATCCAGGAGGTGGTGCGGTCGGTTTCCGTGGTACCCGACCGGATCGAACGGACGGTGTACCTGCAGGAGTGCAGCCGGCTGCTGGGTGTTGAGGAGCAAATCCTTTTCACTGAGGCTGCCCGGATGAAGCGCAAGCAGTGGGAGCAGAAGCGCGGAGGGGGAAGCTATTCGCCCGAACCTCATTATACTTCACCCCGGCAAACCCCGCAGGTTGCTGCGCCCGATAAGGGCACGGCGCTGTTTGAAACCGAGGAGCGCGAGATTTTACGGCTGATGCTCAATTATTCCGATAAGAAAGTGTACGATCTGGCCGGCGAAAAGCGCGGGGAGCTGGTGCCTGTGAGCGTGGGAGAGTTTTTCCTGCAGGAGATGGAAACCGACGGACTGATTCCTGAGAACCCGCTCTATGCCAAGGTGTTCCGGGAGTTTCAATCGATCTGGGGCCGCGAGGATATCAGGATCCAGACCTATTTCACCAACCACCAGGATCCCGAAATCAGCCAGCTGGCGGTTGATCTGCTCACGCCGGGTCACCAGATCAGCAAGATCCATGAAAAAGGGGGCGCCTACGTGAGAACTGAAGAGCAGCTGCTCAAGGATATCGCCCCTGAAACCCTTTCCTCCTACCGGAGCAAGAAAGTCAAGCAGATGATCGCCGAAATCGACGAACAGATCCGCGTGATCCAGGGCTCCGAGGATGACCACCTCATCGGGGAACTCCTTGAAAACCGACGCCAGTTGGAAGAACTCCGGAAAGCATTCTCCCGGGAGCTCAGGAGGTTGATTATTTAATGTGCCAATGTGCCAATGTGCCAATGT
>CAYQFT010000281.1:0-3221 GCA_964416825.1 uncultured Porphyromonadaceae bacterium
GGCGAAAGGCGAAAGAAAGATCAAAGAAGAAAGAAGAAAGATGAAAGATTGAAGAGGGTGGGTGTAACTTTCTGAAAATGTTCTCCGTCTTAAAACAAACCAAACCAAAAGCAATTTTTATGAAACGCCTTCCAATACTAGTCCTGTTCAGCCTTTTACCGGCAGCCCTGGTGGCCCAGCCGATGTCGATCCGCCATCTCCTCCGGGATTGCGATACCGGGAAAGAAGTTATACGTGTCCATCTCCCTCCGGTCCTGATCCGGATGGCATCCTGGTTCGTGGATGAAGATGAGGCCCGGGATATTCTCAGGAATGTTAATTCGCTTTACCTGGTTGCCTCTGAAAATCGTGACTATTCAAGTAATTCCGATTTTCCGTCACGTGTTGTAAGGAAACTCGATGGCATGGATTTTCAGACTATGATGGCCGTAAATGACAGCGGGGAGAAAGTTTCGATCCTGATGCGGGAAAAGAGCCGCAACCGCAAAGAGATGATTATCGCGGTCGACGGCGACGAGGATGTGGTTCTTTACCTGAAAGGCAAGCTCGATTTCAGGGAAATGATGGACCACGAAACCCTCAAAATCGGAAATGTCAATTTGCACGATATCAGCCAAACAAACCTTTAATCAGGCGTCAGCCAAGTGCAAAAAGGGTCCCTCGGGGCCCTTTTTTTATTTACAAATCAGGATTGACGATTTACGATTGAGGACGCCGGAAGCTGCTTTACATGTGAGGCTTAAATAGTATAAGCCCGGCGGGAAACGGGATACGTCAATTTGTTTTGAAAATGTTCCCTGGATCTCCATCTTATCTGAGAAGAGTCTCTGTCCTTGCGCTGAATAGATTTCGGTTTCAAGGGTGGCAAACTCAATGAATTGACCTTCCAGTGTTACCCGGTCTGATGTCGGAACCTCTTCCCAACCGCTGTTGGCTGCCCCCGGCGTGGTGATGAAATATTTGTAGTCGAACCAGCCGTTCTTCTTAAGAGGAAAAAGCAAAGGCAGCTCCTCAAGGTCGAGAAATAGGCTTTCATAATGGATCAGGATAAAATTATCGTGCTCCTAAAATATCAGGATACTCCATTCTTCCCAATGATTTCAGTCATTTTCGCTTTTTTTTTACTCATCACATCATCAAATCAACTCATCATCAAATCAAAAATCATCCAAGGATTTGTTTTATTCACAAATTCCACTTTATCTTTGGCCCCTGACAAAACAAAAAAGTGAAGAACATAACCCTGAATATTGGCATTCTCCTTATTAGCATCCTCCTCGTGGAGGCTGTTAACCGGGAAGGCTGCGTATAGTCAGAAAGTATACAAACGCATAGCTGAAAAAAACCTTCCCGGAATACCGCGGAAGGTTTTTTTTTGCTAGGACGGACGACAGACGACGGACGACAGACGACGGACGACGGATGAAAGAGGCGGGGGTTCCATCCGTCATCAGTCGTCGGTCATCGGTCAAGTAGCAATAGAACGAAAGCAAAGATGAAACAGAATAAACTACGGAGCGAAACAAGTACGGCGGGCCGCCGGATGGCCGGAGCGCGGAGTCTGTGGCGGGCGAACGGGATGCGGAGCAGCCAGTTTGGTAAACCTGTCATCGCCATTGTAAACTCCTTCACCCAGTTTGTGCCCGGGCATGTGCACCTTCAGCACGTGGGCCAGCTGGTGAAGCAGGAGATCGAGAAACTGGGATGCTTTGCGGCTGAATTCAATACCATTGCCATTGATGACGGCATTGCCATGGGCCATTCCGGAATGCTGTATTCCCTGCCATCCCGGGATCTGATAGCCGATAGTGTTGAATACATGGTGAACGCCCACTGCGCCGATGCGATGGTTTGCATATCGAACTGCGACAAGATAACCCCGGGTATGCTGATGGCTGCCATGCGGCTCAACATCCCCGCGGTTTTTGTTTCCGGCGGCCCCATGGAAGCGGGCCGCATCGAAGGAAAGGATTATGACCTGGTTGATGTGATGGTCGCTGCTGCGGATCCATCCGTTCCGGATGACCGTCTGAAAGCCCTCGAGGAGAATGCCTGCCCGGGTTGCGGCTCCTGCAGCGGACTGTTCACGGCCAACAGTATGAATTGCCTGGCTGAAGCGCTGGGACTGGCCCTGCCCGGAAATGGTACCATCGTGGCCACCCACCTGAACCGCCGCGCTCTTTTCACGGATGCCGCGCAGCTGATCGTCAAAATATCCGAAGAATACTACTCAAAAGGCAACGAAAAGTTACTACCCCGATCGGTGGCCAACCGCACCGCCTTTCTGAACGCCATGCGGGTGGATATCGCCATGGGAGGCAGCACCAATACGGTTCTGCACCTGCTGGCCGTTGCGCACGAGGGTGAGATTGATTTTACCCTGGCCGATATAGACCGGCTCTCGAGAGAGACGCCCAACCTGTGCAAGGTGGCCCCGTCCTCGAAATATCATGTCCAGGATGTGAACCGTGCGGGAGGTATGTTAAGCCTGATGGGTGAGCTGGCCCGGGCCGGAAAACTGGATACTTCCGCAGGGAGACTGGATTATCGCGACCTGGCAGCGGCTATCGGCCAGAATGATATTCTTTCTCCGGATCTTACCGAGAAAGCGCGTAAAAACTGGCTTTCGTCTCCCGGTTTCATCGGACAGAACCTGCATTTTGCCTCGCAGGAAAACTATTTTGATACCCCGGACACCAACCGAATATCGGGCTGCATCCGGAGCCTAGAGAATGCGTACAGTCAGGATGGCGGTCTGGCCGTTCTTTACGGTAATCTGGCCACCGACGGAGCCGTGGTTAAGACCGCCGGCGTGACTGACGAACAGAAGAAATTCACCGGTCCGGCCCGCGTATTCTACTCCCAGGAGGAGGCAGTCGAAGGAATACTCGGGGGCAGGGTCCAGCCCGGTGATGTGGTAGCCATCCTCTTCGAAGGGCCCAAAGGCGGTCCCGGCATGCAGGAAATGCTTTATCCCACCTCCTACCTGAAATCCATGGGGCTCGACAAAACCTGCGCGCTGATCACCGACGGCCGTTTTTCGGGCGGCACCGCCGGGCTCTCCATCGGCCACATCTGCCCCGAAGCCGCCGCCGGCGGCGCAATCGGACTGCTGCAGGACGGCGACATGGTTGAAATTGACATACAAACAAGGCAATTGAACGTCGTAGAGACGCATAATAATGCGTCTCCAACGAATTTGGCCAAGGGCCGAGTAGAGA
>CAYQFT010000282.1:0-1937 GCA_964416825.1 uncultured Porphyromonadaceae bacterium
TGTTCCCCAGCCATTATTGTCTGCAACCAATGCTCCGATTACTCCGGTTCCATGGTTGTTATGACCGCCAGGAATCTCCGAAATATTTGTATTTATCTGTGAGCCAATGGCTTTTGTTACATCTGCATGATTGAAATTCCAGCTGTATTCCAGATCACAAACAGTGACGCCACTGCCGGCGCCTCCGGTTTGAGTCCATGCATAAATGGCATCAATACCTGATGGAATGTTTGTCGCAGGATTCAGATATCCCTGCAGTGACTGGTAGTTTCCGGGAGGAGGCGAGGGTAATTCCATGGGCTTCGGAACAGGCATTGCCATGTAAACGCCCGGCAGCGCCTGAAGTTTTTCAGAGATGCTCCAGGGGTCACTCCCTTTTGGAATTTGCAACCGGTAAATGTTGTTCAGGTTGTAAATATCCTTGCCGGTATTTCGTTCGCCGTTTACCTCCCAATTGTCAACCGTCAATTCCGGCACATCGGTCAGCCGGTGCCACTCATGCCATTTCAGTTCATTCAAAACCTGGTCAACACCCTGCAATGCCTGGGTTGCAAGATCAGATAAGTTTCCATTCCGTAGCCTGACTTTGGATTCCATGGAAAACATAACCTCTATCCACTCTTCTTCGAATGCATAAGGATGATTGGTTTGGGTTCCAGTGCTGTTTTCACTGTTTTGTGAAAATGAGGGGGATAAGCAATGTCCACAAAAGAAAAAAC
The DNA here is from genome assembly GCA_964416825.1 of uncultured Porphyromonadaceae bacterium. Lineage (GTDB taxonomy): Bacteria > Bacteroidota > Bacteroidia > Bacteroidales > UBA12481 > UBA12481. The sequence continues at coordinate 720 of CAYQFT010000282.1, forward strand.
TCAGGATTGAAATTACAAGAATTTTTTTCATATCAATTGTTTTTTGGTAACCTGTAAATGGATTTTATCCTGCATGCTGACATTCTGGTTTTTTGCTGTACTGCTTCATCCACGGACAATACAAATATATTCACCATTTAGAATTCGGCGAATCAGGCGTTTACATTATGTGTGATTGAGACCTGGCAGTCCTGGAAGGAGAAATTGGCTTGTTGGTTGTAGTAAAAGCCTTTTGCCGGTAATTCATATTTAAGTGTGCAATATACATAAAACACGGGGTGATTCCAAATAAAAGCCGGAAAATTTCAATGCAAAAACCAAGTCTCATAATCAATTCGTAAATTTGCAGATAATTGAAACAGGAGACCACGCTTAGCTATCTCAAAAAATCCGAAATCCGAAATCTCAAATCCTAAATCCATGCAAAACGACCCTTCAACCAAAATCTTCGATCTTCTTCAATTCGGCGAATATGGCGATGTGAACCCATCCGTCTGCGATTCCGCCACTTTTACATTCATGCAGGCCAAGACCATGCTCGATACCTTCCAGGGAGAAGCTGAAGGCTGCTTTCTCTATTCACGTCACTGGAACCCGAGCAATAAGTATCTTGCCGATGCCCTTGCGGCGATGGAAGGAACGGAATCGGCATGGGTCACGGCTTCCGGAATGGCCGCAATCACCTGTTCGATCCTGCAGATCTGCAGCAGTGGCGACCACATCGTTTGCAGCCTGACGACCTATGGCGGCACCTTCGCCTTCCTGTTCAACTATGTGAAAAAATTCAATATTGACGTCACTTTTGTGGATATCACGAATCTCGACCTGGTCAAGCAAGCCATCCGCCCCAACACGAAGATGATCTACACCGAATCGGTGACAAATCCGTTATTGCAGATATCCGATATTCCCGCCCTTGCAAAAATATCCGATGACCACAACATCAAACTGGTGGTTGACAATACATTTACACCCATGATCATCGCTCCTTTTCAATTGGGAGCTCATGTGGTGGTGTACAGTATGACCAAATTCATCAATGGTAAAAATGATTGCGTTGCCGGGGCCATATGTGCATCAAAAGAGTTTATAGATTCCCTGAGCGATGTGAACTCGGGAACAGCCATGTTGCTGGGTCCGGCACTTGATCCGCTGCGTTCATCCAGCATCCTGAAGAATATGCATACCCTTCACATCCGGATGAAACAGCACAGTAAA
>CAYQFT010000282.1:1947-3212 GCA_964416825.1 uncultured Porphyromonadaceae bacterium
GTACCTGGCCGAAAAGTTCAGGGAAAAAGGTGTGAAGATAAATTATCCGGGGCTTCCTGACAATAAAGGGTACAAAAAGTTGAAGGAGATGATGAACCCCGAATTCGGTTTTGGCGGCCTGATTGCCATCGACATGGTCACCGCCGAACGGGCAGCCAGGCTGATGGAGATGATGGAGAAGGCCGGCGTCGGGTACCTGGCCGTTAGCCTTGGCTATTTTAAAACGCTTTTCAGCAATTCAGGAAAAAGTACCTCTTCGGAAGTACCCGAAGAGATTCAGCGCGAAATGGGTTTATCCGAAGGGCTTGTTCGCTTCTCGGTTGGCCTTGACAACGATATCGAAAATACCTGGCAAAAGATTAAAACCTGTCTTGACCAAATGTAGTTTCTGATGGATCTTGATCCCAAAGCGAAAGCGCTGCTTACAGCCATGTCAGCAGCGGGCATGCCTGACATCAGTGCCGTCCCGCTGGGTATGGCGCGGGAGCAGGTGGAAAACAGCTATGCGCGCATGAGGATTCCGGTTAAAGAGGTTGGTTCAGTTCAGAATGCGGCATTCCGGGGATCCGGGGGAGAAATTGCAGTCAGGATCTATACTCCCGCGGGTACCGGACCCTTCCCGGTCATGCTCTTTTATCATGGCGGGGGCTGGGTCTTTTTCCGCCTGGATGCATATGATCCCATATGTACCCATCTTTGTGCCGCAACGGGTTGCATCGTGGTTTCACCAGATTACAGGTTGTCACCGGAAAGTAAGTTTCCTGCTGCTTCCGATGATTGTCTTTCCGCTGCACGATGGACATTTGCTCATTGCAAAAAATGGAACGGTGATCCTGGAACGATATTCCTGGCTGGTGACAGTGCCGGCGGAAATCTTGCCACCGTAACCGCCCTCCGGATCCGTGATGAAGGCGGACCGGGCATCAGGGGGCAGGTTTTAATCTACCCGGTAACGGATTACTGCAAGCCCGGAAAACCATCCTATGATGTGTTTGCCGAAGGGTACAGCCTGACCAGGGATGCTATGACCTGGTTCTGGGATAAATACCTCGAAACAGGCAATGATGCTGCAAATCCTTATGCTGCCCCATTGCTGGCTCCTGATCTTTCGGGGCTTCCGCCTGCGCTGGTGATCGTTTCAGGCTATGACCCGTTACGGGATGAGGGGATTGCCTATGCGGAACGCCTTAAGGACGCTGGAATCCCGGTTACCTAATCGGTATATCACGATATGATCCATGGTTTCATGAGTTACCTTGGAATTC
>CAYQFT010000283.1:0-3190 GCA_964416825.1 uncultured Porphyromonadaceae bacterium
ATGCGAATTGCTAAGTTCGACAGACATCAGTAACCCCAGGCTTCAGCCTGGGGATGGAAGGTCAAGAGGCCTATAATCCTATTCGCACCCCCGCATTAAACCCCGCATACCCCCTCACTTCCGGATCCCATCCATGATGTTCAAACGGATCGCCGTTATCAAAGGCAGAAACCAGCACATTCAGGCTTCCGCCGGCGTAAATTCCAAGGTGGTTTGTCAGGTTGTAACTCAGGTTCAGGTTCAGCCGGTTAAGGGAATTCACGCCGTTGGTAAACCAGCCGCCTTCATTTATATGATACGAAAGGGCTTCAATTCCGATATCGATTCTCCGGCCAACCGGCACCAGCGTGCCGATCCCGTAGCCGAATCCCCAGCGCATAGTGCCGCTGTGGAAAGCGGTTCCCGCGGAGAAAATATTATAGAAACGCCGCACCCCGGTTTTATAACTGATCTCGCCATACAGCGTTTCGTTGCCGCCGATCTGGATCACGTTGTACCCGTGCCGCACAAAGCTCAGGAACCCGATCGGGATGCCTTTTTCAACCGAATCGGCAATATTTACCACACCAACCTGGACTCCGCTCAGACTCCTGGCGTAATTCACAAACCCCGATGCCTGCACCCCCTGGTGCCTGCCGGTGGTTACGTTGGCAAACCCGGAGGCCTGAACCCCTTTGGTGTCGCCCACCGTTACATTGGCAAATCCCGTAGCCTGAACGCCCTGTACATCTCCTACCGTGACATTGGCAAAGCCCGAAGCCTGGATGCCGTCTACCGTATCCAGCGCCACGTTGGCAAATCCCGATATCTGGCTGCCGATCAGTTTTTTCTGATTGTAGTTCCAGTAACCGGCAATCTCAAGTCCCCTGGCGCTTCCGAACGTATTGTTGCAGAATCCGGCAACCTGGATGCCGTCCATATCCCCCTTGAGCGCATTGGCGAATCCCGCTACCTCAAGGCCCTTCAATCCGCCGGAGTAGCCGGCAAAAACATTCAGGGAAATGCGGTTCGTGGTGTTCCACGACTCCAGACCGTTGGTGCCGAGCGGTGTGATCAGACTGATATGAAACGGGCAGATCCGTACGGAATCCTCAACGGGTTCCTGATCCTGAGCCTTTGCCATTCCTGTGGTTCCGACAGCCAGTACCGCCGTCAGGATAAAAATTCTATGGATTGTCTTCATGATAATCTCTTTTTGGGATCGGTTTGAAACTCTATTGACGGATTACATTGCCACTGCCGGATACATGAAGTTCCACCTCGGGATTGCCGGCGTAATATACCGTGCCGCTGCCCGTGATGATCACTTTCAGATACTCTTCCACACTCAGCCGGGCATTTCCCGAGCCGGTGATGGTAATTTCGGCATCCGTTGTTTTCAGATCTTTTGCCAGGAATCCGCCCGATCCGGAGATCAGCAGATCCACGCTTTCAGTGCTGCCGTAAAGTTTCATGTCGCCCGATCCGGTAATCTCGGCATCCAGCTCTTTGGAATCGGCATCAAGATCAATGCTGCCAGAACCGGTGATGAACAGTTTCAGCCGGTCGAGACCGGTAAACGGGGTTACTCCTTCAATATCGCCCGATCCGGTAATGCCGGCCTTGGTGAGGGTGGGCATCGTGATGTAAATTTTGATCGGCTTTGCATAATGTACGATATGCCGGAAGTGGATGGTCCAGATTCCGTTATCCACCCGGTCGAGGTTGAGCTCATCGATAATGTTCTGCTGAGCCTCGATGATCACCTCCTGCTCATCTCCCTGGGTGATATAAATATCAGCCGAAATGGTCGAGATAAATCCGTCGAAATCATCCAGTTGGACCGTCTCCTTTACAATTTCGCCACGTCCGCTTACACCAAACATAAAATCATCCTGGCAGGATACCAGTGCCATAGGAAGGACCGCAACCAGTGCGATCATCAGTTTTCTGCTACTCATTTTCATCGTCTTCATTATTATTTAAGTTGTTTAAATTGGGTTTACTCAAAAGGATGACAGCCAATAGGAGGAATACCCCTATTGGAAGGCGAAAGAAAAAAGGCGAAAGAAGAAAGATGAAGAGAAAAGACTCCAGACTCCAGACTCCAGACTCCAGACTCCAGACTATAGACTATAGACTCCAGACTAAAGACTCCAGACTAACGATTAAGGTTTCTAGAAGCTGTACCCCACCGTCAAACCTCCGGATGGATGAAAGCCATGACGATCCTGATATTCATAAAACGGGGTGAATCCTGCGCGGACGATGAACCTGCCATCCGGCTTCTGATACCTGTAACCTAGCCTTCCGCTGAGCAGGAAATCCCAATTAAGTTTTTCGTTTCCATGAAGATCATGGCCCATTTCGGGAGTGATTACCTGACCGAGTCCAACCTCAAGATGGTGCTTGCCAAAGGATATCAATTCATTGATCCCGAGAGGTATCCAAACCGGACGGAATCCGACAGTTGGCGGAAAATAGGAAACCCCGGCCTGAACCGCCGTTTTAAATCTATGCTGGTTTACCAGTATTAGTTCATAATTGGCGGAATAGATCAGGCCATGACCGAACAATTCAAATTGCACGCTGTTCCGGTGTGCAAATTTTGCTGGCCTGGAAAAATCATTTTGAGAAAAGGCTGTTAATCCGATTCCCGACAGGAGGATAATGAGAAGGTGGAGTTTCATGGCAGCAGGAGGTTGGTGTTAGTGCAATAACGATACCTGTTTCTCCTTTATTGCCACTGGGACTGGGACAAAATGATAGTCTGTGGAAAATGACTCAAAGATGGAGCTCCTACCTTTTGGGGGGTGGTACAAAATGGAATTTTGGCCTTGAAACTCTTACCGGTTGCCCCGGTTTTCACATGGTGTGTGAAAATTATCTTTGTTATGATGACCTTAAACGCAATTGTAGATTTTATTCCTTATCAATTAGGTTCTTGAATTATCAGGGATAAACAAATTTCAGGTGCCTACTGTGGTGTTAAAACTGACAACTGGCACTATGCTTTATGGAATCACTTACCAGAAATCTGAGAATCGGTCCATGATTTAGAACCGGATCCCCGCCATCGCCCCGATCCACACATGCACCGGGATATCCCCGGCCATCTGGTTATGCAGCGGCCAGCCAAACAGCACCGGCAGAGTTGAACTCCCGGGATCCGAAGGGTCCAGTCCGGCAAACCCGTTGAGCGTGGGCCCCA
>CAYQFT010000284.1:0-3160 GCA_964416825.1 uncultured Porphyromonadaceae bacterium
AAAGATGGGGTGCGAACACCTCTGTTCCCGGGAAGGGCTTGCCAAAAGGCAATGATCCCCTTTGGGAAAAACAGACCAGTGTTTCCCGGACACCGGGAAGAGCCCCGATCGTAAATTTTGAAGCAGCCAGTGCAAGTGCCACGCCTACGGATCCAACCGGGGCGGTTGGACCAAACCATTTTATTAACTCCTGGAACAGTTCTTTCAGGATCTGGGATAAAACAGGTAATCCACTTACAGCCGCCGCATCCCTGGGAACCATTCTCCCGGGTACCATGGGCGATCCAATCGTGCTGTATGATCCGTTCGCCGACCGTTTCCTGATTACAGAATTTTACTCAAATGGTTTCGATGTTGCTATCAGCAAAGGATCCAACCCCGTTACCAGCGGCTGGTACGTTTATCGGTTTGCCACAAATACTTTCCCGGATTATCCCAAATTCTCAGTATGGTCTGACGGATATTACATTACGGCCAATAAAGACCAGAGTTCTGCCAGTACCAGCCAGGTGGTTTTTGCCCTTGAGCGGGACAAAATGATCGCCGGGAACACCTCCGCACAGATGATCGGCTTTCCGCTTACAGGGATTGTAACCAGCGGCTTTTATAGCCCGCTTGGGTTCAATGCCAATGGCCCGACCCTCCCGCCGGTTGGCAACGCACCAATTGTATACATGCAGGATGATTCATGGAGCGGTGTTACAACGGATCATCTGAAGGTATGGTCGGTAAATGTAAACTGGACAACCCCTGCCAGTTCAACCATTTCGACACCCCAGGTGATCAATACTGCACCGTTTGACGGTTTGTTCGACGCCGGGTCTTTTTCAAACCTCCCCCAGCCTTCGGGCAGCGACATTGACGCCTTGCAGGCCACCATCATGTACATGGCCCAATACCGCCGGTTCCCAACGTATAACACATGCGTTTTCAATTTTGTCGTCGACCTCAACGGGGCAGATAATTATGCTGGAATCCGCTGGTACGAGTTGCGTCAAACCACCGACGGAGCTCCATGGACCATATATCAGGAAGGAACCTATACCCAACCCAACGGGCACAGCGCTTTTTGCGGAAACATGTGCATGGATATTTACGGAAATATCGGAATGGCTTACACTGTAGTAAGCACCTCGCAGAATCCCTCCCTCCGTTACACCGGCAGGTATGCATCCGATGCACCGGGCACCATGACCATTGCAGAAGAGGTGATCATCAACGGAACTTCAGTCGATCCATCTACCAGGTACGGTGATTATGCACAGATGACCATTGACCCGGTTGATGGAAGAACTTTCTGGACCATAAGTGAGTATTTTTCAAGCGGACGAAAGAACAGGGCTGCAGCATTCCAAATTTCACCCCCGGTACTCACGGCTATGTTTACCGGTACGCCTGCAACGGTATGTGCTGGTGGATCGGTATCCTTTACCGATCAGTCCCTTGCTTCTCCCACCTCCTGGACCTGGAGTTTCCCGGGCGGAACGCCTTCAGGTTATGTTGGGCAGACCCCTCCTGCCATTACCTATAGCACTGCAGGTACGTATGATGTCACATTGACAGTATCCGACGGAACCAACACCGATTCAGAAGTAAAAACCGGTTACATTACCGTAAAATCGGTGGTGGCCGACTTCACCGGCACGCCCACCACTGTTGTGGTCGGTAACACGGTTACGTTCACAGACAACTCATCCTGCAGCCCTGCTACCTGGACCTGGAGTTTCCCTGGCGGAACCCCTTCAAGCCATGTCGGACAAAACCCACCGGCCATAACCTACAGTACTGTCGGGACTTACGATGTAACGTTAACAGTAACCAAGCCTGCAGGATCAGACGTAAAGACCCGGACCGGCTACATCACGGTTACCCCGCCGATCTTCAACATGACCAACGGAACTATTACAACCTGTACGGGAGATTTCTACGATGCAGGCGGATCGGCAGGCAGCTACACGGATAACCAAAACCTCACGGAGACATTTTATCCCTCCACGCCGGGATCAATGGTGCGCATGACCTTTACATCATTCAGTACGGAATCGGGCTATGATTATTTACGGATCTATGACGGCACGTCGACATCGGCCACGCTGATCGGCACCTATCACGGTACGACGGGCCCCGGCACGGTCACCGCCACTAACGCAAACGGAGCGCTTACATTTAATTTCACATCGGATGGAAGTGTAACGTCCACAGGTTGGGCGGCAACGATCAGCTGCTACAGCAACACCCAGCCACCAATAGCCAATTTTTCGGCTTCCCCGCTGAACCCTCAGGTTGCACAGACGGTTACATTCAGTGATTTAACGACGAACGGACCAACGTCGTGGGCCTGGTCCATCAGCCCGGCAACGTTTACCTTTATAGGAGGCACCACTGCCACTTCTCAGAACCCGCAGGTTCAGTTTAGTGCGCTGGGACTGTATTCCGTAACACTTACCGCAACGAATGCTTACGGATCGGATGCTGAAGTTAAAACGAATTACATCAATGTGACCAATTGCACCGTATCGGCCTATCCCTGGACAGAGGGCTTTGAAAATGCGGGCGTTATACCGAATTGCTGGACCCAGGAGCAGGTGAACAGTTCGGGACTCAACTGGGTTTTCATCCTGGGCAATGGCACGGGCTACCCTGCAACTGCGCATACCGGCAGCTATGATGCATGCCTGAAAGATGCCACCTCGGCCGATAACAAGACGCGCCTGATCACCCCGATGCTGAACCTGTCGTCGCTGCCGAACCCGCAGCTTAAATTCTGGCATACACAGACCTATTGGAGCCCTGACCAGGATATTCTGACGGTTTTCTACAAGACTTCAGCCACCGGCACCTGGACCCAACTGGCAACTTACACAGCGGACATCACCACCTGGACGCAGGAGACGATCGCACTGCCTGCAGCAACGGGAGAATATTACATCGCCTTTGAAGGGAATGCGAAATGGGGCCGCGGGGTTTGTATCGACGATGTTGAGATCTCGAGTTCCTGTGCGAGCATCGCCCCAGTTAGCCTTACGATTGTTGCCTCTGCCAACCCTGTTGACGAAGGCACCTCTGTAACTTATACTGCCACCCCGGTAAACGGAGGCGCTTCACCCACTTACCAGTGGAAGGTGAATGGCACGAATGCCGGGAGCAACAGCCCCACGTA
>CAYQFT010000285.1:0-3149 GCA_964416825.1 uncultured Porphyromonadaceae bacterium
AAGATCCTCCGCTGTCGACCTTAACCACACTATACTTGTAAGTATTGACAACCAAAAGCCCGTTTAAATTCATGATCCCGATGGAAATCGGAAGACTTTGTGTGGTTGTTCCCTCCCAGGTTCCGACAAATTGCGGATAATCGGGCTGCATCACTGCCGGATCTTCTTTGGCACAGGAAAAAAGGAAAATGGCCAGGGCCATCATGAACGTGGAAAAAGCTAGGACTGATTTTGTTCTCATGGCAGACTTGTATTGTTCCATGCAAATGTACGATAAATCGGCATCTGTCGCAGATCAGTTTACATCAGGTCATACCCGGCACACACGCTGGTGAAACTGTAGGGTAAAGCCTGACACAAAAATCAGGTTTTAACCTACAAAGTTCTTTTAATACCCTGCATCACCGGGCATTTTTTCAACTATATTTACATCCGGTCAAAAACCGGCATGGTAATGACATCCTTATTGACGCTAAAACTTAAATCAAGTCTTATGAAAAAACTTCTTGCCTTTGTCTTCGCCGGCATGCTGGCGTTAACATTCCTGACTGCAAATGCCCAGGAACAGCCCCTCGGCAAACATGAAATCAGTGCGGGATATGGTTTTATTTCAGCTGCTGAGATTGCAGATGAATTTCCGAATATCCTGGAAAAGATCATCGGAATTGACTCAATTCAAAGTGCCTCTGGCCCGAATTACGGAACGTTGTCAATCGAATACCAGCGGAGCCTGGGGAAAGTCCTGAGCCTGGGTTTTACGTTCAGTGCTAATCCAATCCAGTCCAATCTTACCTTCAAGAAAGGGACCACGGCAATCGCCTATGCCCTGGCAATAACTTTAATGCCAAAACTCAAGGCAACCTATGTTCAGCACGGCATCTTCTCGGCCTACTCCACGGTGGCCATCGGCCTCGCCTATGTAGCCAAGGAGACAGATTACGCGAATGGCACGATCGAAAAATCCACAAAATGGCGTTTGGGTTACCAGATCGGCCTGATCGGAGTAAGAGTGGGAAGGAATGTCGCGGGATTTGTGGAACTTGGCTATGGTTATGAGGGAGTGGTGCGGCTCGGCCTGTCGGCGAAGCTTTGATGACGTGGCGCTAAGCCCCTCTCTTGCCAAGGGAGGGGTTGGGGTGGGTAGATTCGCAGTGAAACTACTTTTCGAAGCAGCCTCAACAATCAATCTACTGAATCGCCTTTCGTGCCTTCAGGATGTATTTTGCCGTGTCGAGCGGGCTGATCCCCTTGTATGGGCGGATCACCCCCAGTTCATCGGAACAGGCGCAATAGCCGGAGAAATGCGTGGATATCCGTGCTTTTCCGCCTGAACGCGAACTTAATTTAACCGGGAAATCGATTGAGGTGGACAATGGCAGAATTCCGCTGATTGAAAACCGGCCATCTTCAATCTCCGGACTCTCAAAAGTTCCCCGCATCCGGGTGATGTCGCTTGTAACCGGGCCAAGCAGGTCAGTTGCGGCATTGATCTGCACCCGGATCATGGGCTCCAGCAGCGTCGTACCGGTATTGACCAGCCCGTTCATGATCCCCATGGGGGTGGCAATGGCAAAATCACCGGCCCTTGAATGCACCGGGTGATCCTCTCCTTCAATCAGTGTTATTTTCAGATCTGTCACCTCCCAGCCTTTGATGCCTTGTTTCAGGGCGCCTGCAATGCTGCGTTCGGCCTCTTTCTGATATTTCTGCTGAACATCATTCACCGGGACGATGCTCTGATAAACCACCCCGCTGCCACGCTCTCCCGGCTCGATCCTGAACTTCATGATGGCCCAGCAGGGCTTGGGCATCCAGTACTGAACAAAACCTTCGCCTGCCATGGCAGGGGTTTCCTTATAAATTACCGTGGGGTTCTCAAACCTGGCAGCGATTCCAAACCGGTCGGCCAGGATCCGTTCCAATACCTCCATCTGGATCCACCCCATGATCTTTACATGCATTTCTGCCTCCTCGCGCAACCACTCGAATTCAAGGGAGGGGTCTTCCGCAGAAAGTTCGAGCATGGCCACGGCAAGGGCCGGGTAATCTTTCCGGTCAGCGGCCTTCACCTGGACAGTGAACAAAGGCGTCTGCATTTTAACCTCCTCCGGGATATCTTCCGTTGAAACGCCTAACAGATCGCCAACCCGGGCGCTGCCAAGGCCACTGATCCCGGCAATGTCGCCTGCTTCAACCACACCGATATCCTCATACCTCCCGGGAAAGATCCGGCGAACCTGGGTGACTTTTTCCTCTGCCTGCTGCGTCGCATTGAAGATCACCTCCCTGTTGCTGATGCGGCCGCTGAAAATCCGCACTTGGGCGATCCTGCCCATGATTTTATCGTGACCGATGCCATAAACCAGCGCTGACAAAGGCTTCTCAGGATCACCTGCGGGAGCGGGCAAATAATTTACCACCGCATACAGCAACTCCTCCATGCCCATGCCAAACTTGGCAGAACCAAAGAAAAGCGGGAAAACATCATTCGACCGGATCAACCGGGTCAATTGCCCGTCAAGGTCAGCAAAAGATGGCTCAGATCCTTCCAGGTAACTATTCAGCAGTCCTTCATCGGTCGCCACGATGCGCTCGGCCAGGGAGTCATGCATGAACCCGGCATTCCATATCCCGGTTACGGAAACATCATTCCCGCCTTCCCCGGTAATTTGCTGCAGGCAAAACGGGATGATCTTCAACTCCCGCTCAATCGCCCGGATCACTGATTCACAGTCGGCGCCCACACGGTCAACTTTATTGACAAAAAGGATTACCGGGATATGCCGCCCGCGCAGGGCAGCCCAAAGCGTTTCGGTATGCGCCTGCACGCCTTCAACCGCCGAAATGACCAGGATGACGCCATCTGGCACCCGCATGACCCGCTCCACATCCGCCAAGAAATCGACATGACCGGGAGTGTCGATCAGGTTGATGCGTGTGTTATTCCATTCCAACGATGTGTGAGCCGACCGCACCGAAATGCCCCGCTCCTTCTCAACCGGAAGAAAATCAGTTTGTGCAGTGCCATGGTCGACATTGCCGGGCTGCCTGGTCTGGCCCCCGAGAAACAGGAATTGTTCGGTGATGGTGGTTTTCCCTGCATCGGCGTGGGCCATGATGGCGATGTTGCGAATGGGTTGCTTCACGAA
>CAYQFT010000286.1:0-3123 GCA_964416825.1 uncultured Porphyromonadaceae bacterium
ATTTCATCAGGCCGCGGGGCCCTTCCGGAGACAGGTCAATGGCCCAGAGCTCCATTTTCCGCTCCCTATTCTGCAGGAGCTGATCGGCCATCTCCATGGCCGTGAGCAGCAGAATGCCGCTCCCCATCTTGCCTGCTGCTCCCAGAACGGAAACCTTCTGCAATCGTTCGCAATAGTCCATGTATAGAGTTATTATGTTTTTACGTCGCGGTCAGGATTGAGTCTCCCAGCTGGGCTTGCGCTTTTCAAGGAAAGCCTTCATTCCCTCAATTCCCTCATCCTCAAATAATTCAGCAAAAGCGTCTTTCTCCATATCGAGCGCCTTCTGAAAGTCCATGTCGATGCCCTTGCGCAGCAGGTATTTGGCAGCCTTGATGGCTTTCGGACCCCGTGTTGCCAGCTTCCCGGCCAGCTCGAGAGCATCTGCCATGAGTTTATCTGGCTCCGATATAGATGAAATCAGACCAACCCGTTTAGCTTCGGCCGCATCGAAGTTCTGTCCCGACAAAATCCACCTGAGGGCATTGCCCAGGCCGATAAGCCTTGATAGCCGCTGCGTTCCGGCGTAGCCCGGCACCAGCCCCAGGTTCACTTCCGGCTGGCCGAAAAGAGCTTTTTCCGAGGCAATCCGGATATCACAGGCCATAGCCAGCTCGCATCCTCCACCCAGGGCATATCCGTTAACAGCTGCAATAACCGGAATATGGAGCTCTTCGATCATGAGGAAGGTCTGCTGACCCTTCTCGGAGAACCGCCGCGCGCCTTCAGGGCCGAGTTTTGACATTTCGGCAATGTCGGCACCGGCAGCAAAGGCCTTGCCCTCACCGGTAATCACGAGAACCCGGAAGGGCTCATCGGTGATAATGTAATCGAGATAATCAATCAGCTCGGAGAAAAAATCGGAATTGAGGGCGTTCAGGGATTCAGGTCGGCTGATGGTGAGTACCTCAACCTGCCCAAACCGTTGGGTTTTCAATATTTTATAAGCCATTATCAGGGTAATTAGGTTAGCAATTCAACCGGCGTTGTTGGTTGAAATTTACCACAATTATTGAAACCCGCAAACTGTCCCTTTATTTTGTCCGGATCATCTTATACTGATCCTTGCGGTCGCCTGCCGTAAGGCGGCAGATGTAAATACCCGGACCGACATCCCGACCGGTACTGTTGGTTCCCGGCCATTCAACCAGATATTCCGATGACTCCAGTTCGGCATCCACCAGGGTGGCAATCCTTCGACCAGCCAGGTCAAAGATTTCCAGCAGTACCCTGGATTTCGCAGGCACCAAAAAAGAGATCATGGTCTGGCCTTCAAACGGATTAGGGAAATTCTGAGGCAGAATATCGACTGAATCGGGATTAACGGTAGAAACGAAAACCGATCCGGAGCCGGTAAGGTTAAACTTATCCCGGGCCCTTACCCTGATTTCATAGGTGGTATTGGCCTCCATCGGCCGGCAGAAGAGCCATCCGGTGCCATCGAGTTTGGTCTCTTCTGGCAGCCTGGCCGGATTGAACAGTATCGAGTTTATTTTTTCATCCTGATCACTCAGGCTGGTTTGCTTAAACAGGCGGTTGTCGCCGTTTGACACACCCAATGAAAACGGGCTTTGGCCGGTATGCAGAAACTCCGTATTGTCATAGACAAACCGGATCCGCCCATCCTTATTGAGAATGCAGGCGATCTTCACCGGTTTCGGTCCGTCGTTGGTGGGAGCCATTGCCTCCCAGGTAATCTGGGCGGTGCTGTCCGACTGATCATACGTGATCTGGTTGTCGTCCATATAGTAATCAAGCGGCTTGCCGAAAGCAACGATCTTCTTTCTCGAGCGAAGGACCAGGGTAGTGTCCACAACGTATGGATAATCACGCTCTTCCGGGTCAAAGAGAATCTCCGCATCTTTAGTAACGATCACATACCGGTACTGTTCACCATAGAAATCAAAAACAAAGGGCAGTCTGATCGTTGTCTCCAGATCACCGGCTCCGGCATTGAACAGGAGCGTTCCCTGGGCATCCGGGAAAGGCTGTACCGAAAAGCTCTCGTCATAATCGTATACAAGCTCCCACCTGTACGGACTCGCCGCGCCGGTGGCTGACAGCTGGAGCGACACGTAATCACCGGGACGCGCATACTGGCGGGGTACACGAGTCACTTCAACACGGTTGAATTCAGCTTTTCGGGTTAATCCTACCAGGGTTCTGGAATTGTTAACTATCGGGACTTTCAACCCTTGCAGCAAAACGGAATCCTTGCCATTGAAAAAATTATAAACCCCGAAAGAATAAATCGTTCCGGTCTCAAGGTCGGACCCGTCCTTTTCATCCACGATCAGGAAGAATTTCACCTGTGCTCCTCTCCGGATATAAGAAGTAAGCGGGGTTATATCCAGCCCGAGCTCAAAATGCTTGTCGGGCCGGTCATCATCGGCAAGGGGTGCATTGGCGCCCTGAAAATTGAACAAGGGAAACTCGAGTATCTGCTCAGGTTCCTTTGCTTCCGGGTCATTGGCCACACCGGCCATGATGCGGATCAGCCCGCGGCGGGTATGGCTCAGCTCAGCCCGCATGGTGAGAATAGGCTGGTAGGTCTTAACGGCTTCCACGATATGAACCGATTTGTTCCAGATTCCGCCCTCGTAGCCGAACCGCCCAAACAGATGGTATGGGAGGTAGGCCATTCCGTTGCGGCCCCAGCCGGTACCCCAGCTGTTGTATATGATAAAGGCCCCTACCTCAAAATCATTCACGTCGACCGCACGGTCCCCGTCAACATCTAAATCATTTGTATACAATCCATCCCCATTTCGGTCGAACTTTATGTTGTCGTTATACCCGACAATAGTCATGGCATGGCCAACGTTGGTGCCGAAAGTGGTCATGAAAGGTGCACCGGGGTCGGCAGATTCATCGGGAAGGAAACTGTAGCTCATCCCTCCCGAGGCGATCTGGAAATTAGCTAACCCTCCGAATTTTGTCCCCTCGAAATGGTCAAAGAGGTACTTTTTCATCAGCAAAACTCCTTCACGATTACCCAGATAGAGCGAATAATTGCTGATCACCCGGTTCTGCATGCCGCGGTAATATTTTTCGTAGCCCGACATCCAGCCGGCCACGTCGTTA
>CAYQFT010000287.1:0-3115 GCA_964416825.1 uncultured Porphyromonadaceae bacterium
GACAAGTGAGGTTTGTGACCATTGCCCTAACCCCGGTTTGAAAACCGGGGCAACATACAGGAGCACCTATTTTGGGCGGTCGTCCTCCTGCAATCTCATTTTGTCCCAGCCTCTGTTTCAACATTAAATTCTCTGCCCCTAAGCACCGAGGCAACTTCATCGCCCTAACCGGTAACCGGCAACTGGTAACCGGTAACCAGCAACCAGCAACCAGCAACCAGTGTACGGGCCACCCTCAGCGCCAGCCCAACCGTCAACCTGTTTCATTCTTTTTCCTCCAGAGGGGTTTGACATAACTTTTATCGCGGATGCTCTTCCATATCAGGAAAATTCCGAACAGGATAAAGACACCCAGGGTAATCACCGATGCCTCCGGTCCGAACGGCCCTCCCGTAAGCCACTCCGGTCCCGAAAAGGATGCCTTGAACAGTCCGGCAGGATCCCCGCCCGATACCGGCGCCCCGTATATCCCTCCCAGCGTAAAGTTCCATGCGATATGCATTCCGATCACGATCCAGAGCTGGCGGGTGATCACATACAGCATGGCCAGGATCACCCCGGCGGTCAGCGCGATGGAAACCGAACTGAATACGGTGGCGTTGGGATTCCAGATGTGCAGGAATCCAAAGATAAAGGCGGAGAGGATCACCGACAGCCAGGTTCCGATCCCCTCCTCGGCGATCCGGAAAATGATCCCCCGGCTCAGGATCTCCTCCACAATGCCGGCCTGCAGCGACATGATCAGCACCGGCACCAGAATGCCAATTGAATTTAATCCCGATATTTTATAGCCTCCGAAGACAGCCATCAGCAGCATGATCAGCGAAATAAACCCGAAGCCGAGCAGCAGGCCGAGGCCCGTTTGCCTGACCAGCTTCCGCGGATCCATCTCGGTCATTTTCCGGTTTTCAATCCAGCGGCAATAGAGCCAGTAGCCGGCAACGGATGCGGTGCAGGTCAGCACCATCCGCAAGGCCGACATACCCGACTCGCTCACGCTGCCTTCCAGGGAACCTGATAAAATTGATCCGATACCCATTGCCAGGCCCACAAAGGCGATAAAGAAAATCATGGCCAGGATAAACCGGGTCAGGGGAAACCAGAATATCCGACGCCCCCGCGCGGGCAGCCATAGCGGGTAATCCCTTGCGTCGCTCATTTTACAACAATCTTACTTATATGCTGCGGCGGCACCAGGCGCTGGCCTTCAGCGTTGCCGCTCCAGATTGCCCTCACCACTTCCATACCCTCAAGGACCCTTCCGAATGCGGCAAATCCCTGTCCGTCGGGGTTCCGCCGGCCGCGGACGTCAAGCTCGGGCTGCGCATTGACACAGATAAAGAATTCGGTGGTTGCCGTTCCCGGTTTTGAACGGGCCATGGATATCACTCCGTCGAGGTGCTTGATGCCGGTCTGTTCGGTCGTTTCGTGGGCGATCGGTGCCACCTTTTCTTTCGTTTCCTTGTTCGCCACCCCACCCTGTACTACCTGGATCGACACCGGATTGTTCGGATCAACCCCTCTGACCGTCCGGTAAAAATCACCCCCGTCATACACCCCTTTCTTCACCAGATCCAGGAAATTTCCGGCAGTCACGGGCGCCTTATCGGTATACAATTCAACAAGTATCTTCCCCTTCGGTGTCTCGATCTCCACAACCGGGTTTTTATCCTGGCACGCCCCAACGGACAGTGCCAGCGTAAATATCACCGGAAGCAACAGAATTAATCTTTTTTTCATGTTTTACAGGCTTTATCAGGTTGACCAAATATATATACATTCGCCTGATTCAAAAACGAGATCAAATGAAACCCTCTCTTTTATTTCTTTTTACCCTGATGTGCTTCGTTCAACCGGGAAGGACACAGGAGTCCGGAATCATCACGGCCGATCAGCTTAAAACCTGGACCTACTACCTTGCCGGCGATGAGATGAAAGGCCGCAGAAACGGATCTCCTGAGATGCTTCAGGCCGCTCAGTATATATCCGATGTTTTTCGCGGCGCAGGGCTGAAACCTGCGGTGGGCGACACGTCGTTTTATCAGGAATATGTAATCAAAGGCAGGAACAATATCAGCATACAGGAACGCAATGTAGTGGGGATACTGGAAGGCAGCGATCCGGAGCTGAAGAATGAATGGATCATTCTTTCGGCGCATTTCGACCATATCGGCATAGGAAAACCTGTCAATGGCGACTCAATATATAATGGGGCCGATGATAACGCAACCGGAACCGCAACATTGATGGCCCTGGCACAACTGCTGAGTCGGGAACCGAACCGGCCCAAACGTTCCATCCTTTTTGCCGCATTCAGCGGTGAGGAGATGGGGCTCCGCGGCTCACGGTGGATGCTCGATAACCCGCTGATCCCCATGGAACATATGAAACTCAACCTGAATTTCGAGATGACAGGGGAATATAAAACACTGGGCGACAAGCTTTTCATCCTTACCGGCTACCAGTACACGAATCTGGATGATCTTATCGGTGTGTACAACCAAACGGCCCAATGGAAAATGGCAACCAAAATGCTGTCGCAGCCCTGGGTATTCATGGCCTCCGACAATGCCACCTTTGCACTCAAAAGAGGCGGAGACATACCCGAACTGAACTACCCTGCCTTCACCCTGGTCACAACCGATGCTCAGGACTTAATTCACAAAGTTACCGATGAGCCCCAATTCGTTGAGTACGAAAATATGGCGTCTTTTACCAACTACGTCGCAGGGCTGATCAGCTGGCTGGCTTCAGGGGAGCTTGATGTTGAGTGGGACCGGGGGGCGTTTGAAGAAATGATGAAGAAGTGATTGGTGAATAGTGATTGGTGAATAGTGATTGGTGATTGGAGGAGGATTTGGTCAGGAACTACCATTCACCATTCACCATTTACTAATCACGAAAAAAACCGGCTTAAAGCCGGTTTTTTTGTGCCCGGGACCGGAGTCGAACCGGTACAGCCGCAATTGGCTACTGGATTTTAAGTCCAGCGCGTCTACCAATTCCGCCACCTGGGCGATGTGAGTGTGGGTGTTGGTGTGAGGTGTGTGTGTGGTGTGTGGGTGTGGGTGTGGGTGTGGGTGTGAAGGTAAAAACCTGGGGTGGGATAAAAATC
>CAYQFT010000288.1:0-3107 GCA_964416825.1 uncultured Porphyromonadaceae bacterium
GTTGTCGAAAATATCGGGATTGCACATACTTGCTGCAAATGTCAGGGAGCGGCTTGGCATTTTCTCCTTTTATATAGATTCAATTCATCATAACCTGATAACCAGGCTCCTGAATGACCGGTTCGGAATTCAGGTCCGGGGAGGGTGCTCGTGTGCAGGAACGTATGGACATTATCTGCTGAATGTCGATTATATGCGGTCGAAAACAATTACCGACCGGATCGATTCCGGAGACCTTTCCATGAAACCCGGATGGGTAAGGTTATCCCTGCATCAGACCATGAAAGACGACGAACTGCTTTTTATAATCGATGCCATAAAACAAATCTCTGAAAAGTCTGAGGCATGGCAGAGCAAGTACCGATATGATTGCCGATCCAATGAATTTTATCCCATCGGAGCCGCCTTCCCTGTTCGGGACTATTCTCCCTGGTTCAATTTAGACAATCCGTCGTTGGTGCCGGAAGACGTTAGCGAACCCTCTCTCACCACGTTAATACCTCCTCCGGCGCATCCGCAAGAGTATTGCATATCCAGTCGGCCCGATGCAGCTTCTCGGCCGGGAAGCTGGTCATGAGGGCCAGGCAGCGGCAGCCGGCAGCTTTACCGGCCTCGATTCCGCTCACGGCATCCTCCACCACCAGGCACTCATGGGGTTTAAGGCCGAGACGCCGGGCAGCCTCCAGGTAAATATCGGGATAAGGCTTTTTCCGCTCCACTTCCAGTCCGTTAACCGTAATGCTGAACGTCCCCAACGGCAAGCCGAGCGCCCTGAGGTTGATCTCCATTTTTATGCGATCGGCACTGGTGGCAACGGCAAGTTTCAGGTTCCTGGCCCGGCAGCGGACAATAAAGGCGTGAACCCCCGGCAGCGGGACCAGCTTTCCAGCCGTGATCTCCGCGTAGATTGCATAGGCCCGGGCCTTGTCGGTTTCCAGATCGAACCGGCAGCCGTACTTTTCTGCCACTCCGCCCAGATAGCGGTTCTCGCCCATCCCGACAAACGGCGCAAAATCTTCCTTACGGACGGTCAGTCCCTTTTCGGCAAACATCCGGATCGCCGACTCACACATGAACTCTTCCGAATCCAGCAGCACCCCGTCCATGTCGAACAATACTCCTTTTATCATGGCTGCAAATTGTCCAATATTTTCGGAAAGTTCAAGGGCGGTTCACCAAATTTCAATAGTGACCAGTGACCAGTGACCGGTAACCGGCAACCGGCAACTGGTAACCGGCAACTGGTAACTGGCAACCGGCAACTGGTAACCGGCAACTGGTAACCGGCAGCTGGCAACCGGCTACTTTCTTAGCCTGAATGCGCCGATCCGGGTGGAATAGTCTTTTGAATCTTTTTTCAGATAATCGCCCACGTACCAGATGGTCATATCGTCGGTGGGATCGATGGCTGTCTGGGTATAGTCCTCCCAGCGCAGGTTTCCGGTTTGCGCAGCTTCGCCCTCCACAAGAACGGTCTCTTTCAGCGACAATACCCCCCGCGGGTCACCGGCCAGCCTGCCCGCAAACCGTTGTCCGGGGAAATCCTTTTCACCGCCGTAAGAATACCCTATCCCGATATTGCCCTGTGCATCGATGGCCGGACTGGCCATCCAGCGGTAGTTTCCTTCGGGGGCATAGGTACCCTGCTGGAACAGGTTCACATCGCCTTTCCGGCTGAGCCGGAATTCATACCAGCGCACCCCGCCGCCGCCCGCTTCGGTTGCAACCGAATGCACGGCAACCAGCGACTCCTGCTTTCCGATCCTGCGGTAGAGCATCCGGGCCATGAGCTTGTCGCCCTGCGAGTCCAGCCGCTGATCGGTTCCGGGCTGCGGAACTGCCTTGGTCAGCTGCCCGCCGCCGAGATACTGATAGGGCGCCACCGGAATTTTAACCGGCCCGATAAGTTTTGTACGGTTGGGATCCTTCCAGTCGACATGGAATTTCCAGTAATAGATTCCATTGTCGCCGAGAATCTTTTTCAGCTGCGTTCCCCCGGCAGCCATCATCACATTTGGAGCACCTTCATCAGGCAGCTGTTTCCCCTCGAGATCGGCATTGATCAGAAAATTAACGCTATCCAGAACGAACATCTGTTCCGTAGCCTCCTCCCCTTTCAGCATTCGCGTGCGATCCACCACCGCCGCATGTTTCTGGATGACATTGTCGCCGGTGCTCGTGGTCACATAATATCCGTCGGGCCAGACGGCCGGCCGGGGATAATCGGGAAAAAGCTCGCGGAGGTATTCATACCGGTAGTAAGGTCCGAAGGGATCCGGGGTTTTACTTACGGCATAGCACATCGCCCAGGTTCCCTCCTCGCTCTTGCGGAATATCGGCATCACGATCAGCCAGCGGTCGGCCAGCTGGTCATATCGGGCTACAGCATCTCCGTTATTATACTTCTCGCAGGGACCGCCAAAGCCCCTGAAAACATTGCGGGTTTCTGCCGGACCGTAAAGCACCTGACCCGACTCACCGAACCGGCTGCCTTTTTTGGTAAAAACCGCCATGCGCGAATTCACGATCTGCACAATATGATCGGGTCCCACCGCCAAGGTATTGTCGGAGGGATTTCGCATCCGCGCGGTTCCCTCCGGGCCGGTAAACCCATATCCCAGGCCATCGAACGAAGCCACCAGCTCCGCCTGCTGCCCCGTTCCCATCACGGTTTGCTCAATGGATTCCGGTTTTCCGTCCCTGGCCTGGCTCCGCACCTGCCGGGGCGCGTTTTTGTACAATTCCAGATACGGTGCTTCTCCCGAAGCCCGCTCACCAAATAGGGCCGGACTGAGCGGCTGCGATTCATCGAAACGCACCGGATGCCTGACGATGACCTGAGCTTCAGCGCCATTGGGGAACAGGCCGAACGCCAATAGTACAATCAAGAGGCTTGCTGATGAATGTGAGATACACTTCATAACTTGACAAAATTTCCTTCTAAATTTAGCAATTATCGGAAAGGCCGATGATTAGTGAGTAGTGATTAGTGATTAGTGACTAGTAACAAGGAACGAGGAACAAGGAACAAGGAACCAGGAACCAGGAACCAGCAACCAGCAACCAGCAACCAGCAACCAGTATGCACTACCTCCATCCCCAACCCC
>CAYQFT010000289.1:0-3097 GCA_964416825.1 uncultured Porphyromonadaceae bacterium
GGCAGCCGGCCACCACTTTCGAGGTTTTTGCACAACACTGGGCTGTTTTTTTTTTCAGCAGCTTTCTGGACTTTCTTTTTAATCAGGGTTTTCATTTTTCTTTGGTATAATATTTTTACTCGGTTCGATTCATTCTGATGGGTTCAGCAGCAGCAGCATCCCTTTGCCTTCTTTCCGGCAATCGTGAAGCTGGCCACTTCTGACTTTCCTTTCGGGTAGGGTGCTGATTCCTCGATCACCTCGACGGAGGTAAAACCTGCAGTGGCCAGGTGCCTCATATATTCATCCCGTGTGACTGCACCTGCCCAGCATTCAGCGATCGCAGCCGGATCGCTGCGGTATTCTTCGGGTATGGGCGAGGTGGCATAGATATCGCTGACAACAAATCTACCGCCTTTTTTGAGAATTCGGTAGATCTCATTCCAGACGGCCTGCTTTTCTGCGGCATGGTTGAGGGTGCAATTTGAGATAACGAGGTCGGCGGTATGATCCGGAAGGTCGAGCTTTTCGAGTTCGCTTTGGATAAAAGAGACATTTGTCACTTCAAGCTTTTCCGCATTCTTCCGGGCTTTTTCAAGCATTCCGTCTGCCACGTCGATTCCATAAACAAAACCACTTTGGCCAACCCGTTCGGCCATTCTCAGCACGTCGGTTCCGCGGCCGCTTCCCAGGTCGACACACACTTCACCGGGTGCGGGTACCGCGTAATCCATGGCTCCGCCGCATGACAGGCAGCAATCGGATTCCGCAAGGCCGCTGTATCTCTTATTTATCTCCTGAATATCCATTCAATGGGTTGTTATAAAATTAACGGTACAAAAGTACGCAGGAATATCGGCCCGATAAAGGATCAAGGCAATTTACCCCCCGGCTTGCGGATTGATTCCCGACAACTTATTTATTGATTTGGATTAACTTTGCCCATTCAATTTTGAAACTGAAGGATGAAAACCATTCTGGACACTGATCAGGAATTTATCTGCGACATTCAGGCACCTTGTTTCCAGCTGCTGACGGCGGATGAAGCTGAATTGGTAAAAGCCAGTAAAACACAGGTACTGTTCCGTAAAGGGGATCACCTCACAAAGCAGGGTGCGTTTGCCTCCTATATTTTATTTCTGATCAAGGGACTGGCCATCCAGTATCTTGAGGGCGACGGTGTTAAAAACTTCAATCTCAGGGTGATCAGGCCGGGTGAATTTGTAGGGCTCTCGGCCGTTTTTACGAAAAACACCTTCAATTATTCCTCTGTTGCCCTCACCGACTGTCAGGCTTTTCTGATTGAAAAGGAGGCCATCGCCAATGTTGTTCAGCAGAATGGCAATTTCAGCTTCAACATCATCAAGCGCTATTGTGAGCAAAATGCAAATCTGTTCGATTCACTGAGAACCATCCTTTATAAGCAGATGAATGGGCGCATTGCTGACACCTTGATTTACCTTGACAGCCTCAAAGCTGAGGCTCCGGATATTTTCCAGCTCCTTTCCCGTAAGGATCTGGCAGATTTTGCCGGGATCTCAACCGAGAGCGGGGTTAAGCTGCTTAAAACATTTGAAAAAGAGGGTCTTATCTCTTTGAAGGACAAGGATATCGTGGTAATTGAGCACAAGACGCTGGCTGAGATCAGCCGGAGAGGATAAGAGGTCCTGAATCCGGGTTATCCGCCAAACCGGAGGGCTGCATTCGGCGTTTTTCCTTAGCTTCACTGAAACCCGAACAGCACCGGAAAAATCAACGTCACCACCAGGGTCCATGCCGTGTAAACCGGCAAGAATGAGGCAATGCTGTTTTCAACGCTCACCAGTTCATCCCCATTTTTCAGGGATTTGAAAATCCGGTACGACACCAAAATCAGATTGATCAACATCAGCACATTGCTCCCCAGAACGGCAAGTCGGTTGGGTGTGATTCCCCATTCAGCAATTCTGAAAATAATCGCAGATAATGCAATCCCATTGACAATAATGGTCACTGTGGAAAGCATGAAAAGCAGCAGGGTGCCGGTTTTATTTCCGCCGGTTTTTGACGTTTCGGCCACTGAAAACAAGATAATCGCCATAACGCCTATCAGGAGCAGATTAAAAATCAGCAGAAATTCTCTGTCATTGTAGGGATCCTTTCCCGTGTAAACAATGGCAATCAGGTACACAACCAGCATGATCAGTACCAATGGTGTAAACACTTTTGCGATTACCGGGGAAACGTTCCTGACCAGCTGCGGGTTGGAAAGAACAATATAGGTGCCCAGTATGGGAGAAGCCGCCAGCCCCCAAACCGCAATATTCCGGAAATAGAATTCCTCTATTCTCAGGTTAATCAGTTCAAACAGTCCAATAGTCACTGCCGATAATATTGCCCCGGCAATGAGCATCACCGTGGTTATAACAACCAGCTCGCCGTTGAACCGGAGGAATTCGGTCCTCTTCTGATATCTTTTGAATTGATCCCCGGTAAACGTATAGCCCCAAAGCGCCCACATGAACAGGGGCAGATGAATGCAGGCCAGCAGCAGTGTGTCGCTCTTTTCGTTGACAGGCAGCAGGTTCATGTAGAGAGCCGATCCTATAATGACAGCGAAAATGATCAGCAGTTTCGCTGGAGGCATGGATTGCTTCCAGGCGAACAAGAGCATCAGCATCGGTAAAAAAACAAATGCAATATTCCGCAGATAGAAGGATTCCTGGTTAAGGCCAGCAAAATCGGGTATCTTGGCGATCAGGCCGGCAAATAGTGACAGGGCGAGGACAACAAATAACTCCTTCTTTGTCCCCCAGGATATTTCCTTGTGTTCAAAATTCAGGCGCTCATTCCAGATTTGTGCCGTCAGGCTCGTCTGAATATCGGGATAAATCAAATCGAACGACTTTTTGAAGGCGCCCTTGTTGCTCCGGTACAACTCTTCCAGCTTCTTCGGATTCTCCAGGCTGCCGCTAATTTCCTCTTTCATTTTGGTACTATTTCTGTGACTGAATCAATTTCTCCAGTGCGGTAAGGTGTTTATGGAAAGCCGTTTTACCTGTCAACGTGATAAAGTATTTTGTATTCGGTTTTCTCCCGATAAAAGATTTTTCCATTCCGATAAACCCCTCTTTTTCAA
>CAYQFT010000290.1:0-3086 GCA_964416825.1 uncultured Porphyromonadaceae bacterium
TCCCTCAATTGATGGGTGATACCGGTCTCCCAAGCGATATCATGATCGATCAGCTTCGAGCCATTGAAAATCGGCGCCTGGTAAAGAAAATTGGGACACTTTACCCAGCGCAAGCGCTGAAAGTAAAGGAAAACCTCAGCATTTTGCTCGACCTTTAACTGGCAACTGGCAACCGGTAACCGGTAATCTATTTCAGCCAGTCCTCCAGCACTTTCTTCTGCAGTTCAGTCGGGTTTTGTGCCATGGAAATCAGGAAACTCTTCTTATTCATGGTCTTATTCAGATAGCTGATCGCCGGCTCCTGGGGTGTCAGATCAATTTTGAGTCCGGCATAAGCCAGATATTTCCCGTAATCAATGGGATTGGTCGTGTACACATAGTCAAAAAACTCCGCCAGCGAGCAGCCGGCCGCCTTTTCGCAAACCTCGCGGAACTCGGCATCGGTAAAGCCCCGGTTTCGTTTTTTATTGAAATCCTGATACAGGGTCCTCATCACATCATCCAGGGAATTGACATTCTGCGAAGCCTCCCGGATTTTCAGGTCCAGCAGCAAGCAGAGGGTATTCCCTTTATTGTAATAGTTGATCGAGACGCTTTGTGAATTCTCTGACCGGTTGAAGAACAGCATCCAGGTGTCCCAGCTGGATTGGGCGGCCGATTGAAAGCGGCTCCCCATGATGTTCTCATGCGTTCCTATGGCTTTCCCGGCACCTTCGAGAAACTGATCGCGCGAAAGAAATCCGGCACGGTTCAGGATGATCTCCTCATAATAAACGGTGCCTCCCTCGCTGAACCAGAGCATGTTGGTCAGGCATTCCCGGTCATAATCAAAAGGTCCCAGCACAACCGGACGGATGGTTTTAATATTATAAAGATGGAAATATTCGTGCGCAAAGAATCCCAGTAAACCACGATCCTTTTCCGTTTCCCCATATTTCGAAACATCCGCAAAAACAGCCATGGAGTTGAGGTGCTCGAGCCCGCCCCCTCCCTTTTCCATGATCAGAAAAGTATAGTGCTTGTAGGGAATTTCTCCGATGATGGAAGTTCCGGCCTCCACGATTCTTTTCAGGTCGGAAGCCAGCTTTTCGCGGTTGCAGTTGCCCGGCTTTTCAATAGCTATGGTGTGCGGAATCCCTTTAAAATCAAAACTTATGATCTCCTGGTTACCCACCAGAATCGGACAATCGTACAGGCGGTCAAAATCCGGGGCTGAAAAAGTATTGGACTGCCCCTTGACGGGGTCCAGTCCGGTGGAGACCTGCTTCCATTCTTTCCAGGGGTTTATGGTTACTGTTACCGGATGGTTCAGCTTGCCGCCTACATGGAAAAACACCCCGGTGGGCGAGATGAAACCCCGGTTTTCGGCCAGGTAGGGATCCGCAACCGAAGCGCGTGTTGCATATACATTGTAGGTTGCAATGAGGGATTGAACCCCGGTGGTCTGAACGGTCCAGGCATTCTTGGCCGTTTTGCGAAACGGCAGGGGCTTTCCGGCGCCATCTTTCACTTCGAGTCCTACCACATTTTTGGCGAGGTCAAGCACCATATAATACCCCGGGGTCCAGGCCGGCATCTTCAGCTCAACCGCTTCCTCCGTGATACCGTCATATCGGAATTCAACCTGATAATAGTGACTGGCCGGCTGCTCCATGGAAACGGTAAACGACATCTTCCGGTCCTGGTTCTGTCCAAGCACAATTCCACTTGCTGATACAAGTATGTATACCAGCAGAATACTGATCCCAAATGGCTTTTTCATCGGTCTTCGTTTAATAGATTACGGTAAAGATACATGCTTAAAAATGAAACTGTTTTTTAAAAGTGTATTTTGTACCTTTATTCTGTTAAAAAAACGTAAAACCCATGAAACCTCTCGCCTCCCAAAGATTTATTTTCATCCTGGTTATGTTTGTCCTGTCGGGATTCTGCACTGTCAATGCCCAGAAAAAATGGCCCTATCCGATCCCGGCACGGATCGGCGACAGCCAGAACAAGGATCTGTTCGTGATGACGCTGGGAGAGATTCAGACTCCCATTGCCGACGGCACCTTTGATCCCGTGAAGGACGAGATCCGGCTAAAGGATGGCCGGGTAATACCCCACTACTACCGGGATACCCTCGGAGTCAAGTTTTACAAGCCTATCGATAAAACCATATTTCCGCTCCCACCATCGGGCCTCTGCACCTGGTACTATTATTATCAGGACATCAATGAAAATGAGGTCAGGTGGAATACCGACTGGATCGCAAAAAACCTGAAAGAATATGGCGCTCAATATGTTCAGATTGATGACGGATGGCAGGCCGAGCGGGCGAACGGGAAACACGGGTCGCGCGACTGGACCGGCGTGGATACCGCTTTCCCACGCGGGATGGCCGATCTGGCAAAATATATCAAGTCAAAGGGGCTGACCCCGGGAATCTGGATTGCCCCGCACGGGCAGTCCAATGAGTCGGTGGTTAAAAAGAACCCGGGGGTCTTCATTTTGAAACCCGATGGGACTTCTGCTTCGAAAACCTGGGAAGGAGACTGGCTGGTTGACGGTTCTTCAGTGGAAGGAAATGCCTACATGAAAGACCTCTTTAAAATGATGGTCGACTGGGGGTACGACTATTTTAAGATTGACGGGCAGCCCATTGTACCGGAGGAATATGCCAAGAACAAAACCTTGCTGAAAAATCCGGGTGAGGCCGATGAGGTGTACCGCAGGACGCTGACAACCATTCGTGAAGCGATCGGTCCCAACCGCTACCTGCTCGGCTGCTGGGGCTTGCCGATTGAAGGTGCCGGTATCATGGACGGCACACGGACCGGGGGAGACGTGGTGCTGGGATGGGATGGCTTTTTCACTTCACTCGGACCCACCATGGAATCCTATTACCAGCACAATATTGTATGGTACACCGACCCGGATGTGATGCTCCTCAGGCAGCCGCTCACCCTGGAACAGGCGCGCGTTTGGGCAACCCTGCAGGGATTGACCGGTCAGGCGCTGATGAGCAGCGACCGGTTGATGGACCTTTCTGCGGACCGGGTTGAACTCATGAAAAGGGTCTATCCCGCCGTTGACATTCGTCCTCT
>CAYQFT010000291.1:0-3023 GCA_964416825.1 uncultured Porphyromonadaceae bacterium
ACAAGGGCACAAGGGCACAAGGGCACAGGGGCACAGGGGCACAGGGGCACAGGGGGTGGGAATCGAGGACAGCGGCTGGCCAGAACTGCCTTGTGCCCTTGTGCCCTTGTGCCCTTGTGCCCTTGTGCCCTATTTCTTAACGTATTTATTCATCCAGGTATTCATTTCCCAAAGCATATGCAACAAGCTTTCGCGGGCAGCGTAGCCGTGGCTTTCGAGTGGCAGCAGGACCAGCCGGGCTGTTGCTCCATGGCCTTTCAGTGCAGCATAGAACCGCTCGCTCTGGATCGGGAAGGTGCCCTGGTTGTTATCGGCGATCCCGTGGATGAGCAGTATAGGTGATTTTACTTTATCGGCATAATTGAAGGGCGACATCTCATTGTACAGATCTGTAGCTTCCCAGAAGGTACGCGGTTCCGACTGGAATCCAAACGGCGTGAGGGATCGGTTGTAGGCACCGCTGCGTGCTATTCCTGCTGCAAACAGGTCACAATGGGCGAGCAGGTTGGCCGTCATGAAGGCTCCATAGGAATGACCTCCGACAGCCACCCGCTTCGGGTCGGTTACGCCCATTTCCACTGCTTTGTCAATAGCTGCTTTTGCATTGGCGACCAGTTGTTTAAGAAAGGTGTCATTCGGTTCGGCTTCTCCTTCGCCCACGATGGGGAATGCCGCATTATCAAGAATGGCATAGCCCTGGGTAACGAAAGGCACTGCCGAGGAAGGGCTGAGCCGGGTGAAAGTGTATGGGGATCCAGAGACCTGGCCGGCGGCATCCTTGGATTTAAATTCAACCGGATAGGCCCACATCAGGGTTGGAAGCGGGGCATCGCCTTTTTTCCATCCGGCCGGAGTGTAAAGGGTTGCCGTCAGCTGCACGCCATCGGGCCTGAAATAGGTAATCTTTTGCTTGTTCACTCCCGCCATGAAAGGATAAGGATCTGTGAAATCCGTTATCTTTTTGAGCGACAGCTTCTTGCTTTTCAGGTCGCGGATGTAATAATTAGAGGGTTCCGTAACGGATTGACGGGTAAGCATTACAATCAGCTTATCGGGATCCAGTATCCGGCTGATCGATTCATACCATGGGGCCTCGGATTGCCACAGACGGGTAATCTTTCCGGTAGCAATATCGAATTTATC
This sequence comes from uncultured Porphyromonadaceae bacterium, assembly GCA_964416825.1. Taxonomy (GTDB): domain Bacteria; phylum Bacteroidota; class Bacteroidia; order Bacteroidales; family UBA12481; genus UBA12481. Next base: position 1,144 of record CAYQFT010000291.1, read on the forward strand.
CAGAAATGGGCGATCCCCTTCAGGAGAAGCCCCGTTTCCTGTGAGAAACATTGATTTTCCCTTATCTGCAATCAGTATCCCCTGCTGTCCGGGGATGTTTGTTCTGACAAAGTTACCCGGGTCCCCATATTTATCCTCTGAGGAACGGTCCCAAATCACTCTGGGTTTTTGGGAGAGGTCTGCGGGATTAAAAAATGAGGTGACCTGCTGCCTTGTTTTTGAGGAGCCCTCCCGGATTACCGCCAGATCGGCGCGTGCCCAGGTAACTCCATTAAACCGCAGTTTTGTTTTGATTTGGGGGACTGGTTTGCCGGTAAACGGAGCATCGAGGCGAAATACCTGATCCCGGTACTCAACATTTTTCTTCGGATCTCCACCATCCAACGGCTCCACCCAATAGATCGAAGAGGGTACATCATCCCGCCATTGAATTGATCTCGGCCAGGGGCTGGTGGCATCATAACCCGAAGGAGAGTCTTCCCGCAAAGGAAACTTAAAAAGCTCCGTTTTTGCTCCGCTGCTCAGGGTATAAATAACGGTCCTGGAAGGGAAAGATGAATATCCCACGATATAGGAATAAGGTTTGGTGATCGTGGAAGCCATGAGATACCGGCCATCGGGAGAAAGGTCGGATCCGGTATACATATCTGCCGGGAGGAGACTTTTTACGTTACCGTCTAGCGACACGAGGATCAGGCTTGAGGTACCCAGATAATCAAACAGAAGTTCGTCATTGCGACTGCTGAGCATGTCCTGATTCGTTCGGGCCGCAGCCTTACTGCCGCTGGTTTCCTGGATGACCGGACCGGAAGGAACAGGTGTGAAAACAGGCCGGGGTCCGCGTCCTTCCGGGATAATCTTGCAAATCAGGCCGTCGGATGAGGGGAGCCAGCTGAATACTGAGCCCAGCAAAGGGTTGACGGGACTTTTCAGCAGCTGCTTAACAGCCATAGTGGTCAAATCAGCATACCACAGAAATAGTCCGTCATTCCCGAGCTGCAGAAAAGCGAAACCGCGGCTGTCGGGAGCCCATGAAACCTGACTGATCTTCAGTGGAACCGGCAAGCCGGTGAAACGCTTTTTTACCAGGTCGCTGAGGGCCATCAGTTCCATGTCGACCGAATAGGAAGGCCTGCTGCCGGCATTGATTTTCGGATCGATACGGAGTCCGGCCAGCCGAAGCATTTCATCGGAGAAATCCTCGATGGTTGGGTTTTCAGAGCGGGTAAGAAACAAGATGTATTGACCCGATGGATCCAGCTGCACCGACGGGGTTGCCGGGGCATCGACCAGTGCAGCCAGCTCTTTCGGAGGCATCTGGTATTTTAGGTCATTCTGTGCAGGAAGCAAGAATGGGATCAGCAGGATCACCATGGGGGATAAAAACCTGATTTTCATAGTATCTGTTTTGAATGATTATCAAATATAATAAATCACCTGAACGGTTTATCTTTGAAACACTAAGCAAATCAGAATGGATGAATTAAAAGATATTGTTGAACAGGTTTGGGCGAACCGGGAACTGCTGGCAGACCCCCGCAATCAAAAGGTCATTGAGCAGGTGATTGAGGAGCTGGATAAGGGCCGGTTGCGTGTCGCTGAGCCGGTGGGGGACTCATGGAAGGTCAACGAGTGGATCAAGAAAGCGGTGATTCTGTTTTTCCCCATCCGAACGATGGAGGTGACTGAGGCAGGGCCGCTTGAGTTTCATGACAAGATTCCACTTAAGCATAATTATGCAGCCCAGGGAGTCAGGGTGGTTCCACAGGCGGTTGCCCGGTACGGGGCCTTTCTGGCAAAGGGAGTAATACTGATGCCCTCCTATGTCAACATCGGGGCCTATGTGGATGAAGGGACCATGGTGGATACCTGGGCTACGG
>CAYQFT010000292.1:0-2979 GCA_964416825.1 uncultured Porphyromonadaceae bacterium
TTCGGACAAATCATCAAAGTAAAACCGGAAAAACTGGATTACTATCTCGAACTTCACAAATCTCCCTGGCCTTGTGTTCTGGAAATGATAGCGAAATGCAACATCCGGAATTACTCCATTTTTATCCATAATCAGGATACGCTCTTTGCTTATTTCGAATATATTGGCTCTGATTTCCAAGAAGATATGAAAATTATGGCCGAAGATGAAAGCACGCAGAAATGGTGGGCCGAAACCGCTCCCTGCCAGGAATCCGTAAGTGATAAACCCGGAGAATGGTGGTTGAATCTGGAAGAAGTCTTCCATGTTGAGTAATTGGTAATTGGTAATTGGTAACTGGTAATTGGTAACTGGTAATTGGTTGAATATCGAGCACTTTAACACTTTAACACGTTAACACCTTAACACCACAATTAGCACATCAGCACATCTCCACATTTGCACATTTGCACATCCTCATTTGCACATTTCCACATTTCCACATTTACACATTGAAAAATTCTTTCCTCCTCCCCTTCATCTTCGTTACCTCTCTCTTCTTCCTCTGGGGTTGTGCACACAGCATTCTTGATGTGCTGAATAAACATTTCCAGGAAGTTCTGGTGATTTCCAAAGCGAGAAGTGCGCTGGTACAAACTGTATTGTATGGTGGCTATTTTTTAATGGCCTTACCGGCCGGGATGATTATCAAAAAGTTCGGATATCGCAATGGGGTTGTCTTTGGTCTGCTGCTCTATGGCATTGGCGCTCTGATGTTTATCCCTGCCGAGAACATTATGTCGTTTAATTATTTCCTGGTCTCCCTTTTTGTGATCGGTTGCGGATTAACGGTACTCGAAACAGCCGCCAACCCGTATATTACCGAACTCGGTGAACCCGAAACCGCCAGCAGCCGTCTCAACCTCGCCCAATCCTTCAACGGACTCGGCTGGATTGTCGGTCCGCTCCTGGGTGGATTGCTGATCTTCAACAAAGACGGCAGCAGTGGCAGCGTGGCACTACCCTATACCGTTATCGGAATCATCGTCTTGCTCGTGGCGCTCTTATTTTCCCGCCTGAAACTGCCGGTAATCAGGTCGGAGGAAATACAAAACACAGATATTCAGAGCGAAAGCCTTTGGAAAAACAAGGCCTTTGTGTTCGGAGTGATCAGCCTGTTCTTTTATGTGGGAGCTCAAACCGGGATTAACAGCTTCTTTATCAACTTTGTAACCGAATCCGACCCGGCTATCAGTTCGCGGGAAGCGGCTGTAATCCTGTCGTTTGGCGGCATGGGGCTGTTTATGGCAGGCCGTTTTATCGGGAGTTACCTGATGCAAAAGATCAGCCCGGAGTTATTGCTCAGCATTGTTGCCGCGGCGGCGACCCTGATGATGATCCTGGTGATGTTGAATATTCCCATGGTCTCCTGGACGGCACTTTTCCTCTGTTATGCCTTTGAATCCATCATGTTCCCGACGATATTTGCCCTTTCCATCCGTGGATTGGGTTCCAAAACAAAAATGGGTTCCTCTTTCCTTATCATGGCCATCGTCGGCGGTGCCCTCACTCCTCCCCTCATGGGCTGGATAGGCGAACGCGTGATGGCCCATGGATTTATCGTGCCGCTGATCTGTTTTCTGGTGATACTGGCATACGGAATGAGGCGCTATGCTACAAAATACAAAACAGCGTAAAATGAAGAAAATATTTGTTTCCGGGTGTTTTGACATGCTTCATTCAGGCCATGTGGCTTTTTTTGAGGAAGCAGCAAAACTCGGAGATCTGTATGTAGGAATTGGTTCCGATAAAACGATTTATAGTCTGAAAGGCCGTAAAACCATTAATACCGAGCAGGAACGGCTGTATATGATCAGTGCCCTGAAACCGGTGAAAGAATGCTGGGTTAATATCGGATCCGGACTTCTCGATTTCCGGGAAGATCTGGAGCGGATTGCGCCGGATGTGTTGTTTGTGAATGAAGACGGGCATAGTCCGGAGAAGGAAAACCTGTGCCGGGAGAAAGGGATAGAATATGTTGTCAGCAAACGCATTCCGCATGGCAATCTGCCGGTCCGCAGTACATCTGCGCTTCGTCAGGAATGTCATATTCCGTATCGCATCGACCTGGCCGGCGGATGGCTTGACCAGCCGTATGTTTCGAAATTTTATCCCGGACCGGTGATTACCATTGCGATTGAGCCCGATTATGAGTTCAACGACCGCAGCGGAATGGCCACCAGTACCCGGAAAAAAGCCATCGAGCTCTGGAATACCGCCATCCCGGAAGGCGACCGCGAAAAACTCGCCCGAATCCTTTTTAGTTACGAAAATCAGCCCGGTTCTGCGTATATCAGCGGATCTCAGGATTCGCTCGGTATTGTCATGCCCGGACTCAACTACCTGTATTACAGCTCCGGAGAATATTGGCCTTCCCGCATCATCAGCGTCGACAATCCCGAAATCCTCACCTGGCTGCAGGAACGAATTTATCTGCTTCCGCTGGCTCCCCGTGAAAGCAGTTATGAAGTGGTGAATCAGACCGACATTACCGAAGTAAAAGCCAAAGCCCTGGCCGATGCCTCCGAAGCACTCTGGAAAGCAGCACTGGAAATGAAGGCTTCGGATTTTGGAAAAGCCATGACCAACTCTTTCCATGCCCAGACCGCCATGTTTCCCAACATGCTCACACCCATGGTATTACAAGCCATCAACGAAATTCCGACAACTGTTCTCGGATACAAACTCAGTGGTGCTGGAGGAGGTGGATATCTTGTCTTATTTACAGAAACAGCCATTCCGAAATCGCTGGAAATAAAGATAGTGACGAGTGACGCGTGACGAGAGAAGTTGACAGTTGATAGTCAGGCACTTGCGCACCTGAACAGTTTGTTTTCTGTTACCGAATTATTAAAAGAATAAGCTAATTAAATTGCGAATATATTCGCAACGAAATTAATCGCAATCAATCCAATGAAAAAGAATCCGTTTAAATTTGGA
>CAYQFT010000293.1:0-2960 GCA_964416825.1 uncultured Porphyromonadaceae bacterium
CGGCCATGAACGGATTGCCGGGTGTTCTGGAGGTACGGTCGGTCTCCCAGTTCGCTCTGTCGGCTGTAACGGTTGAGTTTGAAGAGAAAACCGATATTTACTTTGCCCGTCAGATGGTAAGCCAGCGGCTTCAGGCGATCGGTGACGAACTGCCACAGGGTGTTTCGTCGCCCCAGCTCGGCCCGATATCCACAGCACTTGGGGAAATATACCAATATGTGGTTTATGGGGAAAACTATTCGCTCACCGACCTGCGTGAAATTCAGGACTGGCTCATAGCCCCGCAGCTAAAAACCGTTCAGGGTGTTACCGAGATTAACTCATTCGGCGGATTTGTCAGGCAATATGATGTGATCGTTCAGCCCGGCAAGCTGCGAAGCTATGGCATCAGCCTAGAAGAGGTGATCACTGCCGTAAACAGCAACAACAGCGTTTCGGGTGGAAGTTTCCTCGAACATAACCGGGAGCAGTATATCATCCGCGGATTCGGCCAGATAACCGGAGCCGCTGACATCCGCAGCATCATTGTAAAACACCTGAATAATAAGCCGATATTCATCCGCGACATTGCCACGGTTGAGATGGGCAAGCAGATCCGGCAGGGTGGCGTCACTCAGGACGGGAAAGGGGAAGTGGTTACAGGTATTGTGATGATGCTCCGGGGAGGCAACGGCCGGGATGTCATAGCCGACATTAAGGAGCGGATTACATCAATTAATAAAAGCCTTCCAACGGGAGTTGAAATCAGGAAGTTTTACGATCAGTCTGACCTGATCGACCGCACCACGCACACCATTACGACAAACCTTATTGAGGGAGGATTTTTGGTTATTGCCATCCTGCTCCTTCTGCTGGGGGAAATAACCGGCGCCCTGCTGGTTGCCCTCGTGATCCCCTTCTCCATGCTTTTTGCCTTCATCGGAATGAAGGAGTTCGGACTGGCGGCTAACCTCATGAGCCTTGGTGCCATCGATTTCGGGATGGTGGTTGACGGCTCGGTGGTGATGGTTGAGAATATTGTTCATCGCCTCCAGGGACGAAAGAAGGGAGAGGACACGGAAACACTGATCATGGATTCGTCCAAGGAAGTGGCCCGACCAATCTTTTTCGGAGTATTGATTATCCTGATGGTGTACCTGCCCATCATGACTTTCAAAGGTATGGAGGGAATTCTGTTCCGACCCATGGCCATTACAGTGGCTGCAGCGGTCCTGGGTTCCCTGTTGCTTGTTCTGATATTCGTGCCGGCCATGTCGGCCATCGTGTTCCGGCGGGGGATCAAACCCAGGCGGAATTACCTCATAGACTGGCTGAAACCCAGATACCAGCGGTTTCTTGAAAAAAACCTGAACAAGCGGGGCGCAATCCTGGGAACCGCCGTTGGGGTGTTCATTCTCTCAATGCTGGTAATGACCCGCCTGGGCTCTGAGTTTCTTCCGGAACTTGACGAAGGCTCGATCCTGGTGGAGGAGGTCCGCATGCCCTCGGTTACGCTGGATGAATCTATAAATAACGCCAACTGGCTGGGCGGCAAGTTGATGCAAAACATTCCCGAGATTAAAACAGTGGTGCCAAAAACCGGTCGGTCCGACCTGGCAAACGACTGGATGGGAGTGCATCAGACGGACGTGTGGATTGTGCTGAAACCCGAAAAGGAGTGGCGTAAGGGTGTCAGCAAGGAGGATATTATTTCGATGATCGAGCCCTATCTTAAAACCGAGCCGGGACTGGCCTATAACTTTACACAGCCGATCGCGATGCGGGTGGATGAACTCACCAGCGGGGTGAAATCGGACCTTGCGGTAAAAGTATACGGTGAGGATCTTGGGGAGCTGCAGAGAATCGGTGAGCGGATCTCATCCGTGGTCGGGGACCTTGAGGGCACTGCGAATTTTTTTGTGGAGCAGCCGGTGGGCCAGCCTTATCTGACCATCGAGATTGACCGGGAAGCAGCGGCAAGTTTCGGATTAAATGTTGATGACGTCCAGACGGTTATTGAGGCAGGGATCGGAGGACAGCCGGCCGGACAGGTATTTGAAGGACAGCGGCGGTTTGACATCGTGGTTCGGTTCCCGGCCGAGCTGCGCGATCGTTTTGAGAAGATCATGGAGATCCCGGTTCAGCTGCCCAATGAGGAGTTTATCCCGCTCAAACGCGTTACCCGGATTGTTCCCCAGGAAGGGCCCAGGGAGATCCAGCGGGAAAACGGATGGCGCAGGCTGATTGTAGGGATCAACCTCCGCGACATCGATGTGGGCACCTATGTTAAAAACCTCCAGGATGCTCTCGATGGAAAGGATATTATCCCATCCGGATATTTCATGGAATACGGCGGCACCTTCGAAAATCAGCAGCGCGCCATGCGCCATCTGGCTCTGGTCGTTCCCTTGTCACTCCTTATTATTATAGGGCTCCTTTACCTGACCTTCGGCAAGTTCCGGTATGCAATCCTGATCCTGCTCAACCTGCCGTTTGCCATGTCGGGCGGCATTTTCCTGATGTGGATGCGCGGAATGCACCTGTCAGTTACGGCTGCAATCGGTTTTATAGCCTTGTTCGGGGTAGCTGTTTTGAACGGGATCGTGCTGATCTCCTATATCAATGAAATGCGCAAAAATGGTGTTGAACTGAGGCAGGCGATCATCGACGGATCCGCCAACCGGCTCCGGCCGGTACTGATGACGGCCCTGGTTGCCAGTCTGGGATTTATCCCGATGGCCTTCAATACCGGCCCGGGCTCCGAAGTGCAACGGCCGCTGGCTACCGTGGTCATCGGGGGACTGATCACCTCAACGCTGCTGACCTTGTTTGTATTGCCAACCGTTTATAACTGGATGGAACGGCGAAAAAATTAATGTTCCCGTAGGGGCGCACGGTGTGCGCCCGTTTGGGCATAAGGGCACAGGGGCACAGGGGCACAAGGGCACAAGGGCACAAGGGCTCAAGGGCACAAGGGCACA
>CAYQFT010000294.1:0-2920 GCA_964416825.1 uncultured Porphyromonadaceae bacterium
CCGGTGACGCCGAGGGAAAGGGATTATGTGTATGTCGGTTCTTTCTATGCCTTTGCGATGTTTATCGGGATCGGCGTTCTCTACCTCTATGAGATCCTGAAGAAAAAACTGGAGCCACATGTGGCGGCCATCGCCGTAACCGGCGTTTGCGTGCTGGCAGTGCCGGTAGTTATGGCATCCCAGAACTGGGATGATCATGATCGTTCAGGCCGGTACACCGCACACGACTTTGCCTACAATTACCTGATCGGACTTGATAAAAATGCCCTGATCTTCACCAATGGTGACAATGATACTTTCCCGCTCTGGTATATGCAGGAGGTTGAGGGTGTTCGCACTGACGTGAGGGTTTGCTGCATGCCTTTCCTTCCGCAGGATTGGTATATTGATCAGCTGAAACGAACCTACTATGAATCGAAAGCCTTGCCTCTGTCCATGGAGTATGAAGCATACCGGCAGGGAAAGCGAGGGTATGTTCCGATTCTTGACGAGGTTAAACAGCCCTATGACCTCAAAGAACTGGTTGAATATGCCCTGAGCGACAAGCCCGCTGCCATGCGGACCTTCTCAACCGGAAGGCAGTTCAACGTGATCCCGGCTTCCACGTGGGTGTTGCCGGTCAATAAAGAACTTGTCCTGCGGAATGGAACCGTTGCTCCTGGAAGAGCAGCCCAGATTGATTCCGCCATTGTGTGGACCATGGGACAGCAGCAGGTATATAAGGATGAACTGGTGATCCTTGATATTCTGGCCCACAATAACTGGGAACGCCCGATGTATTATACCACTCCTGGCCAGAGCGGCTCGGTGAAGCTCGATAATTACCTGGAGCTGCAAGGTCTGAGTTACCGGCTGATTCCTGTTAAAGGCGATAAGCAGTCGGCCATGAAAGGGATGGTAAATACCGACATCATGTATGAGAACCTGATGAATAAATTCAAGTATACCAACCTGAACAACCCGAAAGTTTATCAGGATGAAACTTGCCGCAGGATGATGCAGAACATGAAAAACAATTTCAACCGCTTGGCCGGCGCCCTGCTTGATGAAGGGAAAACCGAAAAAGCCATTGCGGTGCTGAATAAACTCGACCAGGCCATGCCGGTTGGCATCATGGGCTATACCTATCTGGATATTGAAAATGCAGAGCTCTGGTATCGTGCCGGCAATTCCGCCAATGGACTAAAATGTGTCAAGTTCTCCTTTGAGAATGTGAAAAACAACATGAACTATTACCTGAGCCTGCCAGCCAACCTGATCGCCTCTGTAAACTCCGATATTTCCAATGTCATGAATTATGAACTTCCCCAGCTCATGCGGATTTCGCAGGACTATAAGGAGGATGCATTGTACAAGGAGATTGAGACCCGATACAACGAGTACTATTCCCGGTATGTAGGGAAAGTGGGCAAACCCAGGTAATACATCAGGATGAACAGGACCTTTCTCTATTTTCTGCTGGCCGCCACTGGCCTGGCAGGATGCACTTCCAATAGCCTGCAACCCGACCAATCGCGGTTATCTGGAACGATAACACCTGCTATATCGGGGTATGTCACCGTTGCAGCCGGCCCCCTACTCGACAGCGCCAAGGTGAATAAGAACGGCACATTCAGCCTTGACCTGCCGGTTGGTGAACCCATGAAGGTGCTTGTTTTCTTTGGGAAGCAGATCACTAACGTTCACCTGGAACCAGGAAAAGAGCTGATTGTGAACCTCAATCCCGCAACATTTCCTGACGATATCACGTATGAGGGCGCGCTCGGGCCGGTCAACCATTACCTGAGCCTGGCGAACCGCCTGGATCAGCAAACCCGGCTCGACCCTGCTAAGCTGTTTGCGATGCTTCCTGCGGAATTTATCCGGATTACCGACTCGATTAAGCAGTTAAAGATTACCCTACTCGAAGAGTTTGCCGTAAAATACAAAGAGATTGATCCGGAGTTTACCCGGCGGACAAAATCGGAATTTGAGTTTTCCTGGGCGGATCTGCGGATTCAGTACCCCGACCGGCACCTGCTGGCGACAGGCGTTTTCCCTGACCTTCCTGCCGGATATCATCCGGATTATCTGAACACCTTAAACCTGAACCGGGCTGAGAACCTATCCAGTGTTGTCTTCAAAGATTTCATCATGAACTATCTGGACTACAAAGAGGGACTCTATCTGGAAGAGAATCCGAAAATCAGGGAACTGATTTTCCCCGAATCGATTGCCCGCTTCCGGGTGATTCACAAGGAATTTACCGACCCCAAGGTGCTCGACCTGCTGATTTTCCAGGCTATGAATGCACACCTTTCCAACTACGGTACTGCCTATCTTGAATCCTTCATTACGGACTTCCGCATCACGTGCAAAAATCCTGACTACGTGAAGGACATTGAGACCCTCGCAGCAAATCTGGAAACTATATCGGCCGGCAAGCCAGCCCCGGATTTCACTGGATACACGATTGATGGGGAAAAGGTGAAAATCAGTGATTATTTCGGAAAGGTTCTCTACATCGGATTCTGGTCCTCATGGTCGGAATGGAGTCTTTTGGAAATCCCGAGCTTTGAGCAGATACGGAGGGAATTTGCCGGAAAGGAGATCACTTTTATCATGGTTTCCCTTGATTTTGAGAAAGATAAAAACAAATGGGCTGCAACTGTCCGGCAGAATAATCTTGGCGGCATACAACTTATACAGGATTCCAAATCCACCGTGCTCCAGGACAAATACTTCCTTAATGATTTCCCCCGCTACTTTTTGATCGGCAAGGACGGAAAGATCATCAGTGTTTTTGCGCCGAGGCCGGTGGAGAATGTGCGGGAGACGCTGAGGAAGATAATAGGCCTCGCTGCTGAAAACTAATTGGCTCGCTTCGCTCGCTAAATGGCTCGGCTTACGCCTCGCTAATTGGCGCTTCGCGCTAATTGGG
>CAYQFT010000295.1:0-2840 GCA_964416825.1 uncultured Porphyromonadaceae bacterium
CGGTGCGGTTGGTATAGGCATTGTTGATCGAATTTTTGGCAATGGCTACAGGGTTGGCATAAAATGCGGATTCATCGTAGGCTCCGGTTGAATCATATACCGGGTAAATGGCCGGTATCGACATGGCGTTCGGCAACGGTCCGTTCAGTGTGGCGTCACCTTCAACCCTGGCGTTTTTTGAGTAGATAATGGTGGCGCCTCCGCCAAAGGTCAGGTTGGGCAGGATCTTGTAATCCGCGTTCAACCGTCCGCTGTATCGCTGATAGGAAGAACCCATCACAACACCGCCCTGGTCGTAATAGTTACCCGAGATGAACAGCCTGTATCGGTCGCTTCCGCTGCTCACCGAGAGTTCGGTGTTGGCCGTGGGTGCGGTTATCAGGATTTCATCCATCCAGTCGGTATTGATCCCCTGAACGTTGGTTCCTTTGTAGGCATTCCAGTCGTCGGCACTCATCATAGGGATGAGCCGGTTTTGGGGAAGGGTTTGCCAGCCGTAACTGAGGTTGAGCGATACATCCGTTTTGTCGCGGCTCCCTTTCTTGGTCGTGATCAGGATCACCCCGTTGGAAGCCCGCGCACCATATACCGAAGTGGCAGAGGCATCTTTCAAAATGGTCATCGATTCAACATCATTGGGGTTGATGTCGCTCATGGCATTGAGTTCCTGTCCGCTCATGCCCACCTGGGAATAACTGCCGGTGATGGCAGGTACCCCATCGATGATGATCAGCGGCTGGTTGCTTGCCAGGATGGAACTTCCGCCCCGGAGTTTCATAGAATTCTGGCCTCCCGGGGTTCCCGATTGCATGTTGACGATAAGCCCGGCGGTTTGACCTTGCAAAACACCTTCAAGGGTACGTACCGGGATGTTTTTTATCTTCTGATCATCCACCACTTCAAGCGCACCCGACAGGAGCTTCTTACTCGTTGTGCTGTAACCTACAACCACCAGTTCGCCAAGCGGAATGTCCTGGTCGGTCATCTTGACATTGATCACCTTGTGGTTGTTCACCGGAATTTCCTGGGTCTGCATGCCGACAAAAGAAAAGACCAGCAACCCTTTGGCAGGGACCATGAGTGAATATTTCCCGTTGAGGTTGGAAGTGGTTCCCTGCGTGGTTCCCTTGATCAGGATGGTAACCCCGGGAATGGGGGAATTGTCATCAGCGGCCAAAACCGTTCCGCTTACCAGAAGGTCCTGGGCAACTACCTGCCCAAAAAGCAAGCCGAACAATAGCAGCAAAAAGTAATGTTTTTTCATACAGGTAAAGTTTGGTTATTATTTATGGATCACGGGTGTTATAGAAATATTTACGGGGATAAAGTCCATGCGTATGCCGGTAACAGTGTATCGATCACTGTCATCTGGTTTTACGGGATAGAAACAGTCAGTTTCAGCTGTCTTGCAAAGGGTTATCAGGAACCCCGAGTTTTTTCCGGTTGATGAAATACTCCGAACGGTATCTGCCACCATATTATCCGCAAGGTATCTGGTGTAAATATCGCGGAAAGTTACGGGATTTGGCGACAAAATCCCGAACTGGTCTGAAAAAAGTTCTCGATGATGTTCTTTCCCCCGGGTCGATTGTTTGCCTTCTGCCGGGGTAACGATTCCCGTGGTGAAATCATACACATCACCTTCTTCCAGGTAATTCAGGATCAGGTTCGAAATAGCAGACCGTTTCGCAATTTGAGAGATCCGGGCATCTTTGGTGTTCAAAATCGTTACACCACCGGCACCGGCAACCTTCATCTTTTTCTCTTTTCCGGAATAAATCAGCGCGGTGTTTTCATCCACGCCAAAACCCAGGTAACGATTCTTTTCATCAACCGACCCGGGGTTGCCTGCATTTTTTTCATCCATCAGGGTTACCGCGAGCCGCCCGATTCGGGCACGTTGATTAAAGTGTTGATCCATAAGTCCATGCGGGAAAAAGCCAAGCCCCCTTGTGACCAGGACCCCCGAATCAGCCGGAAGATCATTCCCTGAATAATCCCTGATCACCCCAAGGCTCAGTGCCGCAATACTGGTGCCAGCCCCGATCATGACTTCACTCATGATGGCCGCGCCTGCACTGGTACCGCCAACCACGCCTCCCGAGCGGTAAACATCCCATACGGCTTCTAAAACAGGCGTTTTGCTGCCATCCGGACGAACCAGGGTTTTGGTGGTCCGCAACTGGTCGCCTCCTGTGAACCATACAGCGGTGCATTTTCTGACCAGTTCGGCCAGGCGGGGATCATTTCCGTTGTTTTTCCATGCTGATTCATTTACGTCCCCCGTGCTGTCATCATCCATCATGGCGATCGGGATCAGGTGAATGTTTTCGGGTCTTACGCCATAGGAGATCAGTTCGCTTCTGAAATACACGAACGACTGCACGGGTGCGCCACCGGCTGACGGGATAACGGCAAAAGCAGCCTTGCCGGCTCCCCCGGCCAGGCCGATCATCTGGTTGAAAATACTCTTGTTGTTGGCTTCGAGTCCGCCTCCAACAATCACGAGACTTCCCTCCGGCAGGGTCTGGCTTCTCAAACCGGTTGCAAGAACCAGCGTGGAGGCAATGATCAGTATTTTCAAATGTTTTATCATAGTTTCATCCTGGTTGCCCACCCCCTCCATCTCCCCCGGGTGAAGGGGCCGGGGGGCATTAAATTTTCACGAACTTCAAAGCAGCAATCTGGTTGTTGTGATCCTGTTTCACCTTCATAACATAGATCCCTGGACTGAAGGATGAAACATCTACAGGTTCGGGGTCCGTGCCGGAAGTGCCCTTCAACAGCAGGGTTCCGCGCATGTCAAATATCTCCCACGAATACGCATGAGATACCCGCCG
>CAYQFT010000296.1:0-2823 GCA_964416825.1 uncultured Porphyromonadaceae bacterium
TATCTTGCATTCAAATCTTAATCCCATGTTTAAAACCAACGAATATTTCGACGGGAAAGTTAAATCGATAGCTTTCAGTACAGAAGAAGGACCAGCCACTATAGGAGTGATGGCTCCGGGTGAGTATGAATTCGGAACTTCCACCGTGGAGTTTATGACCGTGACATCAGGCCTGATGAGTATATTACTGCCAGGTGAGACGGAATGGAAGGATTACCGGGAGTTCGAGACCTTCAGGGTTGAGAAAAACCAGAAATTCGGGGTGAAGGTTGCTGAGGATACTTCCTACAGGTGCCTCTATCAGTAGATAATTATGGCTGGCCCCAAAGGATCGAAATATTACAACATATTCCTCGACTACGAGGTTTGGCTGACGAATCGGGCAACCGGGAACTGCCTGGATGACCATTTGGTCAAACTGCTCGGCGTAATAGCTGATAAAGGTTCTATCCGGTCGGCAGCCGGCGAGCTGGACCTAAGCTACCGGAAAGCGTGGGGAGATATAAGGAAGGCCGAGCAATTCCTCGGATTTCCGCTGGTCCAAAAGATCAGGGGCGGGAAAGCGGGCGGCCAGTCAAAACTCACTCCCGACGGAGCAGAACTCGTTGAAGCCTTCCGGCAACTGCATGAGGGCATAAACCTGGCGATACATAACACTACTAAGAAGTTTTTTCATCAACTAAATAAGACCGACGACGGAAGACCGACGACCGATGAGTAGTCAATTCCGCGTCCCGCATCACGCATCACGCGTCACGAAAAGAAAACTATATCAATGAAATCAACATCCCTCTCCGTCATCGCTTCCCTCCTGGTAGCCTCTCTTCTCTCCGGTTGCGGTAAGGACAACGGCAACCCCACCATCCGCTTCAGCAATGCATCCGGTTGGATGGCGAAAGACACGATGCTTCAAGTGTATGACAGTGTAAAGGTGGCGATTGAAGCCGATTGGAACGGATTCGATCAGCTCAACCTTCTCGAGATCCGTTTGAATGGCGATAAAGTCAATACGCAATCGATGAAGTCAGAGAGCGCAATTTTTATTGTGAGCCTGACTAAAAGTACGCTGGAAAGTGAATTGTGGGAATTTATTATTTCAGATAAGCGGGGCAATTCGGCACAAGTTGACCTGACCCTGACGAAAGACCCGAATTCCGAATACGGGAACGTGATCGAAATATCTCCAATTCTCCTTGGTGCGCAGAAAAGCCTTGCCAAGCCTGGATTATTTGGTTTCCAGTCGAACCAGTATTTTACCCTGGAGCAGGCTTTCCCTAATCAGGGTAAAATCGATTTGCTATTTTATTCTGATAATTCCACGCAGTCCACGCTGGCCTCGCCTGGCGCCGACATACCTGAAAATGTTTTTACCGGTTCCCGCAACCCGGTGCTCTGGAATGTGCGCAACCTCTCGCGCTTCCTGAAAATATCCTATACTGAGGCTGACTTTAACAAGGTTTTAACGGATGCTCCGATCCTGAATGGCTGGTCCGAAACGCAGTCGGTAACCAAGGCCGGAACCCTCAAGGCCGGGGATGTTTATCTGTTCAAATTGCAGTCGGGCCGGAAAGGAATCCTGTTGGTTAAAAGGATTATTGCCGGGGAGGATGGGGAGGTTGAGTTCAGCGTGAGGATACAGGATTGAAATAGTATCTGGTTTTTCTCCCTTTTTCTATATTTCCGGCGTATATATTTTGCGGGCAAGATAATGACTGCGTTGATTCGTCGTTATTTTTCTAACTTTATGGGTCTTTCCCCCAGGACCCAACCAATAATTAACCCGGCATAAGTTTATGTCGCAAGAGAACCGGACTTCCTCTTTTTCGATCCTGATCATTACCCTGATCCTTATGATCATAGGAGCTGCATTGGTTCCAAAATTGCCGGTCCACCTGGTTTCCACACGCACCTCCGCCAGTCTTTCGGTTTCGTGGTATTGGCAGAATGCGTCCCCCAGGCTTGTGGAACAGGAGGTTACAGCTCCACTGGAAGGGTTGCTGAATACAATACGGGGGGTGAGCAAAATCAGTTCAACTTCCTCTACCGGAATGGGCCGGATCAGCCTTGAATTTGACAAAAAGTCCGATATGGATGCCATGCGGTTTGAGGTGGCCTCCAAGATTCGTGAGATTTACCCAAAACTGCCCGACCGGGTTACGTATCCGCGGATATCCTCCTATCAAACAGAATCAGAAGAGAAAACGCTGCTCACCTATACCCTCAATGCTCCGGCCAATCCCCGTATTATCCAGGAATATGCCGAGGAGAACCTGGCGCCAAGGCTTGCCTCGATACCCGGTCTTTACAAAATCAGGGTTTATGGAGCCACACCGATGGAATGGGAACTGGAATACAACCAGACCCAGCTCCTGGAATTGGGGATGGACCGGACCCAGATAATCATGGCCCTGAACGGATTCTTCCGCAAAGAGGTGATCGGGCTGGGATGGGATCAATCGGGCAGTCTGGCCGTTGCAGCTCCTAAGGCAATTGTCCTGCGAACCAACCAGCAGAATAAGGACTGGCAGGATATCCCTGTGGCCCAGGTAGAAGGAAGAGTCCTCAGAATCCGTGACTTGTGCACTATCCGCTACAAAGAACAGGAGCCAACCGGATACTATCGGATCAATGGAAACAATACTATCAATATGGTCTTCACGGCTGAGAAGAACGCCAACAGCCTTGAAGTTGCATCAATGATTAAAAAGGAGCTATTAGTACTGGAGCAAAATTTCCCAACCGGTTACTTTATCCTGTTAGCTACTGATTCCACTGAATATATTCGCGAGGAAATCCGGAAAATTGTCTGGCGAACCATTGTTT
>CAYQFT010000297.1:0-2812 GCA_964416825.1 uncultured Porphyromonadaceae bacterium
CCCAAAATCAAAGGAATTGCGATCTCTTCGCGAACAATGTCGAGCGCCGGCTGAATATGGCCACCCGCGATCAGCCTGTTCATCAGTGGGATGTTCATGAAAGCCGGGCAGGAGAGCCGGCATGGCGCTTCGCAGTCGCCAACATGGTCACCCAGCAGCAGCTCCAGCGCTTCCCGGCGGAGCTCACGAATCTCGGGAGAGTGTGTCTGAACCAGCATTCCCTCCTGAACCGGCATGGCACACGAGGGGAACATCTTTCCGCTGCTGAGGTCTTTCACCATACACACCATGCACGACGGATGGTTTGACTTCCCATCTCCAAAACACATGGTCGGAATATGAATTCCAAGGATTTCAGCCGCTTTCAGCACGGTGGTTCCGGGGGCAACGTCGGTGGTTATATGGTCGATGGTTATCTTCATGTTCAGGTTACGATTACAGCATCAACAGGACAAATTTGCCGGCAGATGTCACATTTTATGCACTTTCCGGCATCCACTTCATGAACTTTATAGGGGTTGAAAGCAATGGCGCCGGTTGGGCATCGCTGGGCACATTTGGTGCAACCGATGCAATCATCATTGATCTGGTACCTGATAACCGGGGCACATTTTCCTGCCGGGCAGATACCGTGGATGTGTGCCTCATACTCCTCCCTGAAATAGCGAAGCGTGCTCAGAACCGGATTTGGAGCCGTTTTTCCGAGTCCGCAAAGGCTGCCTGCCTGCACGCTGTGTGCCAGTTTTTCGAGGTGGGCAATGTCGTCATGAACGCCTTTTCCGCTGCGAATCTTGTCTAAGAGCTCCAGCATTCTGCGGGTACCGATTCTGCAGAAGGTGCATTTTCCGCATGACTGACTTTGGGTGAATGACAAAAAATAGTGTGCGAGGTCAACCATGCAGTCGCGGTCGTCGAGCACGATCAGTCCGCCGGAACCCATCATGGCCCCGGCTGAGGTGAGGGCTTCGAAATCGATCTGCATATCCATCAGCGATGCGGGAATGCAACCACCCGAAGGGCCGCCGATCTGTACGGCTTTAAAACTTCTTCCGCCGGCAATTCCTCCTCCGATCTCCTCCACAACCTGTCGGATGGTGATGCCCATCGGGACTTCGATAAGCCCGCCCCTGCTGATCTTTCCGGCCAGGGCAAAAACTTTGGTGCCTTTGCTTCCCTGTGTGCCGATTTTTGCGAATTTTCCGGCGCCCTGGCGGATGATCCATGGGACCATTGACAATGTTTCCGTGTTGTTGATCAGGGTGGGATGACCATGTAACCCGCTGATGGCAGGATAAGGGGGGCGTAACCGGGGAGTGCCGCGGTTTCCTTCAACGGAGGCGATCAGGGCGGTCTCTTCTCCGCACACAAAAGCGCCGGCTCCTTCGAAAACACGGATGGAGAAGCTGAACGACGATCCCAAAACGGATTTTCCGGTAATGCCTTCGCGCTCACACACCTCCAGTGCACCCTTTACGCGTTCAACGGCCAGGGGATATTCTGCCCTGATGTAGAAAATGCCTTCCGGGGCACCTGTTGCGTAGCCCGCGATCAACATTCCTTCGATGATGCGGAAGGGGTAGGATTCCAGCAACATGCGGTCCATGAAAGCGCCAGGGTCACCCTCGTCGCCGTTGCAGATGATGTATTTCGTTGAGGCAGCCTGGTCTTTAACCATCTGCCATTTCTTTCCGGTCGGAAATCCTGCGCCGCCCCGTCCCCTGAGTCCGCTGGCCACAATCGTGTCAACCACCTCCTGTGAGGGAATGGAGGATAAACATTGTTCAAGTGCAGTGAAACCGCCATTCAGCCGGTACTCTTCAAGGCTGTTGGGGGCAATGCGTCCGCGCTGCTCGGTGGCGATGGCAATCTGCGGGTCGAGGAAATCGCAAAGCGGTGTATCCCGCTGTTCTGCGCCATAGCGCCTGAAGGAGACTTCCTGATCATCTTCTACCGCGCGGTCGAACCAATGGACCAGATTTGTCCGCACGCGGTCGAAAATCCCTGCCGGACGGAAATGGGTGAGCAAAACGTCGCGAACCTCCTCCGGTTTGATACGTGTGTAAAATACACTTGCCTCTCCCGGCTTGATGATCTCCATCAGGGGAACCTGATTGCAAACCCCCACGCAGCCAACCTGTTTCACATGCACGTTGATCCTGGTTTCAGCCAGGCTCTCTTCCAGCACGCGTTTCACTTCTGCGCTCCCGCTCGCCTGACAACAGGAACCCAGTCCCACACGGATCTCACCCTGAACCTCCAGCGATCCTGATTTCGCTGGTTTATTCACGCTGGGTGAGATTGCCGCCTTTGCCAGAAAATCCTTCAACAGCGACTTAACCTCCTCAGGCTTTACATGGCCATAGGTAGTCTCATCAATTTTAACAACCGGCGCCAGGGTGCAGCAACCCAGGCAGGCGACCTTCTCGAGGGTAAATTCGCCGGAATCGCTGGTCAGCGCATCTGCCTTCAACCCCAGTTCACGCACCAATGCATCGTAAATGATCATTGCCCCTTTCACATGACAGGCGGTACCCGTACACACCCGGATGATGTGGTTTCCGGCAGGTTCAAACCGGAACTGACCATAAAAGGATGCCACGCTTTCGATCTGCGCCGGGGTGATTTCCGTTATCTCGCAAACCCGCTCCAGCGCTTCGCGGGGCAGGTATTTGTATTCCTGCTGGATGGACTGAAGGATGGCAATAACCGACTCCGGGGTTTTACCGTGATGCGCGATTATTTGGTCGATATCCATCATGTCAGGTGAAATGTTTGTCAATATTCCAATTTTTTGGATTGTTTAGAATGTAAT
>CAYQFT010000298.1:0-2812 GCA_964416825.1 uncultured Porphyromonadaceae bacterium
CAGAATATCGAGCTCCCTGGCGGCGCGGATGATCCGGCTGACTATCTCACCCCTGTTGGCAATCAGTATTTTCCTGAACGGGTTCATCGGTTTATAAAATCGTTCAGCCGGGATTGGGCCTCCTCAGAGCTTTTTAGCCGTGCCAGGCTGCGTATGGTCATATCAATAACATCCTCGCCGGGGCCTCCGGCTATCCTGCCTGCCAGTCTCTTGATCTCGGCGAGTGATTGATTCGGCATATTGCGTAAAACACTTATAATCTGATTTAGTTCCGATTCAATTTCAGCCCGTGACCCGCAAAGATCCGCCAGGCCGCATTCCCGGGCTTCCAATGCGGTGAATACCTTGCCGGTCAGCATCAGTTGGCGGGCCTTAATCGGATTGATCCTCCTGAAAACATAGGGCATGATGATCGCCGGGGCCAGTCCGAGCCTGACTTCTGAAAATGAGAAACGTGTGGACGTTTCAGCCAGGACCCAGTCGCTCAGTGAAAGCAGACCGAGTGCGCCGCCGAAAACCGAACCTTCCGCAACAGCGATCACCGGAACCGGAATGTTCCGGAATGACTCCATCAGGTCCGATATCATCCGGTTTTCCGCCAGGTTCTCATCCAAGGTGAGCGTTCCGGAATTCTTCAGCCATTTCAGGTCGGCGCCGGCACTGAAGGATCCTCCGTTGCCCCGGATAACCACAGCCTGCGTTTCGCCCGTTGATATCGATCCAAAAACCGAGATCATCTTCTGGATCATCTCCGGATTCCACGCATTCCGCACTTCCGGCCGGTTCAGGCTGATGAAAGTTATTTCGTTGTCAGTTGTTACTTCAACCATTATTTCTAAATCGTTTGACATTTTGACCGACGACCGACGACCGACGACCGATGACCGATGACCGATGTAAAACCGTTCGTCTGTCATCCGTCGTCTGTCGTCCGTCGTCCATCGTTCGTCACATTCGGTAAATCCCCGGTTTAAACTCCTTCGTCCGGTTTCCTGCCACTGCTGCCAGGCAAAGTGCCATCACCTTCCGGGTATTTATCGGATCGATGATTCCGTCGTCCCAGATCCGCGAAGTACTGAAATATACGGAACTTTCCCGTTCATACTGTTCGAGCAGCGAATGTCCGCCCTTGCCGGCGCCTGCATCTTTACCCTTGACGGCAGCCAGGACGTGGGATGCCTGAGCTCCTCCCATGACTGAAATTTTTGCATTCGGCCAGCAGAAAAGAAAATTCGGACTGTATCCGCGGCCAGACATGGCATAGTTTCCGGCGCCATAGGAGCCGCCGGTTATCAGGGTAATACGTGGTACTGTGCTGTTAGCCACTGCGTTAACCATTTTAGCGCCATCCTTGGCTATCCCTTTGTGCTCATATTCTTTCCCAACCATGAAACCGGTGATGTTTTGAAGGAAGATCATCGGGATGTTACGTTGGTTGCATATTTCGATGAAATGGGTTCCCTTGAGGGCAGATTCTGAAAACAGTATGCCATTATTGGCAAGGATGCCCACGGGGTAGCCCATGACGGTTGCAAAACCAGTTATCAGGGTTGTGGCGTATCCGGCCTTGAATTCATGAAATTCGCTGCCGTCGGCGACCCGGGCGATAATCTCCCTGGGATTCGTGACAAACTTATCGTTCGACTGGATAATTCCGTATAAATCCCTGATATCGTAAAGAGGTTCGGCGAAACTGCGCACCGGGGCCGCGTAATTCTTGCGCGGATAGGTTTCGAAAATATTCCGGATGATTTCCAGCGCCTGGCGGTCATCATCGGCCAGGTGGTCGGCAACTCCGGATATGGTAGTGTGTACAAATCCGCCGCCAAGTTCCTCGGCGGTAATATCCTCGCCTGTTGCTGCCTTAACAAGCGGGGGGCCGGCCAGGAAGATGGTACCCTGGTTCCTTACCATGATGGTTTCATCACTCATGGCCGGGATATAGGCCCCGCCGGCTGTGCAGGAGCCCAGGACTGCCGCGATCTGTGGAATCCCGGCTGCAGAAAGCCTTGCCTGGAGGTAGAATATGCGGCCAAAATGTTCTTTATCGGCAAAAAGGTTGGCCTGCTCCGGCAGGAAGATTCCGCCGGAATCCACCAGGTAAACGGCGGGAAGCTTGTTTTCAAAGGCGATTTCAAGAGCGCGGAGGTGCTTTTTAATGGTCTCCTTTACGTAGGTTCCGCCCTTAACGGTTGAATCATTGGCAATAATAACAGCCAGCCGGTCGTGTATCTTGCCGATTCCGGTGATGATCCCGGCAGCCGGAAAGGTATTCTCGTATTGATCCCACGCGGCCAGTGTTGAAAACTCGAGAAACGGGGAGCCCGGATCGAGCAGCAGGTCGATGCGTTCACGCACCAGAAGCCTTCCTCTTTCGATATGCCTCTTAACATACAGATCGTCAAGCCGGTACATAACTGAATCAAGCCGGTTGTTGTACTCGGCGGCCAGATTGATGTTAAATTCCTGATTTCCCTTAAATTCCTGCGAAGCCTGGTCTATGGAACTGATGATTCTGAACATAGGCAACTTTTATGCCTTCAAAGATATTAAAAAAGGAGTGGGCAAATCCCCGGCCATCTGGTCACTGCTTCTGATCCACCTCACCCCCGAGGTGGGTGTGGGTGTGGGTTTGGGTGTGGGTGTGGGTGTGCGCTCCCTGCGGTCGCGGGAGAGGGGTGTCAGCTCTGGGCCAAGGGTAGTCCCATAACTTTTTGTCTGGATCATAAAGTTCCTGATTATCCATCATCCCTCGAAGCACACTCCCCTCTCCCGCGACCGCAGGGAGCACACACCCACACCCACACCCACA
>CAYQFT010000299.1:0-2783 GCA_964416825.1 uncultured Porphyromonadaceae bacterium
AGAGTTCGCATCGGCCATGGGCGCATTGGGCCGGACTGACCTTCGTGATAAATACCACGATTATGCAAACGAAAAAATCGCCTTGTTACGGCAGAACAGTCTCTGGTACAAGAGTTTCAGTCTGCACGCGAATGCGGATGCGGTTACAACCGGTCTCCTGAATGCTGCAGAGAAAAAGGCGGTTTTCGAACAAAGCTTCACCGACCGGGTGAATCGGGTCTCTTTCTCCCCGTTTAACCAGTATTTTGTACTCCAGGCATTTGCCCTGATGAATAAATATGACGATGCACTGAGCTCCGTACGAGACCTGTGGGGCGGCATGATACAATACGGCGGCACCACGTTCTTTGAAGATTTCCGCCCGTCATGGAATAAGGCGCTTGGGAAAAACGATCCGGTGCCGAACAATCAGGCTGGCTATACCAGCCTCTGCCATCCCTGGGGCGGAGGGGTTACCAAATGGTTGAGTGAGGAGGTTCTGGGCATCAAGCCGACTTCGCCCGGGTTCAGCACATTCGATATAACACCGCATCCCGGCAGGACCCTTACATCCGTGTCAGGTACAACACCCACCCCGCACGGCAACATTAGTGCGAGTTTCGATGTTCTCACCGGGGCCTGCGCGGTATCCGTGCCCGCCGGGACGGTAGGAAGGATCGGTATCCCCAGAGTGGAGAAAACCATCAATGCTATCCGCGTAAACGGTGAACTCGCATGGGATGGCACGTTTCACCCTGTCGACGGTATCGGCGACGCAACATCTGATTCGCAGTTTGTTTACCTGACCGGTGTCCAGTCCGGTAGTTATTCGATTGCCGTGTCGTACAGCGGGGTGACACCCGCGTATTCCGAACCGATGGAATCCTGGCCGGCACGCTTTATCGGGGAGGATTCAACAACCAGCGGCAACTGGGGCAAAGTTTACGGAAAAGAGGGCTTCGTGCTGTGCAATTACAACGGAAACAGGAGTGATAAAATCATGCTGCCAGCCTATGTTTCATCCTTTATTTTTCACAAAGCCAATGTGATGAACAACGCATCTCCACGGGTCTGGTCGTCCGGCACCACCGATACCCGGGCGCCTGCACCGGATTCAGGCAACACGATACCCAGAAACGCCGCTTGTATGTTTACCGATTGGGCAACTATGAGTTTTACATTCACTGTTGCTGAAACGAGGGAATATTCCATAGCGCTGTACTTTTTAGACTGGGACGATAAAGGCAGGAAAATAGCCGTGGAGATGATGGATGCGGAGACTTTGAATCAAATCGCGCCTGTAGAGATCATCGGTAATTTCAAGGGCGGCAGGTACCTGGTCTATTCGTATAATAAATCCGCCAAATTCCGGATCCATCAGGTCCGCGGCGATAATGCCGTGCTCAGCGGGATATTCTTTGATTCCGGAAACAGCGGAGGGATTCAGCATGAGACCAGGGCCTCTAAATGAGAACCCAAATTAATTATTACCCACCTGAACAGTGCAGATCCTAGTCAGCGAAAAATGACTTATTTAGTTATTTAAATGCATAACAGATGATTACAGTTCTCTTATTGATGCTGGCAGGCATAGTGGTCGGGTACTTACTCAGCGACCGTCGTAACTTGTTGAAAATAAACGAAAAGTTAATTACTTGGGCTATATACGGGTTACTTCTGCTTCTTGGTATTTCAGTAGGAGTGAATAAAACCATCATTCAGAATTTAGATAAGATCGGGCTTCAGTCAGCAATAATTGCAGCAGGAGCTATTATCGGAAGTGTTCTGGTCCTTTGGGCTTTGTATCATTTTTTGTTCAAAACAGAGCAAAAAAAAGGAGGTACAGATGAAGAATAGCCTGATTATACTCGCCTTTTTTGTTGCCGGCGTTCTGCTGGGAGTAAGCAAAATTCTGCCTGATTTGCTTGTTCAGACCGATTTTAGCATGTATGCCCTATATATCCTGATGTTTCTGGTTGGAATCAGCATTGGATCCGACCGTTCTTCCTGGACGGTTTTGCGCGCTATGAAAATCAAAATATTCCTCGTTCCGGCTGGTATTATTTTCGGAACACTGGCCGGTACAGCAATCGCTTCATTGTTCCTGCCGGAATTAAAGTTCAAGGAAGTCCTGGCCGTGGGTGCAGGGTTTGGATATTACAGTCTGTCGAGCATATTCATAACCAGGCTCAGTGGCGAAGTTTTGGGTGTAACAGCATTGCTTGCAAATATTATTCGTGAACTTGTGACTTTAGTGGCAACGCCACTACTCGTTCAGTACTTCGGGAAATTAGCCGGGATAGCTTCTGGAGGAGCAACTGCCATGGACACAACACTTCCAGTAATCACCAGGTATTCGGGGAAAGAATGGAGTATTATTGCGGTTTTCAGCGGGGTAATCCTGACCTTGCTTGTACCATTTCTGGTGACTTTTATCCTGACGTTACATTAACTTGGCAAACAGTTGATTAACAATATATTTTGCCACATGAATCAATTTATTATTCTGTCACTCTCGTTTGTTTTTTGTCAGAACCTGATGGCACAAAATCCAGGCAACCCTGATAATCTGCCTGCGACCGCTTATAAATCGACCAGATTGTCCCTGGAACTGCTGAAGACCGATCCGGTTCCGGTCATCGGCCCTCAACATTCCGACGCAAAGGACATACCCGCGGGATTTGAGGCGGGCACGACGGTCAAGGTGACGATCAATGGGAAAAGCGCCTATCACATGGTCACCTCGACCATGGAAACCTTCGGCGACACGCGCTGGGCGAACATCAGGACCGAGCACTGGATAT
>CAYQFT010000300.1:0-2774 GCA_964416825.1 uncultured Porphyromonadaceae bacterium
TTATGGGCCTATTACATTGAATTACCGATCCCCACAATGAACACCGATCCTAAAATTACAACCAGGCCGATGATGAAAGTCCGGATCGTTGCCCTGGATACTCCTTTCCACTCCCGTCGGTAGAGGCCCCACATGTTGGCCGTAAGGATAATGGTTGACATGTGCAGGATCCATGAGCTTGCTCCGTTGCCGAGCTTGCTCTCTCCCATCCCGTAGAAGAAAAACTGCATGAACCAGATGGTTCCGGCCAGAGCGGCAAAAAAGTAATTATTCAGCAGCGGGGTCTTTTTATCGACGAAGTTTCCGTAGGTTTTATTTTTCAGATGAAGTATGGTGGTCCAGATGAGGTTGGTGGTGAGCCCTCCCCACAGCAGAACCACGTAGGTTACATTGTTCTGGAACAATGGGTTAAATCCGGCTATCACTGCGGCTTCGGCCATCGGCTTGCCGGCCTCGATGCCGAAATTGAAAAAAGAGCTGAGAATACCGGACAGAGTGGCAATAATTAACCCTTTTACGATGCTGAACTCCTTGTCGCCCGTAAGGTTCGGCTCTTTAGTAATTTCCTTTTCCTTCATCAGGCCGGCTCTTCCGGTAATAACAATACCTGCCAGACAAAGAGCCACCCCGGCAAGCACCATCTGGCCGCCTGTGTGCCCCAGCATATCTGTAAAAGATACTTTGCCAGCGGTTGGGTTGATGTTATAATAAATAGAGGGGACCAGAGCGCCGAAAGCCGAGCAGAAACCCAGGATCACGGAGTTTCCGAGCGACATTCCGAGATACCTGACGCCCAGTCCGTAGGTTAACCCGCCGATACCCCACATAAGTCCCATCATCAGGGTGATCGAGATAACCCGGCCTGAGGTTGCAGAGATAATCTCTGCGAATCCGGGCACGGTGAGCCAGGCGGCCAGCGGCGGAACGATCAGCCACGAGAAGAGGCCGCCGATAATCCAGAAACTTTCCCAGGCCCAGCCTTTTACCTTATTGAAGGGCATGTAAAAACTGCCGGAGGCAAAGCCGCCGATCGAATGGAAAATAACCCCGAGTAGTGCGTTCATAGTTTTGGTTGAGTTGTAACAAACATAGTATAAACCTGTCAGGTTTTCATCAACCTGACAGGTTTATCACTTGCTAACAGGAATGGCTGGCTGGCCCCGGAGAAGGGTTCGCGGGAAAAGCTCCCAAACTCCCGGATATCCCTGAAGCCAGCATCGATCATGATATTCTTCAGGGTTGCCGGCCGGATGGCGAGCAGGTCCACCTCATTATCAATAATCTCCCCTGTGGATTTAATCGTTAGCCGGGTCTTGAAAGCAACGTGTGTGGGATTATCCCGGTAAGAATAGATACGTTCAAACCGGATGGAATCGTTTTCAATCGTGGGCAGGCCGGTTAGTTTTTGGTCCAGGATGCGGTCGTAATTGATAATCTGAACCAGGAATAAGCACCCGGGCCTGAGTACCTGGAAGGCTTGTCGGGCAAATTCCCCGACTTCCTTTTCGGTTGAAAGATGCGGCAGTGTATTTCCGAAGCAGATCAGGCGGTCAATGGATTCCGGGTTAAAATTTGATGTCAGATCGAGCATTCCGCCCCGGATGATATTCAGGGAAACTCCCTGGTCCGCCGACTTCCGGCGGGCAGCCCCCAGCATGCTTTCGTCGGGGTCAATCGCCGTAACCACCCTGAAATCCCGAGCCAGGGCCAATGCCAGGTTTCCGGTGCCGCAGCCGACATCTGCAACAGATAACTCAGGGTTATCGCCAAACGACCGGACAAATTCCCGCTGTACAGGAGAGTAGGGAAATACCTGATCGTACCACTGATGTATGCTGGTGTAGAAATTCATTTCATTCAATTTTCACCACAAATATTCACTTTTTTTTATCCACAGTTTTTCTTTTTTTTATCCACAAATGTTCCCAAATGGCACACAAATTTTCACAAATAGCACGGTGGTATAAACTACCACGGTATAATTTGTGAACATTTGTGAGAGCTTTTTTGTGAACCTTTGTGGATAATCTGAAAAAAATGAAAACCGCCATTACCCAATACCCCGTTCTGGATCTGATACGTGAGAGATGGAGTCCGAGGAGTTTTACTCCTGATATGATTTCAGAGACCGATATGAATACCCTGCTCGAGGCGGCCTCCTGGGCATTCAGCGGGGGCAATATGCAGCCCTGGTTCTACCATTACGCCCATCGCGGAACATCGGGTTTTGATAAAATCTTCAATTGTCTTGCACCAGGAAACCAGCCCTGGGCAAAGAATGCTGCCGTTCTGGTGGTTTCACTGGCCAAAAAGGAGCGCGATCACGGCAAGCCGAACCCCTGGTCGAAGCACGACCTGGGGGCCGCCAACATGAACCTGATCCTGCAAGCCCTTTCCATGGATATTTACGGGCATCTGATGGGTGGATTTGATGCCCCGAAACTGGCAGAAATGCTGGAGATAGATACGGCCGTTTATGACCTTGTGGCCTGCATCGCACTCGGCTATTTGGGTGATCCCAACCAGCTGGAAGAATCGCTGCGGGAGAAGGAGCTGGCAGCAAGGACACGGAAAGGGATTGCCGAGATCTCGCGGAAGATATAACGTGGTCAGCGGTAAACCCTGATCCACCATTCGTCAAATGCCTGTCCATGTTCAGAAAAGGGTTCCTTAGGTTTGGCAAGCCAAAAACTGAACCCATGAAATCAAAAGTACTCTTCGCCGGACTGGCTCTTGCAACGTGTTTTACCCGCGCTCAGACTGTAACCGACATT
>CAYQFT010000301.1:0-2762 GCA_964416825.1 uncultured Porphyromonadaceae bacterium
GGCCTTTAAAGGCCTGGACAAGTGATGATTGTGATCATTGCCCTACCCCCGGTTTGAAAACCGGGGCAACATATATGTGTTTCAATGATAAAACTCATTTTTCCCTAGCCCCATTGCAAATGCTCCGGCCGAACCCCAAACCTTAAACCCATGAGAACCTTCCTCTTTGTAATCGCAGTAATCCATGTCACCGCCTGCACCCCAAAGCACCTGCCTGATCCTGAACCCATCAAAGCCTACAACCTCGATTTCAACTGGGGTGAGGGCGGTCCGAATGCCTTCGCGGCACCCGGCCAGTGGGCCGACGCCAACCCGGTTGAGCACATCAAATGGTATAAAGAACTGGGCGTGAATACGATTCAGACGTTCTGCGTTTCCTGCAACGGGTATGCCTGGTATAAAAACGGGGTGATCCCGGCACAACCCGGCCTTAAATATGATTTCCTGCCGGAGATGGTTAAGCTGGCACACAAAGAAAAAATCGAGGTTTACGGATATTTCTGCATCGGGTCGAACACCCGCTGGGGGCTCGAAAATCCGGAGTACAGCTATGGAATTCCGGCCGACCGGCATATTCCCTTTACGCAGAAATATCTCGATTATCTCGATGTGGCCATCCGCGAGGCAGTCAGCAAATCCGGGATCGACGGGTTCAT
Source organism: uncultured Porphyromonadaceae bacterium (assembly GCA_964416825.1). GTDB lineage: Bacteria > Bacteroidota > Bacteroidia > Bacteroidales > UBA12481 > UBA12481. Next base: position 657 of record CAYQFT010000301.1, read on the forward strand.
GACTGACTGGTTCTACCAGCCAAACCGCGCTTCTACAGGCGGTGAATGGCTGGAAAGCGAGAAGGTACGGTATCAGGAATTAATGGGAAAACCATTCCCGGGCAAGGACAGCCTGAAGGAAGCCGACTACACCGCCTACAGCCGCCTGGCGATTGAGAAAACCTGGGAAGTGATTCACAAGGCCGCTAAAGAAACTGATCCCAACTGTAAAATCTGGCTAACCTGTTTCGATATCACCCATCCGCATATCGTGAATTCGAAAATGTTCCAGGAGATCGACTGGCTGATGAACGAAGGGGGCGACCTGAAAAAGATCGAGGAGATCCGGAGCCAGGTGGGTCCGCAAACACGGCTGATCACCTGCCTGGCCAACTGGAACGGTCAGGATGCCAAAACAGTGGTAATCGATGCCATGAAATCCGGGGTTGGACTTTATGGCTTTTGCAAGCCCAACGCAAACTCCCTGCTTCCTTCGGCCGACTGGTACCTCTCCACCCCTATAGACAGCCTGAAGGGGGATAACCGGAACATTGCCACCTTCGCCCGGGTATATAACAACCTCGCTTTGGATTACCTGAAATGAAGGGACTAAACCTGATAAACCAACCCACAATGGCATCCTACCTGTATCTGTCGGCCCTTGAGCTGGCCGAAAGCATCCGCTCGGGCAAGGCAACAAGCACAGAGATTGTGACTGAACACCTTGCTCAGATCAAGCGCGCAAATGAACCTATTCAGGCTATGATCATGGTTTTTGAGGAAGAGGCCCTCCGAACGGCCGCTGAGTGCGACCGGGAAGCGGCTTCCGGAAATTTCCGCGGACCGCTGCACGGCGTTCCGGTAACCATCAAGGAGCCCTTCTGGATCGCCGGCACCCGAAGCACCATCAACCTCAAGCTGCACAAGGATTTCATCCCCGCCGTCGATGCAGTCATTGTGGACCGGATCAAAAAGAGCGGCGCGGTTATTCTGGGAAAGACCAATATCCCGGCCGGACTGATGGATTACCAGGTTTTCGGGGAAATCTATCCGGAAGGGAAGAGTCCGTTTAACCCCGATTATACACCCGGTGGTAGCACCGGCGGAGGTGCATCGGCCCTGGCTGCGGGTTTCACGGCCCTCGAGCTCGGAAGCGATATAGGCGGATCCATCCGCGTTCCTTCTAATTTCTGCGGACTGTACGGATTGAAACCCACCGACAAATCCATCCCTGGCCACGGCATGATGCCGATCCACAAAAAATCCAAATCATCGATCATGCACATGGCCACACCCGGGCCGCTGGCACGGACTCCGGAGGATATGGAGCTGCTTTGGAAAATCCTGGTGGGGCCCGATGAAAGCGACCGGGAAACACCCCGGATCGACTGGAGCCTTCACGTAAAGAAAACCCTATCAGACTATAAAATTGCCTGGACCGACGGCTGGCCCGGACATCCGGCCGGAAAAACCGTGAGTGCCAGAATCGGTGAATTCGTTGAATCCCTGAAAGCCTATGGAGTGCAGACCGAAAAGAAAATTCCCGACGAAACGCTTCACGGTGAAACGCTGGACCTGTACGTCAGTCTCTTCCCCTATGTGATCTCGCAGGGAGCCCCCGCATTCATCCGCTTTCTGATGGGCATGCAGTTCCGGGGAACCTTGCTCAAAGGCGTAACAAAATATAACCGCCTGATGAACAAGGCTTTTAAAATGGATGCCGGCCATTATGGCGAGGTGCTGGTGAAAAAAGCGGAGATCACCCGGCGCTGGGAAACCTTTTTCAAGAAGTACGACCTCCTGATATGCCCCATGGCCTTTGGCCCCGCATACAAACGAACCAAAATCGGAACACGGTTATCCTTTGATGGCCAGGAAATGCCTTACCTCGATTACGTGTGGCCCTTCACCGCCTGCTTCAATGCCTCCGGCAATCCTGCCATCAATATCCCCCTGGGAATGAGCCCCGATGGCCTTCCGATGGGCATTCAGGTTGTCGGGCCTTGGTGGAGCGAACCGGAGCTGATTCAGTTTGCCAAACTCACTGCCGCTCTGACCCCTGGATTCATCAGACCCGCGGGCTATTAAACCTCCTATGAAAACAAAACCATGGCTATCCGCATGGGC
>CAYQFT010000302.1:0-2761 GCA_964416825.1 uncultured Porphyromonadaceae bacterium
ATATCAGGCTGTGCGGCGTGGTTCCGAGAACCGACCGGGTCTTGTTGTAGAGGGCCGACTTGCTGATGCCGAGCTTGTCGCAAAGCTTTTCGGATGAGAGGGTCTCATCGTCGATATTTTCGTCGATGAAAGTGAGCAGCTTCTGGAAGAACGGGTCGGGGATCTCCTTGATCAGGGATGGATTATAGCTTTTTTTGCCAAAGTGACTCATGATGCTGGCCCTTGTTTGAAGCAGCCGTGTGATGCGCACTCTCAGGTGTTCGGGGTTGAACGGTTTGGGAATATAAGAATCGGCGCCGGCCTTCAAACCGGCAATACGGTCCTCAATCTCAGCTTTGGCGGCCAGCAGGATGATGGGCAGGTGGCTCGTGTCGAAGTTTTCGCGCACCTTGCTGCAGAGCTCAATGCCGTCCATCTCCGGCATCATAACATCGGAAACTATCAGGTCGGGCTTTTCGGTAATTACTTTGTGATAGGCATCCCGTCCGTTTTCGGCAAAAATGATGTTGTAATCCTCCTGGAGGAAATCCCGGAGCAGGATCAGAATATCGGGATCATCATCAATGAGGAGGATCACCGGTTTATCGTCGGTAGAAGCTGAAACCCCGCCTGCCGTGCCGGAGCCGGCCTCTTCCATGTAGCTCATTTCGTCGGCAACAACCACCGACCCGGGTAGGGGATCCGCGGTACTGATCTCGTGAACATCAGGAAAGATGCAGGTAAACCGGGTGCCTTCGTCCGGAATGCTTTCAAAACGGATGCTTCCTTTCATCAGTTCAACGAGGCCCTTGGTTACGGCAAGGCCGAGGCCCGTGGAGTGGTACCCGGGAAAGCTGCCTTTCCTGCGGGCAGATGAGAGGCCGAAAGGCTCAAAAACCTTCGGTTGGGCATCGGGTTTAATGCCGATACCACTGTCCCTGACCTCAACAACTAGCTCCCCGTTCTCCTGTTTAAGGCTCACCTGTACAATCCCGCCGTCCCGGTTGTACTTGATGGCATTGGAAATCAGGTTTGTGAGGATGCGCTGAAACTTATCGGCATCGGTCGCGAAACTGAGCGGCGCATCATGAGCCATCACCTCACAATGAATATCCCGCTGCCGGGCAAAAAGTTCGAGGTCGGATACCACTTCGCGTACCAGCTCCACCGGCTTTGTCAGCTCAATGTTCAGCGGTTCCTTCCCTTTTTCGAGCTTTCGGAACTGCATGATCTCGAGCACCAGTTTCTGAAGCTTGATGCTGTTGTTGAACACTTTCAGCAGCCTGGGATTTTCAGCCGAGTTCCGCTTATCCTCCAGCAAAGCATGAATGTGTGAGGAGATAAGAGTCAGCGGCGTGCGGAATTCATGGGCCACATTGGTAAAAAACTCAATTTTATAACTCTGCAGTTCCTCTTCCTTTCGCTTCTGGAATTCCTGCAGCACCGCCTCTTTTTTCCGCGCTTCGCGCTTTCGGTAAGCGTTGAGGATCAGGAGCTGGATCGCGATAAACAGCAGGATGTAACCGGCAATGGCCCATGCGGTTAACCAGGGCGGGGAGTCGATCTTGATTTTTATCTCCCTGACAGCTGCCGACCAATTGCCGTTCTCATCGCTTACCCTGATCTGCAGCGTGTATTTTCCGGGCTTCAGGTTTGAAAAGCTGACCGGCTGGTTCTGAAGTTTAGTGATCCATTCCTCATCGAAATTGACCAGCCGATAGGAGATCCGGTGGCGTTCCAACCCCCAGAAGACCAGCGGTGAGACCGTAAACGAAATGAAATTCTGATTGTATTTCAGGTTCAGGCTCTCCTGATGATTGATGCGGCTTGTTAATACGCCGCCGGCTCCGGGCTCTACCGCAACGTTCCGGATGAAAAACCTGTTTAGCGCCACCGGCGGGAAATATGAGGAGAATTCAACCCGATCGGTTTGTATGATATCCACTCCCATTGTGCCGCCAACATAGAGACGGCCTGTCCGCCGGTCGAAATACGAAGCGCCGTCGCTGTATTCAAAATTGACCAGGCCGTCGTTGGTGTTGAAATCCCTTACCGTGCCTGTTTTATGGTTTATCAGGGAAAGCCCCTGGTTGGTGGTTACCCACAGGTTCCCCGTTGCATCCATCTGAATCGCATGGATACTGGCGGAGGAGAGGTCAGGCTGGTTAGCCAGTCCGGCCATCTCTACCGAGTCGGCCGATACGGCATTCACACTGAACAGGCCGTTGCTGCTGCCCACCCAGATCAATCCCTCGCTCCCGGTAAAGAGGGAAAGGATGTCATCATTCCGGATCGCACCGGGCGGTGTAGTGGTGGAATACTGTGAGATCACCCGCTTGTTGATCGTATTGTAACGATACACACCCATTCCGCGGGTGCCGATCCAGAGGATCCCCGGCTTTTCTTCGGCCAGCGCATACACAATCTGCTTCTGGTGGACTACCGAATCGGAATTCCGGTCAAGAATCAGCTGCTCGGAGTGTATCGGCCGGGGAGGGACATTTTTGTCGAACTCAACCATGATCACGCCATATCCGCTGGTGCCCAGATAAACCCGCTGGTCACTGTCGGCCAGAATACGATAGACGGAGCCAAACACGAGGGGACGGGATTGTTTAAAATCCCCTGGAAAATTCCGGATCACGGAATAACCGGGGGAGAGAATGTCCACTCCCTGCCCATCCGTACCCACCCATATCGAACCATCCGGGCGCTCCAGAAAGGATAGAACGGAATTGTTGCTCAAGCCGTTTTTGACCGATATTTTCCGGATACGCTCTCC
>CAYQFT010000303.1:0-2741 GCA_964416825.1 uncultured Porphyromonadaceae bacterium
TTGTCTATAATATTTCAAAGGCAGACATTAAACTAGCCAGTAAATAATCTTATGGTGGAGCCGGGCAAACTTGTATCACCTTTGCGTGCCATCGCAATAGTGGTATCAAATATGGTGGGAACCGGGGTCTACACGAGCCTTGGCCTGCAGGTTGCCGGAGTACACTCGGTTTTGGCGCTGCTGTTCATCTGGATCACCGGCGGTTTGGTAGCTTTGTGCGGAGCGTTGACTTACGGGGAGTTAGCCGCCCGTATACCCAAATCTGGTGGTGAATACATTTTCTTGTCCAGGATTTTTCACCCGGCCCTCGGATTCATGTCGGGCTTTATCTCTATTACGATCGGCTTCGCGGCTCCAATGGCGATTGCGGCCATTGCACTCGGTTCCTATGCAGCCAATCTCATTCCCGTTTCCCCGATGATAATCACCGTGTCGGTCATTTTAATCCTGACCCTGATTAATTTGAGCAGTTTTAAAACCGGGGTAAATTTCAATTTTGTCACAACCGGGTTAAACATCCTGCTGATCCTGCTGCTTTGTATTGCGGGGCTAGTAACCGGTCCTCACAGCAGTTTTGATTTTACGGCTCAATCTTCGGATTTCAGGCAAATCATCAGCCCTGCATTTGCCGTGTCGCTGGTGTATGTTTCCTTTGCCTATTCAGGTTGGAATTCAGCAACCTACATCACTCATCAGATAAAAGATCCTGTAAAAAACCTTCCCAAAATACTCATTACCGGGACCCTGATCGTCATGGTCCTGTATACCCTGTTGAATTTCGTTTTTCTGTATACGGTGCCGTTGGCGGATTTGGAAGGGAAAGTCGACGTGGCTTTTATTTCAGCGAGAAATATCTTCGGTTCTACAGGTGGCAACTTTATTGCAGGCCTCATTTCGATCGGATTGATTGCATCCATTAATTCCCTTCTGATATTCGGCCCCCGTGTCACCCAGGCTTTAGCTGATGATTACAACCCCCTGCGAATTTTAGGTCATGAAAATAAACATGGCTCCCCCATTTACGGAACCATTTTACTGGCTGTTATCTCGCTTGCACTTATCGCTACTTCAACATTTGACCAGATCATGACCCTGCTCGGTTTCACATTAAGCCTGTTTACCATTACCTCGGTAATCGGGGTTATTGTGCTTAGAATCAGAATGAAAACTAATGGCGAGCCCTTCTATCACACGTTTGGGTATCCCTGGATCCCCCTTTTCTTCATAATCGTTGAGGGATGCATGGCCCTGTATGTTCTCATAGGCAAGCCGGTTCAGTCACTCCTTGGAATTGCAATCGCAATAACCGGTTTAATTATCTATTTGATAACCAATTGGATCACAAAAAAATATTCAGTTTATGAAAGAATCCGCTAAAGCCCTTACGTGTATCCTCCTGCTCTTTGCCTTTGTACAGGCAGTTGATGCACAGACAGTAGAGAACTGGGAAATTCGGATCAACGACCGCCAGCCCATCCAAAAAGTTATTGAAACCATCGGATTGAAGCCCGGTATGGTCATTGGTGAGGTGGGTGCCGGTACCGGGCGGGTCACTGTGTGGTTCGCCAAACAGGCTGGCCCTAAGGGTTTTGTTTATGCAAACGACATAAATAAGACCGATCTCAATTATCTCTCTGACCGATGCAAGAAGGAGGGATTCAATAATGTTAAGATTATTGTCGGAACCGTTGAGGACCCGAAGCTGCCGGCCAATTCCCTGGATATCGCATTTATGACCAACACCTACCATCATTTGGAAAAACCGGTCGAGCTGGTGAGGAATTTGCTGCCAACCCTGAAAAAGAACGGGATTCTGGCTATTGTTGAGCGCGACAAGAACCGGTCACAGTTTAAGGACGAAGCAACAACCATTGAGGATTTCAAAAAGCAGATGAATCAGGCCGGATTTGAGGTTTATCTGGTTGATACATCAATGCGTGAGGACAATATCTATCTGGCCCGCCCCATTGGAGACCTGTCGGAAGGATGGGAAGTTAAGGTGATGAATGAGATGCAGCCTCCCCAAAAAATCATGGACGCCATCGGCGTTAAACAGGGTATGGTGATCGGTGAAATAGGTGCAGGAAGAGGCCGCTTTACCGTTTACCTGGCCCGACAGGTGGGTCCAACCGGGAAAATCTTTGCCAACGATATTGATAAACCATCACTTAACCAACTGGCTGACAGATGTAAAATCCTGGATTTCAAACAAGTGACAACCATTCTCGGAAAACCGGATGATCCCGGATTCCCGGAGAAATCGCTCGATATGGCATTCATGGTTTGGGTGTACCATATGATTGATAAACCGGATCCACTGTTAACAGCACTCAAGAAATCTCTGAAACCTGGAGCGATGCTGGTCATTGTCGATCCCATCGATTCCGAAATCGATAATGAATTCAAAATCGACCGTAAGGATCCGAATAATAAAATTCCCACCATTAAAGAACGTGTTGAAAAAAGCGCGAAAGCCAGTGGTTTCGAAATAGTGAAAGTCGAAACCTTCCTGCCAAAAGATTACATCTTCATTCTCAAGCAGAAATAATGAAAAAGCTATCCTATCTCCTTATTCTGCTGTGCCTGATATTCTTCGGAAAAGGCAGTTTTCTCCATGCTCAGACCGATCTTTCGGAAGGCTGGGAAATTAAGGAAGCCGAGCGTCAGCCCCCGAAAAAAATCATGGACGCAATCGGCGTTAAACCCGGCATGGTGATTGGCGAAATCGGTGCCGGCCGTGG
>CAYQFT010000304.1:0-2740 GCA_964416825.1 uncultured Porphyromonadaceae bacterium
TGCTGAACTGAAAAACGACAAGCACTTTGCGAAACCATCCCTTTCCCTTTGAATCGCCTGGATCCCCGGTTAGAATGGACATCGGCTTAAATCCGGATAGATACAGTGACGGATAGATTCCGGCGATAACGGAAGTGAGTATTGTCATTCCGATCATGCCCAGTATGAAATTCCCCGTCAAAAGAATATCTGCGGATATCTGCTTTCCCGATACGAGTCGGAACGGATCGATAAGCAGCCCGATAATAATTACTGAAATTACCATGGCCGATAGGGACGTGACCACTGATTCTCCAAGGAACTGCATGATCAGTTGATTGCGCCGGGAGCCGAACGCTTTTCGCAGGCCGATTTCTCTCGACCGCCGGGAACTGCGTGCGGTAGATAGGTTCATGTAATTGATTGCGGCAATAAGAAGGATGAAAATCCCGATGATTGAAAATATGATCACCCGCTGGATCCTGCCTGCCGGTTGCCCGAATCCGAAATATTCATGGAGGTACATTTTTTTCAAGGGTGCCAGCATGAATTTGGTTTGCCATTGGCTGGGTTCTAAACCACTGCCTGTGAAGTCTATATGACGCCTGACACATTCCGTCAGCTTGGTGTCAACCGGACCCGGATCTGCCTCTTTGTTAAGCATTGCGAAGGTGAAAACATTGTTCGATCCCCAATGATCAACATAAGCGCCGGTGGTTTTTGTGAAATCGAAGGGTATCAGAAAATCAAACCGTAAACTAGTGTTGATCGGTATTTTTTTTAAAAGGCCCGTCACCGTGAAATTGTACTTATTATCGAGAATAATCACCTTTCCGATGGGATCCTCGGTTCCAAAGTATTTGAGTGCCATTTCAGGAGTCATGACCATTGAATACGGTTCGCGGAGTGCGGTATTCGGATCTCCTTTCAACAACGGGAAGGTGAATACCTGAAGAAATGTTGAATCAACGCAGGCGATACCGTTTTCATAAAATGCTTTGTCCTTGTATTTTGTCAGCAAAGCTCCTGTCTGGGTAGCTCTCACCGTGGTTTCGATCTCGGGGATTTCCTTTTTCCATCCTTCTCCCGAAGGGTAGGGCGTCACATTCACATGGTATATTTTACCGTCGTAATCCTGGTCCTGCTCCACCCGGTAGATCCGGTTTACATTCTGGTGAAAACGGTTCATGGAAACCTCATCAGAAACCCAGATGAAGATGAACATTGCAGCTGAGATCCCTAGGGCGAGTCCGATAATATTGATAAAGGAATATCCTTTCTGACGAATGAGATTCCGTAAAGCGATAAGAAAATAATTGTTCAGCATGGCATAGGTTTTTTACAAAGACGAATTTTGGGCGTAAATGCTACAGTGTCATACCGATAAATAGAGCTTCTATTCATTTCTCAGCGAATCTACCGGGTTGGCATTGGCTGCCCTCCACGACTGAACACTGACGATAATCAGCGAAAGTGCAATAGTGATGAGGGCCGGCCAGAGAAAAACAAAGGCATTCATCTGATATCGATAAACATAATCTTCCAGCCAATTCGTCATGAGGATGCCCGAAACGGGTAGTGCGATGGCGATGGCGATGACAACCAGGATCACGAAATCGCGGTTTATGAGCCTGATGATGTTCGTTGAAGATGCACCGAAAACCTTGCGAACGCCAATTTCCCGGGTTCTGCGCTCAACGGTGAAGAAGGCCAGGCCCAGGAGTCCCAGGCAGGCAATGAAAAGTGCAAGCAGGGTAAAACTGGAAAATACAATGCTCCGGTTTCGGTCGGCACCGAATTGCTCCTTGAACCTATCGGCCAGGAACGTGCATTCAAGGGGCCGGTTGGGAAAAATCCCTTTCCATACCTCAGCGACATGCTTCATGGCGGCTTCGGAATTCATCGGGTCAAGTTTCAGGTACAGTATCGGATTATCCAGCCGGTAAATAAGCATCAGCGACTCAACCCCTGAATACATCCCGGTTTGATGATAGTCCTTCATCACCCCGATTACCCTTCCCATCACCAGCCGGCCGTTTCCAAGCTGAACCCGTTTGCCGATCGGCTCATCCCACGCCAGCCGCTTGGCCAGGGTCTCGTTAACAATAACCCCCTGAAGCGTGTCGGACATAAAATCAATGGAAAAATCCCTTCCGCTTACCATGGGAATCTCCATAGTTTCAACAAAATCCTGGTCAACGATTGAGAAATTGATCCCCCGGGGCTGCATCCCTTCGCTGGTTTCCATGTTGAAGATCACTTTCCCCGACCCTTCCCCGATCCGGTCATTGGTAAGTGTAACTTTCTTAATATAAGGACTCAGCATGAGTTTTTCCTTCACAACCCTCATCTGCCTGACGGGTTCATTATCGGGAAGAACGAGGGTGGCCACGTCCTTCATGTTCCAGCCCTGATCCATGGTCTGCATGTAATTGAGCTGTTTAAAAACGACCAGCGTACATACAATCATGCCCACCGATATCACGAACTGCACAACTACGAGGATCTTCCGGAACGCACTCCCGGAACGGCCCGACTGACCCGATCCCTTCATGACCAGTACCGGTGAGAATCGGGATAGATAAAATGCAGGATAACTGCCCCCGAGAATACCGATGATCAAAACCATCGATGCCATTGCCGCCAGGAAAACCGGACTATACAGGATATCCAGGGTAAAGTGCTTCCCGGATAGCTGGTTTAATGCCGGCAGGAGCAAGGAGATCAGTATAATCCCGAGAATCAGGGAAAAGAGGGTGAT
>CAYQFT010000305.1:0-2736 GCA_964416825.1 uncultured Porphyromonadaceae bacterium
ATTCAGCTCCATTGACCAGATGCCCGTCGAACAGTTTGATAATCCTTCCGGCATAAGAAGCATCCTTTGGCGAATGTGTAACCATAACAATGCTGGTGCCTTCCGAATTCAATTGCTTTAAAAGATTCATTACATCTTCTCCATTGGCTGAATCGAGATTTCCGGTAGGCTCATCGGCCAGGATCAGCAAAGGATTCCCCACCACGGCCCGGCAAATTGCAACCCGCTGCTGCTGCCCTCCGGAAAGCTGCTGCGGAAAATGTTTTCTGCGGTGCGAAATGCTCATCCTCTCCATCACCTCTTCCGTCATCTTCTTCCTTTTGGCTACCGGCACTTTTTGATACAAAAGCGGTAGTTCAATGTTCTCGAATACGTTGAGTTCATCGATCAGATTAAAACTCTGAAACACAAACCCGATATTCGATTTCCTGAGCAGGGTCCGCGCCCTTTCTGAATACTTTGAGACCTCCTTCCCATCAAAAAGCAACTGTCCCGAGGTCGGGTTATCCAATAAACCCAGAAGGGTCAGCAGGGTGGATTTGCCGCATCCGGAAGGACCCATAATGGCCGCAAATTCGCCCTTTTTTATCCATAGGGAAACTTTATTCAGGGCAGTCGTCTCAACTTCATCCGTGCGGAATACCTTGGTTAGATCAATAGTTTGTATCATTTGGTTTGATTTTTAGATTATTACAAAATATGATTATGCTATTTCAGAATTAGTTTATCATTGTCGCCAAAGCTCGTGTATGGACTCACAACGACCTTTTCCCCGGGCTGCAATCCATCAAGAATCTCATAATATCTGGGATTCATCCGGCCGGTCCGGATGCTTCTTTTACTTGCAAACTGGCCCGATGGATCCACCACATAAATCCATTGTCCGCCGGTTGATTCAAAGAAACCCCCTTTCAACACCTGGATGGCTTTGACGGGCTGGCCAAGTTCCACGTTGATCCGGTAGGTTTGTCCGGTCCGGATATTATCGGGTTTAACTCCTGTAAACTCCATGTCAACCTGAAACTGGCCACCTCTGACTTCGGGATAAACCTTGATAATGGTAAGGTTGAAATTCTGATCATTTCGTTCAAGTGTGGCAGGTAATCCGGTCTTTATCCTGTCGATCCAGTGTTCATCGATTTGAGCCGTCACCTTAAAATTGTCCAGGATGTGAATTTGTCCGAGCCGGTACCCACTGATGATCGTCTGGCCGATTTCAGCTTCGAGAGAGCCCAGCTGGCCGGTAACAGGCGCCTTAACATTCAAGCTCTCAAGCTTGTCCTTAACCAACTCTATGTTGTCCTGCATCCGGTCCAGAGCCCCTTCCAGACTCTTAACCTGTGTGGTCCTGAAGAGGGAGTCCTGCACCGATTTTTCCTTGAAAAGCTGGATGGTCTGTTGGGTCAGTTCAGCATTCTCCTTGCTCAGAAGGTATTCCTGCTCGGAAATCAACCCCTGGTTAAAAAGGGTTTTGTTGGCCTGATAAGTCCGGTTGAGTTTTATCAGGTCAAATTCATATTGGATGATCTGTCTCCGAAGTTCAATGCGCTGCTGCTCCATCATTATTTTAGTATCCCGAAGCCGGTTTTCCTGTTCTGCAAGGTCAGCCTGACTGGTCAGGATTCTCAGGTTCAGATCGGGGTTGGTCAGTCGGAGAATAATGTCACCGGCGTTAACCATCGAACCTTCTTCGATCAGGATCTTGTCAACCCGGCCGCCTTCCACTGCATCGAGGTACACGGTGGTGAGGGGCTCAACATTTCCGGTTGCTGTCATGTAATCCAGAAACTCTGCCTCGATCACGTCAGAGATGGTCAGTTTGTCTCTCTCAACATTAAGCTTACTGGAATGATCGGAGAAAAAGAGCAGGTATACGATGACCAAAAACAATAGTATGGATACTGAAATCCACAGGATTCGTCTTCTCTTTTTTGATTTATTTTCAATTATTCGGTCCATGTTGGTTTGGGTTTTCGGAAAGGTAAGGCGCAACCATTTATTATGTTACAATCATCGTTTTATTGGTGTCTCAAACTGACTGCCGGATTAGTTTTGGATGCCCGGATGGCCTGTATGGAAACCATCAGCGTTGCCAGGGCCAGGGCAAGCAGTGCCGGTAAGGCAAACACCCACCACGAAAGAGTAGTGCGGTAGGCATAGTCTTTCAGCCATTCATGTAAAAAATACCAGGTAAACGGAATGGCAATGGCGATTCCTATCAGTACCAGTTTTGTAAACTGAGTAATCATCGACAAAACAATTGCCCGGTTGGAGGATCCAAAGGTTTTGCGAACAGCAATCTCCCGGGTTCTCCTTTCCGCCATAAAGCTTGACAGGCCAATCAGTCCAAGACATGCAATAATGATGGCCATAACGGTAAAGTAGGCCATCAGGCTTCCCGAGCGGGTTTCGTTTTGATATACCTGGTCATAATCGTCCTCAATGAATGAATACTCAAAAGGATAGCCGGGAATTACGGAATTCCAGGTTGTCCGGAGCTTCTCTATCATCGGACCCCGTTCTCCGGGGCGTAACCTGATCATCATATACCGCATGCGGCTTTCCGGAAACAGAAAGAGCGCCAGCGGAGGAATCTCGGTCCGCATGGAAAGGAAATGAAAGTCGCGGATAACGCCGACGATTGGCCCGGTTACACCGGAAAAAGTGATGTTCATCCCTACGATATCCTCCCTGCCGATAAGTTTTGCCAGTGATTCGTTAATAAGGATTCCCCCG
>CAYQFT010000306.1:0-2716 GCA_964416825.1 uncultured Porphyromonadaceae bacterium
GCACAGAAGCCTAATTTATTTTACGTGTCGAGGCCTTTAAAGGCCTCGACACGTGATGATTGTGAACATTGCCCTACCCCCGGTTTAAAAACCGGGGCAACATATAGGAGCTCCTATTAGTGGGGTCCTTTATCCCGTAATCTCATTTTGTCCCGCCCCCCCCCAACTGATATTGGCGGACACATTTATGCGTCCCTACCGGATCCGTCCCACCCAACCGCCACCCGGCGCCAGGTGAACCTTCAGCTTCGTGGTCCGGTCGATTTTCAGGGTCTCCATTTTGTAATCAATGGCGCGTATATCGGCATTGATCCCGTCACGGATCAATTCCAGCGAAAAGGTTCCCTCAGGCAGGAAGCTGAAATCCAGCGTAAAATCGCGCGGGGTCCAGTCGGTGGTGGCAGCCAGGTACCAATCCTTGCCGCTCCGGCGGGCCAGCAATAAATAATCGCCCATTTTCGCCTCAAAAACTTTCGTCTCATCCCAGGTCACCGGTATGCTCAGGAGGAATCTCGCGCAATCCGGCTCCCGCTCATAATCCGAAGGGGAATCAGGGATCATCTGCATCGGGCTCATGGTGGTCACCGCCATGGCGACCGAGTGCGCCCGGGTGCCCATGCCCATGGGAAAATCGCCTACCGTGCGGAAATCCTTTTTCACCACGTTTTGAAACGTACCGGGGATATAGTCCATCGGGCCGGCCACGTTGCGGAGGAACGGCAGGGTGTTGTGATGATCGGGATTGTCCCAGTCGGTCCAACCGGAGAATTCGAATTCGATAAGACCCTCCTGGGTGAGAAGGTTCGGATAGGTTCTCCGCAGGCCTGTCGACTTGCAGGTGCCATGGAAATTGACCACCATTTTTCGTTTGGCTGTTTCCTGCAGCACTTTTTCGTAAAAATTCATCATTACCTGGTCATCGCGGTTCATGAAATCCACCTTGATGCCGGCCACGCCCCACTTTTCATAGAGGTCGAGGGCTTCGGTCATCTGCCGGTCGAAGGTGGCGGCCGCCAGCCAGAGCATGATCTTCACGTTTTTCTGCCTGGCATAGCTCATGACCTGTTCCATATCGAGACCCGTCCTGATTTTCAGAATATTGCCGAGGTCCGACCAACCATCGTCGAACAGGAAATAGGTGATTCCGTATTTCGCGCAAAAATCGATAAAGTATTTGGCCGTTTCGGTATTGATATCAGCCTTAAAATCCACACCGAAAATATTGCGCCGCGCCCACCAGTCGAGGATCACCCAGCCGGGCTTGATCCACGACGGATCGGCGATTTCGCACTTGTCGGCAAGCAGGTACACCATCTGGTTGGTAATCAGTTCCCCATCATTGGCGGAAACCGCCACGATACGCCAGGGCAGCGCCCGGGTTCCTTTGGTCTTTGCGACATAGGGTGCATACTCGAGCACCTCGGTCTGGCCGTAGGGACTGTCGATCCCCTTCACCTTCAGCGGGTATCCAGGGAAAAGACTTTTAAAGGTAATGTCACCGGATTTCTCAAACCACAGGCCTGGATAATCACGCACATTCGATTCGCCGAGCCAGAGGCCGGTGCCATCAGGTTTATGAACCAGCACCGGGAGATAGAACCGGTCGCTTTCGGCTAGCGCTCCTACCGTTTTGTATTCGTATGGAGTTTCGTAGGCCGAATAAAAGTTCTTTTCAAAAGCCAGGCAAACTGAATCCCTGGGATCAAAGCGATATCCGGCCATCTCTTTTTCAATCACCACCTCGCCCGGCCGGCTCAGGACCAAACGGTAGGCCAGCCCCTCATTATACATCCGAAGCTCGATATTATAATCGGGTTTAAACATCAGTTTTAATTCCTGATATTGATCCCTGATGGATTCCGATTTTTCCCGGATCTCCGGCCTGACCACCTCATCCACCTTAACTTCCTCAACTTTCTTAACTATAGGATTCACACCGATCGCCGTCCCGTCTGCCATCTTTATTCCGATAGGTTCAGTGGACATGAGCCACTTGCCGTTTCGCAGGAGCTCAATCCTGATGGTGCTGTCGACATGGACGACAGCCTTCAGTTTCAGGTCGGGAGAAAGCAAAACATAGTCCTTAGGCTTTCCGCTTCCGGCAAAGGCCTGACAGGAGATTCCCGCGATGATGAACATCAGGATGATACTTTTTTTCATAGAAGTTGAGTTCGGGTGTTTACCAGACAAAGATAGAAATACCGCATTCACCGAAGAATTTTACTCATTTATGGTTTGGATCAGTTTCGAACCGGTTTTGAGACAAGTTTTCGCCAGCTGTTGGGAAAGAGCCGGGCTATCTTTACCATACCAAATCAGAAAATGACATTCTTAAACCAAACCAAAAACCATGAAACAAGTAAAATTTATCCTTTTTGTCCTGCCATTCTGGCTTTTTTGCCAGATACTGCCGGGTCAGACGGAGCCGGCTAAAATAAATCCCGAGGATGTATTCGAGGAAGTCTGGCAAACATTGAATTCACACTACCCCTATTTCGAACAGCGTGGGATAAACTGGCAAACCCTGTATAAAGTCTATAAGCCCAAAATCAACCCCGGCACTACGGATGATGAACTCTATCGCACGCTGTGCAATATGATTGAACATTTTAATGACGGGCATGTAAACCTGGAGAACGGCAAGGACCGCGTCGGTTCCGTAATGCGGACCAATGCCAAAATGGTAGATTTCAGCTGGCCGCTTGTCAGGGACAAG
>CAYQFT010000307.1:0-2710 GCA_964416825.1 uncultured Porphyromonadaceae bacterium
CAGACACATGGGGAAGTGCATGGGGTGGAATTGAACTGCTTAGCGGCAACATGGAATCCGTTTTCACCTATGCACTTTTTACAGGTGGCGGCGGTGATGTGACACGCAAATTCGTCCATTCCGAAAGCCAGCCAGTATTGAAAGCCGATGGCGCCAAACTCACTGTTTCGGATTGCTGCTTTATCGATAATGAGGGTAAGGCCATGGCCAGTCTGGAAAGCACCAATACGGTTACTGACTGTGTTTTTGCACGTTGCGACACCGGCTGTGAGTTCCGGTTCAGCAACACCGTCCTGACAGGCACGTATGTGATGTTCATCCCTGATGAGGACCGTGTCATTGATGATGTCGACAATGATGGTATTTATTTCTGGGGTAAAAAGAGTTCCGGCGGAACCCGCTCGGTCGTTAATCATTGCGTTGTGTATGCAACAGAAGATGATGGAATGGATTTCAACTCCTCAGCCCGGGTCGATGTTCGCTACTGTTTTGTCAACCTGGTCAATGATAAAGGTTTCTCTGCCGGAAATGCCTCGGACCTTAAAATATTCGGCTCTGTTGCCACGAATTGCCCCGAAGCCGGGATCGGGGCTAAAGATGAATCAACCCTGCTTTTTGAAAACGGAACCTTGTATAAAAACACGCTGGGTGTCAAGGGGTATGAGAAATATGCAGGGCAGGGCGGCGGAAACATTACCGTAAAAAACTCAATTATAAGCCAGTCGACCAACCGGCCCTTCACCGAAGACGCCGCTTCAGACGTAAAGATCACCTATTCGTTATCCGATACTGATATCATCACCGGAACAGGAAATAAATCGGGGAATCCGAGGTTCATCGACGCAACAGCGCTTGATTTCAGTCTCAGTTCAGCATCACCGGCGATCGATGCAGGGGATCCCGCCAGCCCACCGGATCCCGACGGAACCCGCGCGGACATGGGTGCTTACCCCTATGGACAGGCAGTTCTGCCTCCGGTAACAGGTGTATTTATCAATGAGCTGGTTTCAAAGTACGGCGAATCCTATCCGGATGAACACGGTCTATACTCAGATTGGATCGAACTCTACAATTCCAATGATAGTCCGGTTAATGTTGGGGGTTTATACCTGACCGATAAAATCAGCGATCCATTTCAATTTCAAATCCCTGCCGGAAAAACGGATTCAACCACAATCCCTGCAAGGGGTTACATGGTTTTTCGTGCAGATGCTCTTGCCAAATTGGGTTGTAACCACACTAATTTTCAGTTGTCGAGCGGTGGGGAGGAAGTTGGGCTTTGCCGGAAATCAGGTACCCAACCCGTTTGGATCGATAATTTAACCTACCCCTCACTGGATACTGATCAATCGTACGGAAGGTTTCCGGATGGAACGCAAAACCTGTTTAAACTCGACCTGCCTTCGCCTGGATATGCCAACACGGGAAAAATCCCTCCTTTAAAAAACATCCTCTTTATCAACGAGTTCATGTCGCGCTTCCTCAATGTTTATCCCGATGAGCATGGCCAGTATTCCGACTGGATCGAAATTTTCAATGCCGGCGACGAAGATATTAACCTGGGCGGCCTTTATTTTTCCGATAATAAATCAAATCCGACACTGCATCGTATTACGCCTGGACTGGGCGATTCAACGGTAATCAAAGCCCGTGGGTTTTTTGTTTTCAGGGCAGACAGCAGACCGGAGCTTGGAGTCAATCATCTTGATTTTGAACTGGCCGGAGCCGGTGAGGATGTCACCCTGGTCCAGGTTACCGGAGGTGAAACCATTTTTATCGATTCGATTCATTATGGAGCCCAAACAACCGGAGTTTCCTACGGCAGAGCAGCCGACGCGCAGCCGGGCTGGCGGCAGTTCTGGACCCCAACACCCGGACAAAGCAACAGCCGGACTGCATGGATAGCCGGAGATGCAATGATGAATCAAACCCTTTCCGTGTACCCGAACCCGTTTGAAACATCGGTAACCATACGGTATCAGCTCACGGAACCGTCGGAGGTAACCATCCGGATCACCGACCTCACTGGAAAAACGGTTTATTCATTTTACCCGGTAGGAGAAATCCGGTTCACCGGCGAGCATGCGGTTGAGTGGAACGGCACCGGCTCCTCCGGACAGGAACTGCCACCGGGAGTTTACGCGGTTACAGTTCTACCCGGCAAGGGAATGCCGCAGAGATCACTGCTGATAAAAAATTGACCTGATTTTCAAGAAAATAATATACTTTTGGTATATACTATTTGTATATCATGAAACTTTTATCTCTCAAACTGGACGAAGAGATTTTTTTGGAAATGGAAACCATCCTGGAACAGAAGGACCAGCCGCGAAACAGGTATATTAATGCTGCCGTGCAGCATTATAACCAATTGAACAAAAGGAACATTCTGTCAAAGCAGCTGGCAATGGAATCGCAGCTGGTTGCGGAAGATTCCATGAAAGTTCTATCCGAATTCGAAAATCTTGAAGATGAGGATCAGGCAATTTGACGTATGGATCGCCGACCTGAATCCGCGTGCCGGCACCGAACCCGGCAAGGTCCGGCCTGTGTTGATCGTTCAAACGAACCTGCTGAACAGAATTCACCCTTCAACCCTGGTTTGCCCCATTACCTCCCAGGTCTGCACGGAGGCAAGTCTCCTCCGGGTTCATATCCCTCAATTGATGGGTGATACCGGTCTCCCAAGCGATATCATGATCGATCAGCT
>CAYQFT010000308.1:0-2696 GCA_964416825.1 uncultured Porphyromonadaceae bacterium
TATTGAGTCCACAGCCAATTTTGCCTATTCCGGCCCCTTTAACGAAATGGTCCTGTTGGGAGTACTGGCGATCCGGCTACAGGGGCTCAACAAGGCACTGGCCTGGGATGGCGCAGCGATGAGGTTCACCAATATTTCAGCCGCTGAGGAGCTGAAAGTTCTGCTGTCCGACAAATTCAGTGTTAATGACGGCCACCCTACTTTCGACAGGAAATATGAAAAATTCAATGCCCTGACTGCTGCAAATGAGTACATTAAGCACACCTACCGGGAGGGCTGGAAGCTTCCCGCCATGCCATAGCGCCATTTTCAGCGGATTATCCGCAATCATTGGCATCGGGGTCAGCGGAATGGCTCAGGGTCAGAAAAGGGCCCAGTCACCGCCTGTCCAGAAGTCGCGGCCCAACATTGTGTTTATCCTGACCGACGACCATGCCTATCAGGCTATCAGCGCCTATGGCGGTCCCCTGAAAGATCTGGCACCTACTCCCAATATCGACAGGATCGCAGCTAACGGAATGCGATTCAACCGATGCCTGGTTACGAATTCCATTTCCGGGCCCTCGAGGGCGGTTATCCTTACCGGAAAATACAGCCATCTGAACGGCTACACGGCCAATGAAGAGTCCTTTAACGGCGCCCAGCAGACTTTCCCGAAACTGCTTCAGGCAGCAGGGTATCATACCGGGATCATTGGAAAATGGCACCTCGGATCGGACCCCACGGGGTTTGATCATTGGGATATACTGCCGGGACAGGGGAACTATTACAACCCCGATTTTATTAAGAAGGAGGGCAGTCATCAGGAAACCGGGTATGTTACCGAAATAATTACCGACAAATGCCTGCAATGGATGGACCAGGTTAAGGCCTCAGGGAAACCATTTATGCTGATGATGCACCATAAGGCCCCTCACCGCGAATGGCTGCCCGGACCCAATGAAATATCCCTGTTCAGAGATGTCTCCTTCCCAGAACCGCCTACCCTGTTTGATGACTACTCCAACCGGGGAACGGCTGAAAAATCCCAGGATATGACCATCTCTGAAACCATGCGGATCGAGGAGGACTGCAAAATGTTCAGGAGCCAGTCGAAAATCAGTTCAGGCGAATTTAACCGCATGACCCCGGTACAACTGAAAACATGGAATCTTAGGTATGATCCCATTATCAGCCAGTTCTATAAAGCACGGCCATCGGGAAAAGATCTCGTACGATTTAAATACCAGCGTTACATGCAGGATTACCTTTCATGCATTGCTGCCGTTGATAAAAGTGTTGGCGAGGTTCTCGACTATCTCAAGAATAACGGTCTCGACAAGAATACCATTGTCATCTATGCGTCCGATCAAGGTTTCTATCTCGGGGAACACGGGTGGTTCGATAAACGCTGGATGTTTGAACAATCGTACCGGACGCCTTTGCTGGTGCAATGGCCGGGAGTGGTTGATCCGGGCAGCGTGAACGAGGATATGGTTTCAAATATCGATTTTGCCGAAACATTTCTTTCGATGGCGGGAATTGAAGTGCCAAAGGATATGCAGGGCCGAAACATGGTTCCTGTTCTCAGGGGAGAGACGCCTCCGGACTGGCGGAAGGAACACTATTACCATTATTATGAGTACCCCGGTTATCATTCGGTTAAAAGGCATTACGGGATGAGCACCGAAAGGTATAAGCTTATGCATTACTATTATGATATTGACGAATGGGAGCTCTATGATATCATGGCTGATCCGCAGGAAATGAAGAACGTGTACAACGATCCCACATACACCTCAGTCAGGGCTGATTTGCATAAACGGCTCTCCCGGCTCATGGCAGAATACGGAGACAGCGAAGAGCTGGCCAAAACCTTTTTACCCAAACAGAACAACACCCTTAATTAATGAAAAACACCAAGAAACTTCCCTGGACATTCCTGCTTTTTATAAGCATGTTTTTGCTGTCATCCTCAGCAGGTAAGAGAGAAAGTGATCCCGAAGCGCACAAGTTCAACGGCATCTATACAGGGAAATATCTCGACCGGGTGGCCTTCCCCATCGGGGGCATTGGCGCCGGAATGTTCTGTATGGATGGAACTGGCTCGATATCACATCTTTCGGTTAATAATAAACCGGAAATCTATAATGAGCCGATCTGCTTTGCGGCCATCACTATTCCGGGACTGGAAAATGGAGCAAAAGTGCTGGAAGCACAGGTTCCGGAGTGGAAACTCTATGGACCCGGAGGAACAGCGAATGGTGCGCCGGGGAAAAGTTACGGACTGCCGCGTTTTGAAACCGGGCGTTTTCTGGCCCGCTTTCCCTTTGCATCCCTGGAACTGGAGGATCAGGATATCCCCCTGAGTGTCAGGGTATCAGGATGGAGCCCTTTCATCCCGACCGATGCTGACAATTCAAGTCTTCCGGTTGGAGCGATGGAGTACACATTCAAAAATAGCTCGGCTCAGGACATAGAAGCGGTTTTTTCATGGAACTCGAGAAATATCCTGGTCGAAGGTACCGGTCGTATTCTGGAAGCTAAAAACGGTTTTACCATGACCGTGAAAACTGATAAAGAACCCTCTCCGAGGTTAACCGGATTCACTGTGTTTGTGAGCGACAGCAATGCGGTTGTTGATTATTGCTGGTTCCGGGGGGAATGGTTCGATCCGCACATGATTTTGTGGAAGAATATCGAAGCGGGCACTATGC
>CAYQFT010000309.1:0-2645 GCA_964416825.1 uncultured Porphyromonadaceae bacterium
TCGGCATATACCTGTTCGACCAGTTCAGGTACAACGATCCCATTTATCATCGCTGGACCCTGAGTTATGTTCATAAAACAGGGTTTTCAGCAGGCGTCTCGCTGAAGGCGCACCGCCAGGTAGCGGAATTTACCGATGTCAGGATTGGATGGCAATGGTGACAGAACATCGATGGAATCTTCCTGACAGAATTTCTGATCAATTCTTCCTTTTAATAACCCAGTTGCCCGCTTATTTGCGGAGGTATTGAAAATCCGGATCGTTGGGGGTGCACGGCAGGCCCTTGCTGCCACCGAACCGGTAGCTTATTCCCGCCAGCCGGAAGCAAGGCGGACTGGCTATCGGTAATCGTGCTGATCCGCTCGTAATGCAGGGCCACTTTGGCTGAAAAATGGCCTGCAAATCCATACTCGCCGGTGATCCCTGCCGCTCCTGACAGCGCGGGATCCGAACTGCCGTAAACGCCTTCGCTCCCGTAGATCAGCGACAATCCGGGACCGCCTTCGATACCGATGCTCCGGGTACCCTGCTGGGCCAGCAGCCTGCTGGCCGGGGCGACCAGCAGGAGAACCAGTACAGACATGGGCCTCGATTCTGCGAGGGGTAAAATGGAACATCGGGCGTATTTCGATGGTGCCTTTAGTGACCCGAAAAGGCTTATGCAAATCTCAAACCGACCGAAGTTGACAAGTTTAAATATTTTCTGATCAGAGATGCCGGATGGTCAGCATAAACCGGCTGAGGTGGCCAGGGAAACCGGTGCATCAAAATTTCATCCTATTCGTTCAAATAGAATGTAAGGATGATGCGGTTGGGAAGGGTGCCGGAAGCATGGTACACTTCCAGGTTTTCTCCGGCGTTGACATTGTAATTCAGCCCGGAAAGATAACCGTTCTGTCCCGTGAGCGTGAAAGAAGAATATGAGTTGCCGTAATGAAAAGTATATGTGGCGGTGCTGGGGGTTTCTGAACGCCACGCAACGGCAACGATCTTCCCCGACAGCGGAACGGGATAAACAGTCCGGATGCCTGTGCTCAGAATATCTTCTTCATCAACATCCCCGAATGGACGCAGGTAATCTGAGGCGTGATCATTGTTCGCGGCAAATGTGATCAGACATCCTTTTGAAGCCTTGGTCTGTACCGAACCATTGGGGAATTTCAAACCTCCTGTCATGGTTTCAATTGTACCATTCGCCGACAGCTTCTGCCCGGGTGATGTGGTCCCGATCCCCAGACGACTGTTGTTGATATCCCAGAAAAGTTGTCCGGAGTTGGCGGAGATCTCATTGCCAACCGCAAAAAGGATGCTTCCCTGGGAGATAGCGGGTGTTGAAAAGGTTATCTGCCGCTTCCAGACGGCATCCATCGAAAAATAATTTCCTGAAACATTGTCCGACTGGTAAAACGTAAGACCATCAGACAGAAGGGCAAGATTAATCCGCTGGATTTCGGTAAGCCTGGGGCTTAGCAATCCACGAGTGGTGGAACTTATGTCGAGCATGGCGCTGGGATCAGGAAGTGAACCGTCGGCACATATGATTACCTGGGCCTGTACTGTCACAACAAGCATGGAGCAGATACAGAGGATCGCCGTTGTTCTCATAGCCCTATTCATTGAGGTACAGGATAAATATAATTCTGTTGGCCAGGGTTCCGGAGGAATGCCTGACTTCAATATAATCACCGGCGTTCAGGTTCATATTCAGCCCGTAAAGTGTCCCGGAAAGGCCGGTAAGAGTGATATCTGTATAGGTGCTGCCGCTGCCATGATAGATCCGGTAAGTGGATGAACTGGTTGCAGATTCTGAGCGCCAGGATACGGTTACAATCCTTCCTGCCACAGGAACCGGAAAAACCGTGTGTATTCCGCTCCCACTGATATCGGCTTCGTTCACCTCACCAAAAGGCCTCAAATAATAGCCTGAAGCGTTGTTGTCACCGGCAAAGGTGATCAGGCATCCTTTTGCTGCTTTGGCCTGCACTGAAAGGTCGGGAAATTTGAACCCCCCGGAAGTCGATTCAATCGTGCCGTTAACGCTCAGTTTTTGTCCCGGAACATTGGTTCCGATCCCCATCTTCAGGGTAGCGTTATTCCAGAACAGTTGCCCGGTATTGGCGGAAATGTCGTTGCCCTGGGAAAAAAGGATACTGCCGTCATTGAGCGAAGGCGTCGTCAGCGTCCCGATCCTTTTCCATGCTGAACCGGAATAGAGGTAGTGCCCGGCGGTGTTGTTGTTCTGAAAAACCATCAGACCGGCGGCGGGCGATCCAATTGAGGTTCGCTGCGCCTCGGTCATTCGCGGTATCAATAACCCTTTGGAGGTGGAATTGATTTCCAGCATAGCGCTGGCATCGGGCGCTGATCCGTCGGTTGTAATACTCATCTGCGAAAGGCCGGGATAACCTGAACAAATTAAAAGAAACACAATGACAATGCGGCAGGGAACCGGCAAGCGGAAAGGCCCGATATAAAAACAAACTGAATGGGTTGCTTTCATATCTTCTGAATTTTGACACTAAGATACAAAATCAGAAGGAAAAAAGCAAGATGCTTATTGAGGAAGTTGGAAACTGCCGGAGTGATAAGCAGGATTATCTTTAGAAGGAGTGAAGAGTGAAAAATGAAGAGTGGGCCGAACTTAT
>CAYQFT010000310.1:0-2008 GCA_964416825.1 uncultured Porphyromonadaceae bacterium
CCTGCACAAGTTTAAGCCGGGAAATTTTGAGATTGAGAGTGACACTACGGGCTTTTTTGCTCCGATTGAGCCTCAGCAAGCCCTGGAAAGCGGAATCTATCTTTCCAATGAGCACAAGATCAGCAAAAAGTTTAGCATGAATTACGGTTTTCGTGTTAGCCTTTTCAATAATATCGGGCCCTATACGGTTAAATCATACGACGATAACAAGGATGTCTTAGATTCAACCGATTACGGTGTCGGCCGGTTTTATAACAGCTATATCGGATTTGAACCCAGGATTACGGCTAACTACCTGATTGACAGCTCGAACTCCTTTAAGTTTAATTATAACCGGATGTACCAGTACCTGCACATCCTGTCGAACTCCGTTTCCAGTTTTCCAACCGATCTCTGGACGCCGAGCACTCCCCTCATTCTTCCCAAGATCGCCGACCAGTTTTCGGTCGGATATTTCACGACATTATTGAAGAACACGCTGGATTTCAGCGTCGAGGCCTATTATAAAACCATGCATAACCTCGTGGATTACAAGAACGGTGCGAATACCACCCTGAATCCCGATATTGAGGCTGAGCTGGTTTTTGGGAAGGGGCGGGCTTATGGGGTTGAGTTTTCCTTGAATCGTACCATTGGGACACTCACCGGATGGGTCAGTTACACGCTGGCCAAATCGGAAAAGCAGTTCGATGCAATTAATTTCGGCAGCTGGTTCCCGGCCCGTCAAGACCGCACGCATAATTTTTCCGTGGTTGGATCATGGCAAGTGCTTGAACGGCTGACTATTTCGGGCAATTGGATTTATTACACCGGAGATGCGGTGACTTTCCCGGGTGGGAAATATGAGATTGACGGAACGCTGGTGAATTTGTACACCGACCGGAACGGATCACGGATGCCCAATTACCACCGGCTCGATCTTGGGGTATCCTGGCAGTTCAAGCCTCGGAAGCGCTGGAACTCCGATATTAATGTATCGCTTTATAATGTGTACAACCGAAAGAACGCCTACAGCATTGACTTTCGTGATAGCGAAACGGTTCCCGGAACCACGGAGGCTGTACGGCTGGCCCTTTTCGGCATTGTTCCCTCGGTAACATGGAATTTTAAATTTTAGTAAGATGTTCAAAATCAAACATATATCTCTTATTCTGATAGTGGCTTCCGGGCTTTTCCTGGCCTCCTGCGAGGATGTTATCCAGCTGGACCTGACGGAGGCGGCCACACGGATTGTGGTGGATGGTTCGCTTAATGCAACGGACGGAGTGTGTCACGTGCATTTGTCGCGGACGCTGGGGTTTTATACCAAGGATTCTGCTGACCAGGTGGTTGGCGCAACTGTGGAGCTGATTCATGCTTCAGGCTCGAGAATACCCCTGGCAGAGGTAGGTCCTGGCTTGTACAGGGTTACCGGCATACAGGTGGATCCGGGCGAGCGTATGAGGCTATCCGTCACGATTTCCGACGATGAGAAATATCTGGCTGAGACGCTGATACCTCAACCGGTTTTCCTTGACAGCCTGAACCTGAGCCGCGGCATCGGTGATCCGAGACCCGGCGGTACCCCGGTTTTTCTTCTCCGGCCCGAGTGGAGGGATCCGTCGGGGGTTGACAATTATTATCGGTTTAAAGTGATCAAGAATGGTGAGCTTCAATCGGGCTTTAACATTACAAGCGACCGGAAGGTCGACGGAACGATTCTTGAGCAGCCGCTCTTTCGCTATTTTTTCGAACTGGGCGATACCGTGCATCTTGAATTCCAGTCGATCGATTCTGTGAGTTATTCCTATTTTAACCAGATCAACGACATGGCCCGGCCGAGTTTCGTAGCCGCTACGCCGTATAATCCGATCGGCAATTTCGACAATGGCGCGCTGGGGTATTTCGGGGTGTACTATTCCGAGGTAAGGGATTTAATTGTGAAAATGGGGCGGTAGAATGACCCCGGGGTGAAAGGGATGAGACAGAAGACCCCGGGCTGAACCCCGGGGTTACTGATGTCTGCCGA
>CAYQFT010000310.1:2018-2634 GCA_964416825.1 uncultured Porphyromonadaceae bacterium
CGCTTTTCTAATCATTTTGTAAATTCTTAATGGTCTAAATTTCTGCCTTTTGCGTTAGTCGATATTACCTAGCACCAAGGAAGAAGGTCACTCTTCAGTAACCCCGGCCTTCAGGCCGGGGATCAGGAAATCCTAGTACCCATTACTGAGCGAGGCCTTTAAAGGCCTCGCTCAGTGGTATATAGGCATTCGGACTGCATACCCCGGTTTGAAAACCGGGGCAACATGTAGGAGCTCCTAACCATAGAATTTTATATTGTCATACCCCCAGACTTTGTTTCAAGGCAAAAGTTTCACAACTTTATAAGTGAACTTCAGAGGGCCAGACCATGAAAATCAACATACGTGAATCCGGGGATGTAAGGATTGTCAACCTGGCGGGAAGCCTGGATGCAAATACCTCGATTACGGCGGAAACGATGATTCATCAGCTGTTCGAAAGCGGGACGAGCAAACTCGTCATTAACCTTGCAGAGACCGAATATATCAGCAGCGCCGGCCTAAAAGTGCTGCTGGCAACGGCCAAAAGAATATCTGCATCCAAAGGCCGCTTTATCCTTTGCCAGCCGAATCCGGCCGTCCATAGGATCCTTGAGATCTCAGGATTTCTCGCCAT
>CAYQFT010000311.1:0-2624 GCA_964416825.1 uncultured Porphyromonadaceae bacterium
GGGTGATGGTGGTTGCCGGACAGGATGGCGCCTATGGATGTACGGAAAAGGCAGTTCCGGTGAAAAAATCGCTGATGGTGCTGGGTACACTGCCACGGGTTCTTGGTCCCGGCGAAACGGTAAGGCTTCCCGTTACAGTTTTTGCCCTCGACAAAACCATCCGGAATGTGAAAGTTGAAGTGATCCCTGATGATTTTTTCACCATCTCCGGCGCTGCTTCAGCACAACTTACCTTCAACGCACCCGGTGATCAGCTGGCAGACTTTGAACTGAAAATAGCAGAAATGACCGGTGTTGCGCGAATTAAGATCATCGCGACAGCCGGAAATGAAAAAGCAGAAAATCTCATCGAGATTGGGGTGAGAAACCCGAACCTTCCTGTTACCAATGTACAGGAAAAGGCAATACCGCCGGGCACCAGCTGGAATGCCGCCATCCTCGCCCCGGGCATTACCGGAACAAACCGCGGAACGCTTGAACTCTCATCGATCCCGGCCATGAACCTCGACCAGCGGCTTAATGAACTTATCCGCTATCCTTATGGCTGCGTGGAACAAACTGTATCTTCGGTATTTCCGCAACTCTTTATATCGTCGGTTGCAGAACTCAGCGAAGCGCAAAAGCGGGAGACTGAGCGGAACATCATCGCTGCAATCGGGCGCCTGGCTTCGTTCCAGCTCAGCAACGGAGGTTTTGGTTACTGGCAGGGGGCTCAATATGCCGACGACTGGGGCACCTGTTATGGCGGACATTTTCTGCTGGAGGCTGAGGAAAAGGGATTTTCGCTTCCCGCCGGCTGGCTCTCGCGGTGGAAAGAGTTTCAACGTCAAAAGGCCGTCTCCTGGAACTACAATGCCAGTTACGTCAACGACGACCTGGTTCAGGCATACCGGCTTTATACGCTGGCACTGGCAAAGGTTCCAGAACTCGGCGCCATGAACAAACTGCTTGAGAAAAAAAACCTCTCGCTTTCCGCACGCTGGCGACTGGCTGCTGCTTATCAGATTGCAGGTAAAAAAGAGGTGGCACTGCGCCTGATCAACACAGCATCAACCAACATACCTCCTTACCGTGAAATGGGCGACAGCTATGGCTCAGATCTCCGCGACAAGGCAATGATCGTTGAAACCCTGACGCTCCTGAACATGCGCTCCAAAGCCATCCCCCTGGTGAAGGATCTTGCCGCAGCACTATGCAGCAGCGGATGGTACAGTACCCAAACCACCGCCTACACACTGATTGCCATCACCAGGTTTGCCGGAAACGAAACCGCCGGCGGTATCAAAGCCACCTTTAAAGTTGACGGATCTGCTGATAGTGAAATAAATTCAGTGAAACCGGTCGCCACAAGGGAAATCAACGTTCTCCCGGGTAAAAAAGGATCCCTGCAGGTTGCCAACAAAGGGAAAGGTGTTCTCTTTGCAAGGGTCATTGTGACAGGCCTCCCTGCAAAGGGCGACACCACATCAGCGGCGAACAACCTGAAAATTTCGGTCGTTTACAAATCCATGAAAGGCGCGGTGATTAGTCCGCTGAGGCAGGAGCAGGGCACCAGTTTCCTCGCCGAAGTTACGGTTACAAATCCCGGATTAAACGGAAAATACAAGCAACTCGCCCTTTCGCAGGTATTTCCATCGGGATGGGAGATCATCAATTCACGCAACAGCGACCTTGCACTGTCGAAAAGCAGCAATGAAACTTTCGATTACCAGGATGTTCGCGACGACCGGGTTTTTACCTTTTTCGATCTTGACCCCGGACGGTCAAAAACCATCACGGTGATGCTGATGGCAACCTGGCCCGGACGGTTCTACCTCCCGCCAACAGGGTGCAGCGCCATGTACGACAACACGATTAATGCACGGGTTCCGGGCAGATGGGTTGAGGTGGTTCCGGTTGTGAAATGAGCAGACTGAGCTATAAAACTATACCACTCATCATACTTCTGTGTATTGTTATCTGGATTGCCTGGCCGCGAACGCTCTTCAACGATCCGCACACAACCGTTCTTCTCGGCAGCGACGGAACCCTTCTGGGGGCAAAGATCGCCACCGACCATCAATGGCGTTTCCCTGAATCGGAGGCGATTCCCGAAAAATTTCATAAGGCGGTCATCCATTACGAAGACCGCTGGTTCCGGTTTCATCCCGGATTCAACCCCGTGGCGCTGTTTCGTGCAGCCAGACTGAATATCTCCAAAGGAAAGATCGTGAGTGGCGGAAGCACCATTACCATGCAGGTGATCAGGCTTGCCCGGAAGAACAGAAAGCGCACGATCCCCGAAAAGATAAAGGAGATATTCCTGGCCTATCGTCTGGAATTGACGCACACAAAAACGGATATCCTGCGACTTTACGCTTCACACGCCCCGTTCGGAGGCAATGTGGTTGGGCTGGAGGCAGCATCGTGGCGCTATTTCGGCGTGGATGCCCGAAACCTCTCCTGGGCCGAAGCCGCCACACTTGCCGTGTTGCCCAACAGTCCTGGGCTGATCTATCCGGGGCGGAATCCGCAACATCTTTTGTCCAAACGCAACCGCCTTCTCGACATTCTCTTCATCCACGGTGTGATCGATGCCTCCACCTGCGAGCTGGCCAAAAGCGAGCGGCTTCCCGGAAAACCTT
>CAYQFT010000312.1:0-2597 GCA_964416825.1 uncultured Porphyromonadaceae bacterium
TGGCAAGCCAAAAACTGAACCC
This sequence comes from uncultured Porphyromonadaceae bacterium, assembly GCA_964416825.1. Classification (GTDB taxonomy): domain Bacteria; phylum Bacteroidota; class Bacteroidia; order Bacteroidales; family UBA12481; genus UBA12481. The sequence goes on from CAYQFT010000312.1 coordinate 23, forward strand.
ATGAAATCAAAAGTACTCTTCGCCGGACTGGCCCTTGTAACGTGTTTTACCCGTGCTCAGACTGTAACCGACATTGACGGGAATGTATACAATACCGTTACCATTGGCAATCAGGTGTGGATGAAGGAAAACCTGAAAGTCACTCACTACCGCAATGGGGATCCCATACCGAATGTCACAACCGGTCAAGCATGGTCGAATTTATCAACGGGTGCCTATTGCAATTATGGAAACAACCCGAACCAGGCAACCACCTATGGCCGCTTATATAACTGGTACGCTGCAACGGATCGAAGGCAACTGGCCCCGGAGGGATGGCATGTCGCAACGGATGCTGAATGGACATCCCTGGAAGTTTTTGCCGGCGGCTTATTGGTGGCTGGCGGCAAGCTTAAAGAAAGGGGTACAACACACTGGCTAAGTCCGAATACTGGCGCAACCAATACCTATGGGTTTACCGCCCTTCCGGGTGGTTTTATTGAGCGCGACGGATCTTTTTGGGGTAACCAGTTCGTGGCCAGCTGGTGGTGCTCTACGGAAGTAAATGCTTCCGAAGGTTGGGCCCGGACCATCTTCACTGACGCCATCCATGTGGACCGAGGCGGATACTACAATAAAAAAATAGGGTTTTCCATTCGCTGCGTTAAGGATGAGGCTTCCGGGATGAATACCCCTGAATTAGCAGCTGCTGTGCGGATATTTCCAAACCCGGCCGTTGACCGGATTTCCATTGACTGCGGCACTGAACAGGAAGTGGATATGACAGTGTTTTCCTTAAACGGAGCTTGTGTCATTCAAAAGAAACTAAAAGCCAGTATGAATCAGATTGATATTGGCTTTTTGCCGGCAGGAAGCTATATAATCAGGCTAAAAAGCGATGACTGGGTTTTACAGCGGAAACTGATCCGTAGTGGTGGATAGTCGTGTTACGGTCACACGCGTATCTCCGTTTCCGGCTTGAATTCCGATGTTCTGAAAAAGCTGACCGAAGGGTAGGTCTCCTTGATGATCCGGAGCATCCAGTCGTTTTCGGCCAGAAAAACCGGATTATCCTCTTTGTCGAAAGCAATGACGGAAGCCTTCCGGTTCATCAGGTTTTCCATCTGGGTTTTATCGGTAAAGGTCATCCAGCAGGCTTTGGCAAACGGCAGGGTATGAAAATTACAGGTTGCCCCATATTCGTTTTCAAGCCGGTATTTAATAACATCAAACTGAAGTTCTCCAACGGTTCCGATAATCTTCTTGTTGCCGGGCTGCTGGATAAACAGCTGGGCCAGCCCCTCATCCGTAAGCTGCCGCACACCTTTCTCCAGCTGCTTGGCCTTGAATGGGGTCATATTGATCACTTCTTTCAGGATCTCCGGGGAGAAACTGGGTATCCCCTTAAAATTCAGCACTTCACCTTCAGTTAAGGCATCCCCGATCTTCAGGCTTCCGTTATCATACAGTCCGATAACATCCCCTGGGAATGCCTCATCCACCGAGCTCTTAGCATTCGCCATGAAGGCTGTGGGTGAGGAGAAGCGCATGCGTTTTTCGAGCCGGGGATGGTAATAGAGCTTGTTTTTCTCAAACCGGCCTGAGCAGATCCTCAGGAAAGCGATCCGGTCGCGGTGGTTTGGATCGAGGTTAGCGTGTATTTTAAAGATGAAGCCTGTGAAGAGCTTATCATCGGGCTTAATGGTTCTTTCAATTGTTTCAGCCTCTCCCGGTCGCGGAGCGATCTCAAGGAATGTTTCCAGCAGCTCGAGGATACCGAAGTTATTCAGGGCGCTGCCGAAAAAAACCGGCGCCAGGTGCCCCTCCCGGTATCGCGTATAGTCAAATTGTTCAAATAATTCCGATGTCAGTTCGATCTCCTCCCAGAGTTTCCGCAGGTTCTCCTTGCCTGTAAACTCCTCCAGTTCAGCCGGATTTTGATCGTTACTGCTCAGGATCATTTCCGAAATCGTGCTTTTCCCCGGTGAGAAGAGCTGCACGCTCTTTTTATACAGGTTATACACTCCCTTGAACTGGTTGCCGCTGCCGATCGGCCAGGTAAACGGACAGGTCGATATCTTAAGCTCATCTTCCAGTTCCTCAAGCAGCTCGATCCCTTCAATCCCTTCCCGGTCCATCTTGTTGATGAAGACCATCACGGGGGTATTCCGCATGCGGCAAACCTCCATCAACTTGCGGGTCTGCTCCTCTACCCCCTTTACCCGGTCTACCACCAGGATAACGCTGTCAACAGCCGTCAGGGTCCGATACGTATCTTCAGCAAAATCCTTGTGGCCGGGCGTATCCAGGATATTAACCCGGATCCCGTTGTATTCGAAAGTCATTACCGAAGTAGCCACGGAAATCCCGCGCTGCTTCTCGATCTCCAGAAAGTCCGATGTGGCGGTTTTGCGTATCTTATTACTTCGCACGGCCCCTGCTTCCTGAATGGCGCCGCCGTAGAGCAGCAGCTTTTCGGTAAGGGTTGTTTTCCCGGCATCCGGGTGGGAAATGATGGCGAATGTTCTGCGCCGGGCGGTTTCTTCTGCGAGGGTCATGTAGATATCGTTTTCGGGGTGCAAAGGTAGGAAAATGT
>CAYQFT010000313.1:0-2540 GCA_964416825.1 uncultured Porphyromonadaceae bacterium
GTGACGCCGAAAACATGCCATCGTCCCGGCGGGCGCCCGTGAACCGCATCATCCGCATCATCACGTCCATCGCCGCAATTTTGATTTTGGGCATCGTGTCGGTGATTTTTATCCGGAACTTAAAAGACCGGGGTGAAACCGAATTCATCACCCTGGCCAGCACCGAAACCGTTGTACTGGACACCCTTACCGATGGATCCACCGTGATGCTGAATTCCAATACCGAATTATCGGTTCCGAAAAAATTTACCGGAACAACCCGGTCGGTGAAGCTGAAGGGGGAGGCCTTTTTCCAGGTTGAGCCCGATAGTTTGAAGCCTTTTATTATCGATGCCGGGCTTGGGAGGGTTACGGTGCTTGGAACTTCCTTCCATGTTAAAGCAGTTCCGGGCTCCGATCTTCTGGTGTTTGTGGAAAGTGGAAAAGTGGAAGTGTGTTATGCAGACCCGGTTACCGGGGATACTTTGAGGACGATACTGAAAGCGGGTGAACGGGCGATGGTGAAATCGGGTACGGGAGAAATCGGGAAACCGGCGGATATCGGTCCGGATGAACTGTTCTGGGCCAACCGGAAACTGATTTTCCAGGAGACCCGGCTATCGGTGGTTTTCAACCTCCTGAAGAAACACTACAAGGCCGATATCAGGGTTGAGGATGAGACCGTTCTGGACTGCCTGTTGTCAGCCACCTTCACCGATGAGACGATTGACCAGATTCTGGAGGTGGTGGCCACCACTTTCGACCTGGAACTCAGCCGGGAGAAGGATAAGTTTATCATTAAAGGAAAGGGTTGCACCGATGAAGAGGAGTAGATCCCACTGGTGTTTGTTTATTCTGATGTTGATCGCTGGAAACCCCATCGTTTCTGCCCAGACCAATCATCTGGAGAAAAAAATATCCATCGATCTGAACGGGATGAAACTGAAGAGTGCGCTGCCGAAAATCGGGGATTCGGGCGGATTTCAGTTTTCCTATAATTCCGAGATACTGCCCGGTGACAGCGTAGTTTCCGTTCATGCATCCAATCAGACTGTTAATCAGATCCTTAAAGACCTGGTGGGTCCGGGTTACCGTTACAAGGTTTTGGGAAACCATATCATTCTCCTAGCAGATGTTTCCGCGAAACGCGCACCGAAGAGCGAGCGGAATCAGGAATACACCATTACCGGATATATTTACGACAGCCAGACCGGCGCAATTATTTCATCAGCAAGTATTTATGAGGTTGAGGGCATGTTTGTGTCCGCCACGGATTCGAGGGGATATTATACGCTTACGGTGCCGGGCGACCGGGATCAGCAGGTGCTGAGCTACAGCAAAGCCGGATATCTGGATACGCTGATTGTGGTAAAACCAAAGGAGCAGCCCTCGGTGAACATCACCCTGACACCCAAACCCAGGGCAGCGGCCGGGAACACGCTGCCTGACCACACAGTTTCCAGCCTGGATGAGCGAAAGCTGGTGAAGGCCCTCGTTCCGGCCAAAACCAGAATAACGGCCGATAACATCGAGGTGGTGGAGCGGCGGTGGGCACAGGTTTCCTTACTGCCTTTTATCGGCAGCAACCGTTTTGTATCCGGACTGATCACCAACCGACTGTCGCTGAATATTTTAGCCGGATATTCCGGTGGCGTGCGGGGTCTTGAAATGGGAAGCTTCCTCAATGTGGTGCGGAATGAGATGTACGGGGTTCAGTTATCGGGATTTGGGAATATCGTTGGGAAGAAGAGCAAGGGAGTCCAGATTTCCGGTTTCTTCAATGTCGATGCCGGATCTTTCATGGGGCTGCAGTCATCGGGATTCAGCAACGTGGTGACCGACACGATCCGCGGGGTGCAGCTGGCCGGGTTCAGCAACGTGCTGCGCGGCCCGATGTACGGCACCCAAATATCGGGCTTCAGCAATTTTACGAGCCAGAATGTGGACGGGATTCAGGCATCGGGCTTCAGCAACGTGGCCATCAAGGATGTTAAGGTGGCCCAGGCGACGGGGTTCGTAAATTATGCAAGGAACGTTACCGGATTGCAGGCGGCCGGGTTCATGAATATTGCCTCCGGCACCAATACGGGGATGCAGGCGGCCGGATTCCTGAACTATGCCACCGAGGTTAAGGGGCTGCAGATAGCGCCTTTCAACCTTGCCGATACGGTGAGTTTCGGCGCGCCGATCGGGCTGTTCAGCTTCGTACGGAAAGGGTATCATACCCTGGAAATCACTGCCAATGAACTATTTTCGCTCAACCTGAGTTTCAAGACCGGAGTCAGGCATTTTTACAACATCCTTACGGCCGGGTTGCAGCAGGAGTGGCTATCCATCGGCTATGGCGTGGGATCTCAGATCCGTCTGGCCAAAAGGCTCACCCTCAGCATGGACCTGACCGGTAGCTACATTACCGATAATACCAATTTCATCGGGTACAAGGGAGCGCTGGTACGTTTCTCCCCCACCCTCGATATCGAACTCGCCAAACATTTCAAGGTTGTGCTGGGGCCCACGCTCAACGGGTTTGCCGGACTGGACCCTTCGGATCCCGGGAGTTC
>CAYQFT010000314.1:0-773 GCA_964416825.1 uncultured Porphyromonadaceae bacterium
TCCACCGGATGCCATATTCGGCCAGGATGGATTCGGCAAAGACCCGGGTTGAGGTGACATATCCGCCTTTTTTGATAAAAGCGCCGCCCATACCAAAATCACCGACCTCATTCTCATTGGTGATCCAGATGATTTCAGCTTTGTCATTCAGTTTTCGTTTCGCTATCTCAAAGGCCACATTCAGGGCATATTCAAAGGCGGCCCCCTGGCAGGTCGCGGTAGGATGCCCGGTACCGATCAAAAAGGTTTGCTTTTCTCCTTTGGCCATTTTGTCAAGTGAAACCCGGAGGTTTTGCCATGCCTCTTCGGCATGAGGATAGGTGCAGACAGAATTGGTGAATCCCTTCGGCCCAAGACCTTCTGTGGCGGCGAAATTCAGTTTCGGGCCGGTGGCATTCACCAGGTAGTCGTATTCGACCTTCCCGGTCTGCCCCGATTTGGCTTCGGAGGTGAATTCATAGGCTACGAATGGTGCTCCGTTCTCCCTGTCGCCTTCCGGATGAATGACTGTTGCCTTGCCCTGGATAAATTCAATGCCCTTTTTGCGATACACCGGCTCCAGCGGAAAAGAGACCTGCTTTGCGGTCATCTGACCAATGCCAACCCAGATGTTCGACGGGATCCATTGGTATTTATCGTGTGGGCTTACCACGGTTACCTGGTGATTTCTGCCCAGTTTATGCTTCAGGATCAGGGCGGCTGTATGGCCGGCTATCCCGGCCCCGAGAACGACAATTTTTTTCATAAGTAAGGATTTGGCGGCTGTTACTCTG
>CAYQFT010000314.1:783-2529 GCA_964416825.1 uncultured Porphyromonadaceae bacterium
GATTATTCAGAACCACTTCAAATTTAGAACTCATTTATGGATTGGACAAGGTTTCTTGATTTTATTTTTGATTAAGCGTACTTACGTCAATGAATTATCCTGATCCTATATTTAATGTCAGGAAATGTCTTCCATGCCGACTATAAGACTCCAGGTTAAAACCTGGAGTTTATCTCTTTCATGCCTTTGCTTATTTACGTGGACTAAAGTCCACGATCGGCAGAGTAGCAGACACACCGCGGACTTCAGTCCGCGTATTGTCTTTTGATCCCGGGGAAGCCCCCAACTCCAGGTTTTAACCTGGAGGATCGTAGCAGACATTAACCACACCCGGTCCAGGTTTCAACCTGGAGTTCCACGTCGGGCATCATCAAGGATTATCGTTGATCCCAAACAACCTTTGCTCAGTCCAAATCCTTTTGTAAAATTGTGCCTGATCAAATATTATTTTGTAGGAATACTAACCTCCCATCTTTCCTTTCCGTTTTTAATCCTCGGTTTGTAAACCGGTGGTTTTAGCTTAAATTCAATGTCAATATAGGAAATCTTCTGATTGTTGTCGATGTGCAGGAGCAAAGATTGGTAAGGCTTGAAAGCAATGGCAACCGGGATGGCCCTGCCGCGGTAATTGACCGCGATGCTGAAGTTCTCCGTGCTGTCGTTCAGCGACTGACCGTATTCCAGCGGGAAGGTCAGATGCTGTGATTTCGGGTTGGCCAGGAAGAGATACATCCCGTCGCCGGTTGCCCTGCACCAGTAATCGAACCGGGAAGCGCCCGTTAAGATGGGCTCGATTTTATTCATCGCTTCCCAGGATGATCTGACACTGTTTAACTTTTTCAACTTCTCAACCATCAACCGGTATTCATCGCCCGGTTGATGCATTCCCGGCTCGGCCGGAACCTGTTTCAGGCATACCGGCAAACCCTGCGAAGCCAGGTCACTGATTCTCTGTAAAACCTGTTTATCCAGGTATTGCACATCGACATAGAGCGCTGCGAAGGAGAGATCGCCAACCCGAAGCCGTCCCTCTTTGAATTCCGATTTCTGCAAAAATTCGCCATTGATCCAGAGTGGCCGCCAGGGTTTAAGTTCTTCCGGCAGATAGGTATAACGCTGCTCATAGGCTCCCCAGGCCCATATAAACTGTTTTTCAACCGGTAATTCACCTGCGATCCAGTTATCCTCGGTCGGCATGTAAACCGCCACTTCTGAAACGGTTACCCCTTGTTTCATGAAAGAGGATACCTTCTCCATATATTTGTTAAATGCCGGAATTTCGGGAGCCAGCGAACCACTTTCACCCACATGGACAGATGCATAGAACTTCACGGTATCCAGCCCGGCAGGATTGTACGGTTTGCCGTGCCAGATGATGTGGTTCACTCCATTGGCAAACAGTGCATCCGCCAGCAGTTTCAGGTCAGCCGTCTGTTCTTCCGAGTGATGATCGCGCGGCCAGCCGTAAAGACAGGTGAAGGTTTCGGAGGTCACCACCCGCTTCCCCGATAATCCTGCGGCAGAAGCGACAATGTTCGAAAAGGATGGTTCAAACAGCAGGGCTTCACTTTCGGGCACATCGATCACGCCATAGGATGAAATGATATCGCATGGAGCGCCGGAACACTGGGCCCTGGAATAAGCGCCCAGCTCATGACTTTTAAGCGTAAAGGGTTTATAAAACTCATCGATCACAAATTCCGAAAGCAGTTTCATATAGTCGTACCTCACGCTGCGGTATGGTTC
>CAYQFT010000315.1:0-2489 GCA_964416825.1 uncultured Porphyromonadaceae bacterium
GGGCTGATGCTCGGCAACGGTGACCTGTACGGCATTGTCTGGGACCAGGAAGGCAGCCTCTTCATGCGCATCACGAAAAATGATATCTGGGATGTGCGGATGGACCTGTCGAAGGATGGTGATCTGCCAAAGGTTGATATCAAAACCGGGAAAATTACCGGGGAGGTCGGCGGTCCGGCCAGCTACGGTCTGCCCTACCCGCAGCCCCGCTGCGCGGCTGGGCTTCGGTTAGGCCCGCTGCCCGCCGGCAAGGATTATTCCGCCCGACTGGACCTGGAAAAAGCATTCATATCCGTCACTCCCGACAAAGAGCCCGCAACCGTCATCCGCATCCTCAGCGACCGGAATGTGGTCCTGATCAAAAGTCCGAGGACTGTTTCCCTCGAAGCCATCAAGGCAGAAACCCTGCCCGATGCCCAAACCGGGAAATCGGGACAGATCAGCTGGCTGTTCATGAAAATGCCGGGCGACATCGACGTAAATGGCATTGAATTTGCCCTGGCGCTGGTCTCCAAAGGTGACCTGACGGCAGTTTCGCTCGTAACCTCCATCGATACAAAAGGGGGCGATGTGCTGGAAAAAGCCATTGATCTGGTCTGGTCAGCAATCACCGAAAAAGAGCGCACCCTGGTTGCCCGCCACGAAAAGCTCTGGGAACAATACTGGTCGCGGAGCGGAGTGCAGCTTGGCGATACCGTGCTGCAGCGCTGGTGGTACCGCATGATCTATTTTGCCGGCACCGTCTGCAAGCCCGGAACGGCGCCCATGAACCTCATGGCCCCGCTGGCTACCGACATTACCCCCTGGCACTCCGATTACCACCACAACTACAACTCCTGGCAGGTTTTCTGGCCCCTGCCGGCCGCCAACCATACCGAACTGGCCGACCCCTGGATCAGCTACCTCAACGGCATGATCCCAAGGTTCCGGTTCCTCGCCAGAGAAACGTACGATTGCGAAGGAACCTTTGCCCCGATTTCCTCTTTCTTGTATGAACCGGATCCGGCCCTTTCCAAAAGCCCGAACAAGCGGCAGATGTCGATGAACCCCTGGGGGCTCACCATCGGATCCGGCGCCATGAACGTGCAGAACGCCTGGCAGATGCACCTTTGCAGCCCCGATCCGGTCTATCTGAAAGAAAAGATCTACCCGATCATCAGGGAGAGCGCCCTGTTTTACGCTTCGTTCATGGAGAAATGCAGCCTCAGCCCCGATGGCAAAATCCGTCTGGGCCCCTCCTACAGCCCGGAGCACGGAGAGGTGGGCATTTATAACTGCCCCTTCGATATCGCCTATATACGGTATACCTTCAATGCCCTGATTGAGGCTGCCGCGGAACTGAATGTGGACCAGGATCTTGTATCCCGATGTACGAAGCTCCGGGAGCTGCTGCCCGGGTATCCGACCGCCCCGGATGAAAACGGGAATCCCGTGGTGGTCGACTGGGAAGGCTGCAAGTACAATGAAGTTCCCGTCCACAACATCACCGTGCCCGCCGCACCGGTATTCCCTTGCGACCAGGTCACCTGGTTCAGCCCTGAGCCCGAAAAGGAACTGTTCCGCCGAACCATCGGAATCACAAAACACAATTTCAACAACTCCAACGTCATCTTCAACATCGCCAAGGCACGCTTCTCCATGCCCGAAGCCGTCACCGACGCCAAAAAGTGGTTCCTCTCCCGGGAACTTCCCAACGGACTGTTCCAATGGCAGGGGCACCAGCACGGCACCTATATGGGCGAAATGGTTGGAATCGCCGGCCTGATCAACGAATTCCTGCTGCAGAGCGTCGGCAATAAAATCAGGCTTTTCCCCTGCTGGCCGGCCGGTCAGGATGCCAGCTTCTTTGGACTGCGGGCCCAGGGCGGATTTCTGGTTTCCGCGGAATTCAAGGGAGGACAGGTAGCCTCAGCCACCATTGTGAGCGAAGCCGGACGGGAACTCACCCTCCTCAGCCCCTGGAAAACCCTGTATATCAATGGCAAGCAAACCAATATCGGACCAGATGGACTGGTGACCATACCTACAAAAAAAGGAGGTGAATACCAGTTAAGTGAAAACTAATGTGTCCTCTTGTGCCTATTGTGGTTAAAGAATAGAAGCCCGCATCCGCGCTCAGAGCTTGCTGATCACCAGATGTTTACCCATGAACGGCACCACCTCCCCGATCACGGCTGATTTTGGATAACCGGCTCCGGCCAGATCCTGAAGCATCTCAGACACATTAGCCGGATCGCAGCACATCAGCAGCCCGCCCGAAGTCTGTGCATCCATCATCAGCATCTGCCGCTCGTAACTCACAGCCTTCTCAACGTCAAGGTCAGTCTCCACATACTCAAGGTTCCGGAAACAAGCGCCCGGAATACAGCCCATCTCAAGCAGCTCCGCAGTACCCTCAAAAACTGGAACCGTATCGGAATAGAGCCTGATCGTGACTCCGGAGCCGACAGCCATCTTCATCGCATGACCCGCCAGTCCGAACCCGGTAA
>CAYQFT010000316.1:0-2381 GCA_964416825.1 uncultured Porphyromonadaceae bacterium
GTTGTGAGGCACCTGGCCGCTCATGCCGATGCCTTTAAAGTCAACATTACCTTCGATGGGACATCCTATAGTACTGCGATTCAAATTGAAGTTCAGGAACCGCCACTGATATGATTGACCAATAAACAAGCATATAATGGGATCAACACTTCATAGTATAAAATATCCCTTTGGCATAGATCACAGCCTGGGAACCATGGCTGCCGAGAATGACTTTGCAGAACATGTAAAACAAATCATCCTGCAGGTGCTTTTTACAAGCCCCGGCGAACGGATCAACCGTCCCGATTTCGGATGCGGGATTAAAAGGATGGTCTTTGCCCCCAATGATGATTTAACGGCCAGTCTCACACAGATAACGATCCTGCAAGCTTTGAACACCTGGCTCGGAAGCCTGATCACGGTACAGGAAGTGAAAGTTGAAGCGAACAATGAGCGGCTGGAGATCTGGATCAGTTATTGGCTCAAGGCACAAAGTGGGCCCCAGTATTTAAATGTGGAGGTTACAATATGAGCGAGCCCCTTGACCGTTTTCATGTTCTGCTCGACCAGGACAAAGTAACAGGGATCGATTTTGTTCATGTCGAAAAGGACCAGGTCAACCTGAAGGTTTACTTTTTTCAATCGGCTACCGTAAAACCCAACACACTGCTTGCCACCGTAATCCCGGGTGACATTTCCATACGCAGTGCCTCAAAGACAAAACTACCGGTAATCCCGGTAAAAAAGACAGAATGGGAGGTTATAGACGGACGGGACGTCCTGAAGATCACCACTCTATTCCCGGGAGACTTTACGTGGTACCGGCTCAGAATTGAAAGCCAGAAGGTTGATCCTTATTTTAATGATATCGTTTTCAGTTTCAAAGTGAATTGCCCAAGCGACCTGGATTGCAAAACACGCGAACATGAATGTCCGCCTGAACAGGAAGCCGATTTCCCCATTGATTATATGGCCAGGGATTTCTGGAGCTTCCGCAGGGCCCTGCTTGATTTTGCATCGCTGAAATACCCGGACTGGAAGGAGCGTCTGGAAGCGGATGCAGGGATCATGCTGGCAGAGGTGATGAGCGCACTCGGCGACGAGATGGCTTATTACCAGGACCGCATCGGGCGTGAAGCCTACCTTGAGACTGCCACCCAGCGCAGATCGGTACGACGGCATGCACGACTTATCGATTATAACATCGATGACGGTCAGGGAGCCTCCACATGGCTGGATTGTAAGGTAATACCAGACTCAGCCATTGATCCAAGGAAAGAGATACCTGAAGGATCAGACGTATGGGCGGTCAGCGATAGCGGTAAGCAGACATATTTTGAAATCGGGTTTGGGCTGGGGCTGGGAGATTCTCATTCAAATAAAATATATATAACAGCCGAACTAAATTCCCTGTTTCCATATATCCAGGACGAGGATAACGTATGCCTGCCGGTTGGTTGCACTGATATGTTCCTTCAGGGGCCCCACGCAAATGCGCTTCAATCCAGTCCTCTACTTCTGGATGAAGAAAACGGCAAATGGGTGCTGCTCCAAACCAATCCAGAGGATGCATCCATCCCTGCAAGGCGTCACATGGTCAGGCTGATCAAAGCTGAAGATACGATTGATCCACTGAACGGTCAGGACATTACGCATATTGCATGGGAAAATGCCCAGGCCCTGCCTTTCGAGATCTGCATGAAATGCAATCTTGAGATTCATGGCAATATGGTCCAGGTCACTGCCGGGAAACTGTATGAAAAACTATTTATCATCGGCCCGAAAACGGGTTCGGATTTTCTTACCATTCCCCTCTATTGGCAGGAAATGATTGACCAGGCAATCGAACGTGAAGGCCGCGATGGTTCGGTAACTTATCTTTTCAGTCTTCCAGGATCGGAAGAGGAACCGCTGGCCTGGTCAGTTAATGATAAAGATGAACCTGTTCCCCAGGTTGACCTTATTGAAATTAAAATAGCCGGTTCCGGAAGCACGTTAGTAGAAAAATGGGAATGCAGGCGGTCGCTGGTAGGGACATATTCGTCCGATTCCGATGATCCGGATTATACCCTGGATGACGGGACGTGGAAGCGGGTTGTCGGATACCAGAGGGACGGAAGTGAGATTGTCCATATCGACTATGCCTCAGGTGAAGGAACCACGATCCGTTTTGGAGATGGTGAATTTGGCAATATTCCCGCTGAAGGTACCATCTTTAAGGTAACTTATCGCCTGGGTGGTGGAGCCAAAAGTAATGTGCCTGCGGATTCCATCATCCATTTTGATTCTTCCCTGACATTCATCCGTTCCATTCGTAATCCGCTACCTGCAGTCAATGGCAGGGATCCGGAAAGCCTGGGCCAGATCAGAAAGCTCGCGCCATACAGGTTCAGGTCAAT
>CAYQFT010000317.1:0-2325 GCA_964416825.1 uncultured Porphyromonadaceae bacterium
CTGATCGATCCATTTCAAAAAGTGGTTCTGCCGGTAGGTAGTCATGACACATTCAACCTTGCTGTGGATGCTGTGCTGCTTTTTGCTGAGATGTTCGACATTGAGGTCCACCTTTATTCGATCCAAAAACCGGGTTTTGAATGGCCTATGCAACTGCTCACCAACATCGAAGAAACTACACGCCGGCTCAAAGAGCACGGTGTACGCATGTTGCGGATAAAGGAGGAGCAGGAGGGATTTTCTCAAGGCTATGCGCGACAGACCCTGAAATACGCCCATTCAATCGGAGCAGATACGATCTGGATGATCGCCCTGGCTTCACAGGAATATTATTACATGGCCAAAGCTTATAAAGAAGCCATGCTACTGAACGAATTCCATCTGCCGGTGCTGTGCGCAGGGGGTGGCGGGTGCAACTAAGCGCCCAATCGAAAAACCGATTCAACTTTCGCATATGGGGACGAGGGTAAAGAGTCATTGCACACAGGATCCCACGATCCTTGTTCCGACCGACCTCTCCGATGTCGCAGAGAGCGCCCTCGTTCATGGGTTGGAGATCGCCCGTGCATGCAGCGGAAAAGTTGTTTTATTCCACGTCATCAGCAGGCATCCTGATGCCTTATTAAATATGAGGGGCCCTGACCGCCTGAAAATAAATCAGGATCTTAAGCATTTCAGAGAAAAATACGAACCACAGTACAAGATCCCCATTGAAACTATCGTCAAAAAGGGGAACCTCTTCTCCGCCCTCGATAAAACTGCCAAATTGGTGAAACCCCTGCTGATGGTCATGGGAACCCACGGTAAACAAGGCCTGCAGCACCTGTATGGAAGTCATGCGCAACGGGTCGTGCTCGGATCCACCTGCCCAGTGCTGGTGGTGCAAAAAACGCCGTCATGGCACAAAGAGATTCGCATTTTACTTACTGTAAGCGGCGAAACTGACTCCACCCTGGTGATTTTCTGGTTACTTATACTGGCCGGAGTGGGAAAACCGGTCGTTCACCTGATTCAACTTACCGGTGCCGGCCCGGAACCTGATAAACAAGCCGGTATCGCAGCCACCTTAATATCAGACGGGCTGAAAGGGGAAGGAATTGCCTGTACGCTTGAACTTGCCGCGCCAACCCATGCAGCAGCCTCCCCTGTGATCGAATGCGCCGTATCGGGAAGTTATAACGTCATTATCACCATGGCGATGCCCGCCACGGGAATTTCCGGGTTCCTGTTTCAAAACTGGAATGAACAACTCATGTTCAACCGGACGGGGATTCCTGTGCTGTTCCTGGTTCACCCGGAACCGGCATCCTGACCCAGGTTCAACCAGACTTTATTTACCTGTCGATGATCGGACTCTCATCATCACACATATCCGGGCAAGGGCCCGAGGCTTCATCTGTGGTGACATAAATGGCCTTAACCTTATCGGGACTCCCGGTGCCAACCACCATGCGGACGGGTGCCTGGCCGTTGCTGCCCATGTAGATCCTGAACCCGTGCACGGTGGAGTCGCCCTCCGCGATCAGTTTCATGGCGCTGAACTGACTGCTGTTGATGGTAAAGCCCCAGAGGGTGTCGACATACGGGTTGTTCATGTACGCCTTAAAATAGTTGTTTGCGGTAATGGTATCAATTTGCTGATATCCCTGGGTTACCGGGTCGTCGGTATCTCCGGGCTTCACCGGGCATTCCGTCCTGCAGCAGCAGTTGAAGACCATCCAGGCGATAATCGCACCGAGTACCATCCCGGCAAGAACATAAATTAACGGGTAAAGAAATTTCTGGTTCATAAGGTTGAATTTCAGGTTAAACTACAAATTATATATGGTGTAAATATAGTTATTTTTCTGTTTATTTGCAGTGTAAGAAAAAGTAATTCCGCCTTATAAAAAAGAACAACATGCAGTTCAGTCCCGGTCACCGGAAGAAATTTCTGTATGGAATCTTCGTGCTAATCGCGTGGTGCAATGGGTTTTCGCTTTCTGGGGAGGCTTCAGTCCGCAAACAGCCTCCCGATACCATGGCCTCACTGGCGGCGGCCTACAAGCAAACTGCCAACGACAGCCTGCGGGTGGTGTATCTTTTGACGATGGCCCGGTTTTGCACTGATTACCTGGAAGATGCTGAAAAGGCAGACAGTCTCGCGGAAACGGCAATCCGCATTGCGGAAATGAATTACCGCCCCGCCCTGCTCATCCATGCTTACAATGCCTACATTGAATCGGTGGACAACGATCTTTTTTATACCAAATCACTTAGTTACGCAAACAAGGCGCTTCAGAACTGCCGGATCACCGGCAATATGCAAATGCACTGGCGTACCTG
>CAYQFT010000318.1:0-2308 GCA_964416825.1 uncultured Porphyromonadaceae bacterium
CGGGAAACCATCTCTGCCTTGGTTTTCCCCATGGCTAAAAACACTACCGTACGGGCATGGTTGATCAGTTTTCCGGTTGCGGTTATCCGGATTTGCCCGCTGTAGGGATTCACAGCCGTATCAAAAAGTTTTTCACTGTCAAATAATCCGATTTGATCCGGAAAGATGGAGGCAGTATGGCCATCCTCACCCAGGCCAAGCAGGATCAGGTCCATCACCGGCAATTCGTTTTCCTGGTCCTTAACCCGATCTCTCACTAAGGCTTCATACCTGCGGGCTTCTCCAACCGGGTCGGCTTCACCGTAAATCCGGAAAATCTGGCTCCGGGGTATCGGAACCCGGTCCAGCAGGAACTCACGGGCCATGCGGTAATTGCTTTCGGCAGATTCAGGCGGCACACACCGTTCATCTCCCCAAAAGACCAGTAGCCGCGTCCAGTCGATGCGATCCCGGTTATGGGCCGAAAGATATTCGAAGAGAATCTGCGGAGTCCGGCCTCCCGATAAGGCAATCGTATACGGCCTTCCTTCCGGCTTTTTCCTGATATTTTCTGCCAGCATTTCCGCGAAAAACCGCAGCAGCTCATCGGGCTGATCAAATATCCTGATCTCGGGTTCCATCCTAAAGCTC
This sequence comes from uncultured Porphyromonadaceae bacterium, assembly GCA_964416825.1. GTDB lineage: Bacteria > Bacteroidota > Bacteroidia > Bacteroidales > UBA12481 > UBA12481. Next base: position 631 of record CAYQFT010000318.1, read on the forward strand.
ACAATAAATGCCGTCGTCGGCCAGGTTTTTACAGGGGTATCGCCACGTCATGTCGCTTCCTTCAATCAGTTCATCCGCCATCTCCGGACCCCAGGTGCCGGCCGGATAACCGTGCAGAGGGATCTCCTTGTCATCTTTCCAGCTCTCAATCACAGGAGCCAGAAATTTCCAGGCCTCAATTACCTCTTCGGTCCGGGCAAACAGGGTGGAATCGCCGTTAATGGCATCATAGATCAGCCGCTCGTATGCTGACGGAATCCGCTGCAGCGAAAGATCGGAATAGTGAAAATCCATGTTAACGGTCTTAACCTCAAACCCGGCACCCGGCATCTTCATACCGAATTTTAAAAGAATCCCTTCATCGGGTTGAATCCTGATCACCAGCTGGTTGCATGAGTTCTCACCGGATCCCTGTGCAAACAGAAAATGAGGAGTAGGCTTAAAATGAATCACCACCTCAGTTACCCTTGTCGGAAGCCTCTTGCCCGTACGGATGTAAAAAGGCACTCCGCCCCATCGCCAGTTATCGATATAAAACTTCAGCGCGGCGAAGGTTTCCGTCATGGATTCGGGGTCCACACCTGCCTCCTCCCGGTAACCGGATATCTTTTCACTTTTTATGGTTGAAGCCAGATATTGCCCGCGGATGGTCTGCGCTTTCACCTCCTCCTTCCGGATGGGCCGGAACGACTGGAAAACCTTGAGGATTTCATTCCTGATCGCGGCCGGCTCAATGGAAGAGGGAGACTCCATGGCGGTTATGGCAGCCACCTGAAGCAGGTGGTTCTGCACCATGTCGCGAAGGGCTCCCGAGCTTTCATAATAGCCGCCCCGTTTCTCCACCCCGAGGCTCTCGGCCGAAGTGATCTCCACATGGTGCACATAGTTCCGGTTCCATAGAGGCTCGAAAATCCCGTTTGAAAACCGTGTAACGAGCAGGTTTTGAACCGTTTCCTTACCCAGATAATGATCAATCCTGAACAACTGGTTCTCCATCCAGTCGGAGAGCAGCCGGTTTTTAAGATCCATAGCCGATTCCAGATCAAAACCGAATGGCTTTTCGATAATGAGCCTTTTCCAGCCGTCGGCTTCCTGGTTCAGTCCGGCCGCGGCCAGCCCTTTTGGAATCACTCCATATAATTCCGGGGGGGTCGACAGGTAGAACAGCGTGTTTCCACCGGTCCCCATTTCCAGCCTCAGGCTTTCGATGCGCTTCCGTAAGTCTAGGTACGTGGGGAATTCATCGAATTTTATCGGGGTATAAAAAATCTTTCGGGCAAAATCCAAAGCTTTTTCCTGATCTTCCGTTTTCTCTGAATCGCCTATCGCCTTCATCATCTGATCCCTGAATTCCGCGTCGCTGAACTGCGAACGCGAAACGCCCAGCAGGGCAAACTTTTCGGGCAGCAGGCCCTGCACAAACAGGGAATAGAGTGCCGGAACCAGCATCCTCCGTGTAAGGTCGCCCGATGCACCGAAAATGACAAAAACAAGTCCGTCCGATTTAGCATTCATATATCAGAATTGGTCTTCAATTTAGTAATTTTATCGTGACACGGGACGCGAAAAAGTGACCAGTGACCAGTGACCAGTGACCAGTGACCAATACCTACCCCAACCCCTCCCTCCACCAGGGATGGGCTAAGCTCCGAGGTAACCTCAGAGCTAAAAACCGGCA
>CAYQFT010000319.1:0-2264 GCA_964416825.1 uncultured Porphyromonadaceae bacterium
ACGACCAGCTCCTGTCGAACCCCCCCAGGTCCGGAAGGAAGCAAGGGTAGATGGTCGAGCGGTGCGATATAAGTAGCTTACCCATTTTTTATGCTACTAAAAATACACCCCGATAATCCCAGTGAACGGCAGATCAAAACCGTAGTCGAATGCCTGGCCAAAGGCGGTGTAATTATATATCCTACTGATACAGTCTATGGTTTGGGCTGTGATATTACCAAACCGAAAGCCATTGAACGAATCGCACAGATACGGGGAATAAAGGTCGAAAAGGCCAATTTTTCCTTTATCTGTCATGATTTAAGCCACTTGTCGGATTTCACCAAACCCATTCCCAATCCTGTTTTTAAAATGATGAAAAAGGCGCTGCCCGGGCCGTTTACGTTTATCCTTCCGGCAAACAGCAATGTGCCCAACATCATGCAGAACAAGAAAAAAACCATTGGAATCCGCGTTCCCGATCATAAAATTGCGAATTCGATTGTGCTGATGCTGGGCAATCCGATCATTTCAACCTCCATCCACGATGAGGATGATATCATTGAATATACCACCGACCCGGAACTGATCTACGAAAAATATCACAAAATTGTGGATATCGTTATTGATGCAGGTCCCGGGGGAAATATCCCTTCCACCATTCTGGATTGCACTACGGAAGAAGTGATTACTGTACGCGAAGGCAAGGGAGATGTTGATTCCATTTTATAGTCAGAAACCATGAGTGAATTGCGGAATATTTTTCAGCTCCTGCCCGAATTGGGCAAGCGTACCGAAGTATTTGAGACCCTGTATGATAATCAACATGTTCGTATTGAGCGGATTACCTCTGTGGATATGCAGAGTGATGATTGCGACTGGTACGATCAGGATCACGACGAATGGGTTATTGTACTGCAGGGTGAAGGCGGATTGAAATTTGATGATGGAAGTCAGGTGGTGATGAAACCGGGAGATTACCTTTTTATTCCGGCGCATCATAAACATCTGCTCACGCATACGAGCGAAAATCCGCCTTGTATCTGGCTGGCCATTCATATTGAAACAGCATGACAAACAGGGAGTTATTCTTCCGGCATCTGGCCCAGACCTCTCCGGAACCCCTGGGAATTGAGATCGTAAAGGCGGAAGGTGTCTGGCTTTACGGACCCGATGGGGAGCGCTATATGGATATGATTTCCGGGATTTCCGTCAGCAGTATCGGACATCGCCATCCCGCAGTGGTTCAGGCAATCCGTGAACAAACCGACCGCTACATGCACCTCATGGTGTATGGCGAATACATACAATCGCCCCAGGTGAAACTCGCAGAGGCACTTGTCGCTAACCTGGATCCTGTGCTGGATAATGTTTATCTCGTTAATTCCGGGAGTGAAGCCATTGAAGCAGCCATGAAACTGGCCAAAAGGGTGAGCGGACGCACGGAAATCATCGCTTTTTCACAGGCCTATCATGGCCATACCCAGGGAGCCATGAGTATCATGGGCGGGGAGGAGTGGAAACAGGCATTCAGACCGCTGTTACCCGATATTCGTTTTCTGCAATTCAATAATTTTGCGGATCTTGACCAGATCACATCCCGCACTGCTGCGGTATTTGCCGAACCGGTTCAGGCTGAGGCTGGTGTTATTAAGCCAGATGCAGGATATCTTCAGGCCTTACGCCGGAAGTGTACTGAAACCGGGACTCTCCTGGTATTCGATGAGGTACAGACCGGATTTGGCCGCACGGGCAGCCTCTTTGCCCATCAGGCTGCAGGCATTGTACCCGACATGTTGGTATTGGCCAAGGCTATGGGAGGCGGAATGCCCATAGGAGCCATGATTGCCCCGAAACGACTGATGGCTGAATTTATGCAGAATCCCATTCTCGGGCATATCACCACTTTTGGCGGACATCCGGTTTCGGCTGCAGCAGCATTGGCTACCTTAAATGTTATCCAGGATGAAAAGCTTGTTGATACTGTAAATCAGAAGGCAGAACTCCTAAAAAGCCTGCTGGCAGGGCATCCGGCGATTAAGGAAATCCGGAATGCCGGACTCATGATGGCTGTAGAGCTGGGTGACAGTTCAAAAGTGCTTCAACTTTCAGCGGCATGTCTGAAAAAAGGATTGATTGTCGACTGGTTCTTATTTTGTCCGACTGCCTTCCGCCTGGCACCGCCTCTCACTATTTCGGAAGAGGAGATCCGGTTTGCTGCGGAGATAATTCTGGAGTGTTTGTCTGCCTAACCATTGGTATTTTGGTATACTGGTATATTTGCA
>CAYQFT010000320.1:0-2251 GCA_964416825.1 uncultured Porphyromonadaceae bacterium
TCAGCCGGTGGCTGATCCGCACTGAATCACCGGTCCTGACCAGGGTTCCGTCTTCTGGGGAGATGTAGGCTTTCACGAGGACCTGGTCGAGACTGATTATGGTGGCCATCGGGTCATTGGCGGGAATAGCCTGACCCAGATCAACCGTGTGCGAATCAACGACTCCGCTTATCGGGGCATGAATTCTTAACCGTGGATTGATTCGGTCGGTACTCTTCAGTCCATCGATTTCACCATCCGAAACTCCCAGGGTTTTCAGCTTGGCATAGGAGGCGTTCAGGGATGCCACCGCCCGTGTATGATCGGCCCGGGTTTTCTCTACATCCATCTCGGCGTTGATGCGCTTTTCCTGAAGTTTTTCCATTCTTGCCAGCTGGTTCGACTGCAGGTCAACTTCGGCGGCAGCCTGAAGGTACTCGGCCACCAGGGTGCCATATACGAGGCTCTCCATCTCAAGGATCACCTGTCCCTTTTGAACGCGCTGGCCCTCCTGTACCGGAAGGCTTATGATCCGGCCGTCGACTGGTGCGCTGACTATTCCGATGTGATTCTGAGCGGCGAATACGGTGCCGGGTGCAGACAGAGTATACTGGCTAACCTGTGAGGCGACGGTTTGCAGCGGGATCTTGAGTTCGGCCATCTGCTGCTGGGTGAGAACCACCCTGACAGTTGCCGCCGCTGATGGATCGGCGAGTGAAGGCGGTACACCTGTGGCAGCTTTCTCGCTGGTTTCAGATCTTTTTTTGCCACATCCGCTGATCACCAGGCCATGAAGTATGGCGATCATAACCAGTAGCCCAAGTAATTTGCTGTTTTTCATATCAGTATACCAATTCTTGATTTACAAACTGTTCCAATTCGATAAGCCTCAAATAGTAATTCCTGAGGGCATCATAGTATTTCTCCTGACTGGTCAGAAACAATTGCTGTGCTTCGATCAGTTTCAGAAGGTCGATTTGCCCCAGCCTGTATGCCTCCTGCGTGAGTTCGAGGAGCTTTTCTGATTTATCCCTGAGCTGGGTCTGGTACAGCTGGATGGTAACCTGGCTGTTGTCATACCCGTGCCATGCCAGTTCGATTTTCTCCTTGATAGTCAGTTCAATGCTTTTCAGTTCCCATAGGTTTTGTTTTTGCAAGGATTGTGCCTGTTTTATTTCTCCATCCACGGTAAACATTCCCCATAACGGAATCCGGAGGCCGGTTTCGATCCCCCTGAAATGGTATCCGGTTCCGAAGTCCTGAGCCAGGTAGCCTACCCGGATATCGGGAAGGTAGCCTGACCGGGCCTCACGGATTCCGAAGCCGGAAGCTGTCAAGAGGGCTTTTGCCGACTGGTAAAGCGGCTGCGATTCCAGTGTGTAGAGGGCAACCTCCTGTTCAATCAGTTCATTATGGGTTCTTAGCGTGTCTGTAAAGCCAATGTCGTACCGCTGCTCATCCGGATTCAGGCCCATGTAGTTGAATAACCTGTACCGGGCCTCATGAAATACACGTTCCGCTTCATATTGCTCATTCTCAGCCTGGGTCAGCCTGAGTTCCGAGGATAGTTGATCTATGTAGGTTCCTACCCCGCTCTCCACGCGCAATTTGACCGCATCGGCGAGTTCCTGGGTAAGTTTGTATAAATCCGCCCTGAGTTTCCTGTAATAATTTGCATAAATGATTTCCGTGTAATAAGATTTAACCTTAACGGACACCTCACGGCGCAGGGCTTCAAGTTCCTTTTCCCGGGCCTGTTTCTCGTTCAGTATTCGTTTCAGGCGGTAGAAGGTGGTTAGGGGAAAGTCAAATTCCTGCTGTACGGCAAACCTCTGCTCGGAGAAAGGCATCGGATCAATAGCCGAGATGCCTTCCCGGGCATAACTGATTTCCGGATCCGACAGTCCGACTGCGGTTTTCCATTCAGCGGCCTTGCCCTCAACCACCGCTTCCATTTTCCGGATCGAGGGATTGTTCTTCAGCGCAACTTCAACGGCCTCCTTTAAAGTCAGGACGGGCGAATCATCCTGTGCCCCAGCTTGCCGGATCCCAACCAGCGACAAGACCAGGAATGGTATTAGTATTTTTGCCATATCATCAATCAGTTACCTTTTTATCGTGACCCTGTGCCCCTGTGCCCCTGTGCCCCTGTGCCCTTGTGCCCTTGTGCCCTCGTGCCCTTTTGCCCAAACGGGCGCCCGCAGGGCGCCCCTACGGGAACATTATGCCCTCGCTATTTCCCCGATAAAATCTTCCAATCGTTCGACCATTG
>CAYQFT010000321.1:0-2238 GCA_964416825.1 uncultured Porphyromonadaceae bacterium
ACCACCGGCGCAACGCGAACCTTAACGGCTTCTATTTTAACGGCTTCCTGAACCGGCGCGGGCTTGCAGGATACAATAACCAGCATCAGCGCAATTGTCATCCCCGCGAAAGCGGGGACATGTCTGCCGGTCATCCTGACGAAAGTCAGGATCCCCTTCGGCATTAAGCCGGGGGATTCCTGCATCCGCAGGAATGACAGCCAGGACCGGCGTTCAACCTTCTCAACCTTCTCAACCTTCTCAACCTTTTTCATGGCACTAATATTTTCTTATCGCAGCAACTTTCTCAAATTCAGCATAATCACTCAGCCAGGTGAACTTGGTAATGATCAGGTTCTCCTCGGCTTGTGTAAGGGTGGTGCGGGCATCGATGAATTCGATCAGGCTGGCCTGACCCTCATCGTAGCGCCGTTTCACCAGCCTGAATCCTTCGCGGGCGCTTTTCAGCTGGCTCTCCGCGGAGGTGATGCCCTCCTGGGCGGTTTTCAACTCGTTCCAGGCATTTAATACCTGCAGTTCGATCTGTTTTTTCACCTCTTCCGCCTGCTGATCAAGCATCTCTTTAGCCAGTTTGGCCTGACGGATTTTTGCGCGGTTCTGGAAGCCGGCAAACAGGTCCCAGGTCAGGACCGCTGAGGCCTGGGCGAAATCGGCGTCCTTATTGAACTTGTATTCTTCCCCCTGGATGCCATAATCGGCCACCACCATCAGGTTGGGCAGGGCGCCTGCCTGGTTCATTTTGAGCTGGAGTTCTGTAATATCGCCGGCTTTTTCCAGTTTCCTGACCTCTTCCCTGTTATCCAGTGCAGTTTGCTTGAATCCGGTGGAATCAGATGTTGTTACCGGGAGGAGGCCCGGCTCGTCGATAACGATTTTTTCGTTCAGCGGCCGGTTCAGAAGAAAATTAAAATAGCCGGCAGCCATCGTGCGATTCTTCTCAGAGACCTGCATTTTCTGGTCAAATCCGGCCAATTCCGTTTCGGAGCGGTAGAGGTTGTCAATGGTGATCTTGCCGTTATCCACCAACTTGCGGTTGACCCGGACGTTTTCCTCAAGCAGTTTGCGGGTTTCCGCCAGCATCCCGGTGAGCCGGTCGGCCATGGCTACATTATAATATGCTTTCCGGATTTCGGCGGCCAGTTCCTGACGGTACTGATCAACCGATATTTTTTCTGTTTCGGTTAACTCTCTGCGGATCTTAGAGTTGTAATAAATATCGGAATTAAACAGCGGCTGGATCATCCTGATTTTTGTCTCCTGCTCATGGGGGCGGAGGAACATGAACGACTGATTCTCGATGACCGGGAACAGGTTCTGGTGCAGCAGCTGGTTCAGCGTGGCATAAACCGGGTTCAGCAGGTCGCCGATCGGAAGGTCGATGGTCCGGCCTCCCTGTGCCACCGAATAGCGCGCGTTCAGGCTGATGTTCGGGAAAAACAAAGCCTGCGCTTCCTTCAGCGATTCGAGACTCTTCTTGTAGCTGATCTCCTTCTGCTTCAGCGCCAGGTTGCTTTCCAATCCCTGACGAATGTAATCGTCGAGGGGAGTTTGAGCCAGGGTGGCTTGGGCGAGGAGGATTAGAAGAAAAGTTAGTATATGCTTCATTGTTAATGCATTTTGTGATTGGTGATTGGTGACTAGTGATTGGTGACTGGTACTTCCATTCACTATTCACTATTCACTATTCACTTAATTCTCTCTTTCAAATTCTCCTGTATCGCCCCAAACAGCCTTTTCACCGTCTCCCGGTCATGCGGGGTGGCAGCGGAGTAAAGGCTTTGGGCGAATGTGAACATCTCCCGGCGAATTTCCTGGCTGTTCAGGTAAACCGTTTTTCCGGTCTCCGAGAGGCTCAGGTTGAATTCCTTATTGTTTTTGGTCCGATCTTTCACTACCAGCTTTTTACCTGTGAGCTTTACAATCATTTGCGAGATCGCTCCCCGGGTTACGCAAAGTGTATCGGCCAGCTGGGTAAGGTTGACCCCGGGATGGTCTCCTATGCGCGTAATGACCTGCACCTCCGACAAGGTCAGCCTGATCCCGATCCCGTAATCCTGCGGTTTCTTCTCGATAATCGTATAGGTGTGCAGGATGTTCATGAACATCGCCACCATTTTCGCTACTTCCGGATCCATGGATTTTGTTTAGAACCTATACAAAGGTAGGAAAAGTTGCTGGTTGCTGGTTACTGGTTGCTGGTTATTTTGCACTGTTGTCATTCCGGTGAAAACCGGAATC
>CAYQFT010000322.1:0-2216 GCA_964416825.1 uncultured Porphyromonadaceae bacterium
ACCCGTCCCATTCCGGGCTGCATTTCAGGTTGGTATAGGTTGCGCCGAATTTGTTTGGGATCTCTTCTCCTGCGGGCAGAACCCAGAATTGAAGAGGCTTTGGGTTCGCAGGTTTGAATTCCGAATATCCAGATGTTATTTCAGAACGATTCAATGCCCGGTTGAACAGGCGAACCTCATCTATCAATCCGCTGAAAACCATATTCGACAGGTAGGATTTGGTGATATTGCGTTCATAGGCCCATGGTGGCCTCTTTTCGTGGGCCATGCCAATGTAAAGATCCTGACCGGCAGCATCCCTCAGCCGGCCAGAAACGTCATTTGTACTTATGAGTTCTCCATTGAAGTAAATACTGAATCCCTTTTCCCTCCTGTAAACACCGGTTAAACAGGTCCATTCCAGCAGGGCAACAGGTTTTTGTGTGGTCAGGCCCACCCAGGAGCCATCAATGGCGGCAAAAAGGCTGATCTGTCCCAGGTGGTTGATGGACAAAGAATAGCCTGCCTTTTTCTCCTGGTCATGATCCACAATGCCGGCCTCGTTCCAGGGGTATTCCTGGGGAGCGATCCATACATCAATAGTAAAATCACCTGTAATCAGAGGCATATCAGCTGCCGGAACCACAACCTTATTTGTATATCCATCGAAAGAAAGGCATGAACCTGATACCCCGGGCCTCCAGTAAGCGTCGACCCCGCCGATAACACAGGATGTCCCCTTAGTATGCTCAATGGTAGAATTATAATTGGGTTTCAGCCCTTCATCAAGCTTCCACCATAGCAAAGGAGACCTGCTATCCTGATTTATTACGGGTGCTCCTGTGATTGTTTCCCCCGGCAGATTCTGAAGTTTTGCTACTTTCCGGTCAAGGGTTTTAATCCCCTTCCCGGTAAGCTCAATAACTTGTGTAGTTTCATTCATGGGGTCTTTCCATTCATCACGTGAATAGCACCCTTTTTTGATTTTCCTGGTAACAATTCCTTTAGTGTCAATACTGAAGTACTCATCAACATAATCTGCAAAATAATTTCCGATATCACCGGTATAACTCTTTTTGAAATCAGTGAAATTCAGGCTGTTCTGGTCAGGAGCATACCGCCAGTGTATGGTAATCGTTTCTTCAGAGCTTTCAACAATTCTTACATAGGAACATTTGTTAATCCTGTCGGGCCGCTCAGCAGGGCCATCGCCGTTAAACGGAATAATCCTGTCAAGAAAATGCTTTGAGTCATTGGCTTCCCAGTAAGGTAAATAGCTGTATTCCCGGCTAAAAATCAACCGGCCTGAATCGTTGACTCTCACAACAATATCTGCATACTTGCCGGTATTGTTTTTGTCGTCAAAAGCAAGCCTCGTATAGTATGCATAGAAGCCTGATGTTTGCGTGAAGGCATAGCTGCCTGAAATCATGGTTGCTGAAACCAGCATCATGATACCCACGAAAACTTTTAACTGCTTGTTATTCATATTGCTAAACTATTTCTGACCTATTACAATGGGTACATAACCGACTTCAAAGCCTGCCGGTGGCTGAACAATCAATTCGGGATCCAGGGAGACGAGGGTTCCGGTACTGGGTGGATCCATGTATTCTGAGTCGATTCTCCATTGGGTATGGATCTTTTCAACAAGCGACTGCAATTGCTCCCTTTTTTCGGTGCTCCAGTCAAACTGTTGCAAGGATGGCTGATCGATGAACCGGTACCAGCAAAAGGTGACGGTTGAACCGTCGGCCAGAGTGACCGTTTCAGGCTTTGTTGCAGGACCAGGATTCGCCCAAGAGCCTGCCTCCGGGGATGTGTAGGGTTCAGCTCTTTTTGCCAGCGTAAACTCCTTTTTAGCCAGTTCCGGAGGTACGGCATCAACGGATACCGGAACTCTTTTGCCATCACCCACCTGCATATAGTACTGCGGAAACAGTCCTGCTGCAGTTGCTTCATTCTCTTGCCATTGCATACCAAAAACATGGTTTCCGAACACTTCGGTTTTAAAAATGCCCTCAATATTTCCAAGAACGACCCCATCCTGTTTAAACACTGGCATTTTGGTAAACAGATCGGGTTCCCAGGTACCCTGATGATTGAATTTCCCATCGAAGGATCCTGTAGTATTTCGCCATGACTTAAAGGGGTTATATATGGCCTCTTTCGAGTAGTATCTGACATCCTGAACAAGCACGGTTTTCCCGTTTTCATCAACAGGATACTTCATGCGG
>CAYQFT010000323.1:0-2201 GCA_964416825.1 uncultured Porphyromonadaceae bacterium
AGCGTTAGCGGAAAATGCGAATCCGGTGAGGATTACTGCGAGTGCGAAAAGTTTCTTTGAAGTTTTCATGGCTTTTGTTTTTTATTGTTTTTTTAATTTTTTCAATACTGTTTACACTGCCAGACAGGCAAACACTGTTCCATTCCAGCTAAATAAACCTATCGCATTGAATAACAAACAATTAAAAACGTGCCAAAATTCAGGATTGTTCCACTATTTGGAATTTTTGTGGATTTTCTGGAAAAACTAACGTCCGATTTGCGTACCCAGCGCCTGACAGCGATCGAGAATTTCCCTATTTGACCGGTAGTCTTCTGCGACGAGGCTTACCGGTAGACCAAGCCTTGGGTATAGTTCGAGTAACTCTTCCTCGGACCGGATCACCTGGCGGGATACGGCAAGCCGGGTAGCACAGATAACGTGGAGGCGGTTTCCATCACCGAGCATTTCGGTCAGGAAACGAAACAGGTCGATAACCGGCTGCGCCTCGGCAGGATCGGGCGATCCCATTGTGAGCAATAACACAAAATCCTTGTTCCAGATTTGGTGCGGAGTATGAATCAACCCGGTTTCGGTGATCTGAACATGCGTGAAAGAGCGAAAACGATCCAGTACCTTTTTCAGGGATGCGGTCAGATGATGAAAATAAACCGGCGAGGCAAAAACCAGAATATCAGATTCCCGTATCTTCTGGCTCAGGCTTTCCCAGTCATCACCCCGGAGCGAGCACCGCTTCAATATATTACAGCGAAGGCAACCGGAACAGTAATCCAGATTAAGATCCTGGGCCCGGATCATTTCAACCTCGGCATTAGATTCAACAGCCCCTTCGAGGAAACGGTTCAGCAGAAATCCTGTATTGCCCGAAGGCCTTGGACTACCGTTCAGAGCAAGAATCTTTTTCATTGGCCTGAAGTAAAAGAGGTATCCTTAAAATAATCACTAATAAAGATGATTTTCCCGTCTTCAAGGTGAAACAGCGTAATTCCTCTGTTCACATAGGGTTTTCCATCGGCACGGACCCCTTCATTATTCCATAGGGAGAAAACTCGGTGCGGCGTGGTAATCACCTCATATACATTAAATTCAAGACGGGTATAACGACGAAGGAGAGCTTTCATGAAGATCACAACCTTTCTGTATCCCTCAATCCTTCCGGCGCCCGGAAAATCGAGCACAACTGAATCAGTCACATACTCCTCCAAACCTGCAAAATCGCGTGTATTCAATGCTTCAAAAAGTTTATATCCAAGCCGTAGGGGTTCAGGTTGAGAATCAGGCATAATTCTGGTTTTAGCTTTAAAAGCCAAAATAGGAAAATTTCACTACTTTCAGCTTCCGGTAGTACGGATTCTAAATTTTATCACGATTCAGCTATGTGGACATCAGCCGAAAAGGTACAGATTAGTCATTTTAATCATCCGTTTGATATTCAGAGCTTTCTGGACTCCATTCCCTACAACCCGGTCGGGGAGTGCCGGTCGCCGCGCCTTGTTCTCACTGAACCCAAGGCTCACTGCTTCGAGGGTGCGCTCTTTGCAGCCGCCATGCTGCGCGAGATGGGGCACCTTCCCCTGATCGTTGATATGGCAGCGGAAAACGATGATGACCATGTAATCGCTGTCTTCCGAACTGAAAACCTCTGGGGAGCCATCGCAAAATCAAATACCTCCGCCCTCCGCTACCGCGAGCCGGTTTACCGGACTCTCCGCGAGCTGATCATGTCCTATTTCGATTTCTATTTCAATACCCTCGGCGTAAAATCGCTCCGTTCCTACTCGCGACCGGTAAACCTCAACCGGTTCAATATGCGGAACTGGGCCACCTCCAGCGAAGATCTTGAATACATCGGTGACTATCTTTACACGGTGCGCCATTATCCCGTGGCCGGCCCCGGAGTCATTGCCGGCTTGCAGAAAGCTGATAAACTCCTGATGGACGCAGTGTTTCTGGGGGCGAATGAAGAGGGGTTGTTTAAGGCGGAATCGTCGTAGGGGCGAACGGCGCTCGCCCCTACGGGCACGGGGACACAAGGGCACAAGGACATAGAGGTATGAAATTATTAGATAATTTGGCCCGGACTCAAGCCCCTCCCTGGTCGAGGGAGGGGTTGGGGTCATAGCCGTCAACTTAAAGATCTACTTCGAAGGCCAAAAGATCCTTAGGTTGACGGCTATTGGGTTGGGGTGGGTATGTTGCAA
>CAYQFT010000324.1:0-2185 GCA_964416825.1 uncultured Porphyromonadaceae bacterium
GCAACCAGTAACCAGCAACCAGCAACCAGCAACCTCAATTCACCTTATCGTACGTATACCCCAAATAAATATAGTCCCCGCCGGCGTCTTCGTTGAGATCCTGGCGGTCGTTGCCGGCGTTCTGCTGCATCACCCAGTACCAGGTTTGCCCGGTGGTGAGGCTGCGGGGTGAATATTGATGGCTGCCTGTCGACTGGTTAAAAATATCGATGCCCCGAACGATATGCTCGCGTCCGCGGGTGTAGCACAGGTAGAGATAATCGCCGCCGGCCCCCTTGTTCAGGTCGGTGCCGTCGCGTGTGGTTCCGGCTTCCTGACCCTCACCATCGGAAGTATTCTGGATATAAATCTTGTTAATGGGCACCCACTGCGTGCTGTTATCCAGACCCACCAGCGCATAGATCGCGACAAAATCGCCGCCGGCGCCCTGGTTCAGGTCCGCGCCTATCCGCACATAGCCGCCCTCGAGCGTCTCCGGAAGGTTCTCCCACCGGCTCGAGGTCCGCACGGTGAGGTCGAGGATGCAGTTCTTCGGCATGGTGCTGGTCTCGATGGAGTGGTCGGCGGCCCAGGTTTCAAACCCGGCCTTCAGTGCATCCCTGCGGGTCTGCGAATCGCAGAAATCCCAGATCGGCATCAGCCCGTCCTCCTGGAAATCGCAGAACACATAGTTGGCGGCAATGCTCGACACCCAGGCCTGATAATCATTGTCGTTGATGATATTCTGCCCGTACTCGGCGGCTCCCCCGTACACCTCCAGCCGTTTCTCCTCGGTCGACCGGAACTGGCTCATCTCTTCCGACGAAACATACTCATTGGACACAGAGGCCGAGGCAAAGGTGGCCTCAAAGGAGGCTTCGGCAAACACCCGGATACCCTTGGTAGTAGTGACCTTCGACATATCGGCCGATACGCTGAAATCCAGCCTGCCGCCCAGCACCAGTCCGGTTACCGCATGCGTTCCGTACATGGAAAACAGGGTTGCCGGCGCCATCTGGTCATTGTTGATATCCTGCCGTGCCTTCGTGGTGAGGTACTGTTTAAGGTCTTCCGCAGTATAATTGAGCCCTACCCGGATCCCGTACTTGTTGATCAGGCTCTGGACGGTTGCGAAGGAATACTCACTGTACCGGTACTTCCCCGAGGAAAAATTGGTCTCCACCGCCCCGCTGAAAAACTTATAGCTCCCGGAAAGATTGGTGGTGTTGCTCATGCTCGAAGTATACTCATCAATGGACGTTCCGGAGACGGTCCGGAAAACCCCCTTCTCGATCTTCTTGAAATCAAGAATTCCGGCACTGTTCATCAGGTCGGCATCCAGTATGGCGGCCTTGATCGACAGCACATCGGCATACTTGTCGAACACATCGTACCCGCACCCCACATTCTCCATCCCCATGATGTCATCGGGCACCTTGCCGGTGTTCAGCAGATCATTGATCTTGTCGCAGGAAATCAGAAGAAAAGGCATCAGAAAGAGGATCAGCATCCCCGGTTTAAAATTTTTCATAGTAATAGTTTGTTTGATGGTTAGTTGAGTTTAGTATTTCACCACCCGCACATGCCGGGTATATCGATCAGAAATTATTCCGATAACATAGATTCCGTTTTTCAGGCCCGATAAATCAAGGCTGATACAGCTCCCCCGCTGATTGAACTTTTCGGCCACCATCCGCCCCGAAAGATCACACACCTGCAGACGCACCATTTCGAGTGGCAGGCCTAAATCCACGGTCACCCTCCCGGTGGTGGGATCGGGATACACCTTTATCTCAGGCATCACCGTCCCGCTCCACCCGGTGGCCGGCGAAACCACCACCCGGTGGCTCACGGTATCCCAGCTGTGCAGCCCGTTTTCCACATAAAGCCGCACGGTGTAGGTACCCTGTGCCGGAAAGGTATGATCGGGGCTCTGCGCGGTGCCGCTGAACCCGTCGCCAAAATCCCAGCGCCACGAGAGGGCCCCGGTGCTGGCATCGGTAAAGGCGGCCGTTAATCCGAAGGTTTTCCAGGTGAACTCCGATATAGGTTTGTGCTGCAGCCAGAAGAACCGGGCGGCCTGCACCATCACGGAATCCCACCAGGCGTTCCCGCCGGTGCCATTGGTCCAGTTGCCATTGGTTACCCCGTAGAACTCATGCCCCACGCCCGTCACAAAGAGGGTATGCTGCGCCGGCATGCCCAG
>CAYQFT010000325.1:0-2155 GCA_964416825.1 uncultured Porphyromonadaceae bacterium
GGATGAACCCACGACAGGCCTGCATATGGCCGATGTTGAAGTTCTGCTGAAAGCCCTGAATAAACTCATCGAAAAAGGGAATACCCTGTTGTGTATCGAACATGATCCCGCTTTTATCCTGCAGTCGGATTGGGTGGTTGATCTGGGTCCGGGAAGTGCCGCTGAAGGGGGCAAAATTGTTGCCACAGGTCCGGTTGCCGATCTGCTGAATCATCCGGAATCGCTTACGGCGTCTGAGCTCAGGCGGTACCGGAATCGCCAGGATGTTGACCTGAGGAAGGCTCAGCCGCAGGATTCCAAAGAAATTATTGCCGCTCCCCTCCTCCTGAACGGCGCTGAAACCAACAATCTCAAAACGATAGATGTCCGCTTTCCGGTCGATAAAATTACGGCTGTGACCGGGGTTTCCGGCAGTGGTAAATCATCGCTGGTGTATGGAACGCTTTATGCCGAAAGCCAGCGCCGGTATTTTGAGGGCATGCCGTCATGGCAGCGGCAGTTCACGGTAAAAGCCGGGACACCGGTTTTCGGGAATTGTAAAGGACTGATTCCGGCCATTTCACTGCAGAAGAAAAACGCGGTTAAGAATCCCCGTTCCATCATTGCAACCTATTCAGGTTTGTACGATTTATACCGCCTGCTGTATAGCCGGCTGGCTACCCATAAGACGGACGCGATTAAACCTTTATCGACGGCCTTTTCGTTTAACAGCGAAGAGGGAGCCTGTCCGGTATGCAAGGGCTTGGGCAGCCGCATGGCAGGAGATGCCTGCAGGCTGGTTACCTTCCCCGACAAACCGCTGACGGCCGGCGCCCTGGATGGCACGAAAACCGGTCGGTTTTATGGGGATTCCTACGGACAATATGTAGCTACTTTGCTGACTGTCGGTACGATACGCGGGATCGATTTTACCGTTCCATACCACGACCTAAATACAAACGTTGCAGAAATAGCCATGCACGGCACAGGCGATGTGGTCTATGATGTGGCATGGAAATACAAACGGGGAGCACATGAGGGCATTCATCAACTGAAAACATCCTGGCCGGGCTTTTTGCATCTGGTGGAAGACGAATATTTGCGGAAGCATCATGATGCCCGGGGTGAAGCCATCCTGGATCTGATGAAAAATGTCCCCTGTCATCATTGCCATGGGTACCGACTCAAACCCGACCTGCTGGAGTATACGGTGAAGGGATTACACATCGGACAGCTCACGGCTTTACCGGCCGATGAAGCCATGGATTGGTTTTCCGGTGATTTTACCGCTGCATTTGAACATCCGCTTGAGAAACAGGCTGCGGCTGCACTGCAGGAAAGCATTGTGGAGCGCCTGAATGCCATGCAAAAGGCCGGTCTGGGCTATATTTCCACCGACCGGATTGTGGGAACGCTGTCGGGTGGAGAATTCCAGCGTTTACAACTGGCAGGATTGGTCAGGGCTC
Source organism: uncultured Porphyromonadaceae bacterium (assembly GCA_964416825.1). Taxonomy (GTDB): domain Bacteria; phylum Bacteroidota; class Bacteroidia; order Bacteroidales; family UBA12481; genus UBA12481. The sequence continues at coordinate 1,446 of CAYQFT010000325.1, forward strand.
CCTTAACCGGGGTGGCGTATATCCTGGATGAGCCGTCATTCGGGCTGCATCCCAAAGATATCCTGCGAATCAGCGATCTGATTCTCAAGTTGAATGAACATGGGAATACCATTATCCTGGTGGATCATTCTCCCCTGCTAACCGAAAAAACGCATTACACGCTGGAACTCGGTCCCGGTGCCGGAAGCCGGGGCGGAAATATCGTCTTTTCTGGGAATACTGCGGATTATCCGAAACCGGAGAAAAGGATACTGCCGTCCATACCCAAAAAGGAGATCGTCAACGCGGGTATTACCATTAAAAAGGCCTGTGCCAATAATCTCCGGGATATTGATGTTGCGATATCATCCGGAGTAATGACGACCATTACCGGTGTGAGTGGCAGTGGAAAAACCAGCTTGCTCGACAAAGTAATTTATGAGAGTTTTCGCACCCAAAAACCTGTATTTTGTGAGGATTTTCAGGGCTTTACAAATTTCTCCGGACTAATATATATCGAACAAACTGCCGCAGTTTCCGGTTCCGAGGCGAGTGTTGGAAACATGCTTGGGATATCGGCTGTTCTGGCGGGTATTTTTGCTGCAACAGCCGAAAGTAAGCAACGTGGTTTCAAATCCGCACATTTTGTGAAAGGTGCCCGCGAGGGTCGCTGCAACGGTTGTGAAGGGAGCGGAATCCAGACGGTGAGTATGGATTTCTTCACGGATATC
>CAYQFT010000326.1:0-2154 GCA_964416825.1 uncultured Porphyromonadaceae bacterium
GGAATGGCGCACTCGATAGCACGCAGTGTGGCAGGTTTTGCGGTGGCCCGCTTTGCACTCGGATTAGGAGAATCAGCCAATTTCCCTGCTGCCGTTAAGGGCGTGGCTGAGTGGTTCCCTAAAAAGGAACGGGCATTCGCCACCGGGCTTTTTAACTCCGGATCAACCATCGGAGCCATCATTGCACCGCTGATCGTTACGGCGATTACCCTCAGCCTTGGCTGGCAATGGGCATTCATCATAACCGGTTCGCTTGGTTTTATATGGTTGGTTTTTTGGATCGCCTGGTATCGGATTCCCGAAAAGCACCCGAAAATATCAAAAGATGAATTGAAGTATATAAATCAGGATGAACTGGATACAGATAGTACACAAAGAATCAGATGGATCGATTTGATCCGTTTAAAACAGACGATCGCTATCTGTTCCACCCGGTTCATCTCTGATTGGGTATGGTGGTTTTTCCTGTTCTGGATCCCAGACTACTTAAATAAGGCCCATGGTATTGACATGAAAGAGGTTGTGCTTCCGCTTATTGTTATTTATGCGGTTTCGAGCATCGGTGGAATTGGCGGTGGGTGGCTCTCATCGAAATTCATTTCTTCAGGAAAAAGCATCGATTTTGCCCGGAAAACGAGCATCCTGATCTGTGCCCTCATCATTCTGCCGGTGATGCTGGTATCACAAACCCATCAGCTTTGGGTTGCCGTGGCTTTGATTGCGATGGCTGCGGCCGGCCACCAGGGATGGGCATCAAATATCTTTACCATCATTTCCGACATCTATCCTAAACGTGCGGTTGGAACTATGGTGGGGCTCAGCGGTTTTGCCGGTGCCGTTGGGGGAGCCCTGTCCGCTTCATTTGTCGGACTGATCCTGGAGAATACCGGCAGCTATTTTCTAATTTTCCTTATTGCATCCTCAGTTTACCTGATAAACTGGCTGATACTGAAGGTGTTTGTGAAAGAAATAAAACCTCTAACCAGATTATTCGAGAATCATGTCCAGTAAACGAGATAGTATGAGATTTGCCCTGATCGGTTCATTGGCCCTGCTTGTAATATTCGCAGGTTGTCATAAACCTGTGCGCGATTCTTTCGAAGTTGCAGATTTGTCGGGAACATGGAAATTCCAATTGGATTCCGGAAATATCGGAATGAAGGAAAAATGGTTCAGCAAAGAATTCAACGACTCCGTTCAACTGCCCGGTACTACGGATGAAAACCAGAAGGGGATTTTCAGGGATGAAAGGGCTGAGGACCGACTTTCCCGGGTTTGGTATTGGAAAGGGGCAGCCTGGTACCAGAAAGAGGTGGACATTCCTGAACACTGGGAAGGTAAAAAAGTCACCCTTCTTTTGGAACGGACCAAGGACACCTATGTTTGGTTTGATGACCGGAATTGCGGGTATGAAAATACCCTGAGCGCACCCCAGTATTTCGATCTGACAAAAGCAATTAAACCAGGAAAACACAGGATCACCGTGTTGGTTGACAATGCAAAATTGCCTCCCGTGGGGCCTTCACATGCCGTGGATGAGCGCACCCAGACGAACTGGAACGGAATTATAGGCAGAATGGAGTTGCAGGTGACAGACCCGGTGTGGATCGGGGATGTACAGACCTATCCGGATGTGGAAAACAACCGCGTGAGGATTCAGGTAACCCTTGGAAATCGCACAGGTATTGAGGCGGATGGCGAATTGCGGATTGGTGCGGTGTGCTGGAATACGGTAAAGCCGGTGAGATTCAAATCGCAGAAAGTAGAATTATCCGGAATCACGGATGGAAAGGTCATTGACTTCACCTATGATTTTAACAAAGAAGCTCCCCTGTGGGATGAATTCGACCCTGCATTGATTAAACTAACCCTGAACCTCTCGGCACGGGCGGGTGGAAATCGCTTTAAAAGCGCATTTGAAGTGGATTTTGGGATGCGTGAAATCAGGAGGGAAGGAAAATTTATCCTGCTGAACGGAAAAAGGATATTCTTAAGGGGGCGCACTGACAGTGCCAATTACCCGCTTACCGGATATCCCCCAATGGACCGGCAGGCATGGCTGAAATATTTTAAGCTGCTTAAATCTTACGGCATCAATCACTGGCGGTTTCATTCGTGGTGCCCTCCGCAGGAGGCATTCATGGCGGCCGACGA
>CAYQFT010000327.1:0-2106 GCA_964416825.1 uncultured Porphyromonadaceae bacterium
TTTGCCCATGCATATATTTGCATACCAGGGTCCGGTCGCCCTTTTTCTCCAGAATTCTGACAGAGGTGCCATGCACGTTGATCGGATCGTCCATCAGGGTATGGAACCGGCAATTCTCAACGGTAATCTGTCCCTTGCAGTTTGAATAATGGAATCCGTCATCATGCCCGGCAAGAATCCGGTCCTTAGCCGGGTTCGGAATGCTGTTAACCCTCCTGAACGTGAGGATTTCCGAAAACTGGGACAGGATTCCCAACCCTGCATTGTGGTACATATTGATATCTTCGGCCAATACGTTCCGGCTGTCGATGATAAACATCCCGGCATGATCACGCTCGGAATGCCTTAAAACCAGATAATTACCTTTTTTCGGGAGGCGTTTGAAAGCGTAGTTCAACCGGACCAGGCCCGGTTGTAATTCATCTGCCCGGTAACTTCGCCAGTTGCTGCCGAGGCAGCCCCAGTCGCCGGTTTTGTAAGCAACCGACCGCTTTTCTCGGGTGAACTCCATGGCACCCCACCACTCACTTTTCCAGCCTTCACCTACAAAAACAAGCTTACCTTTTTCAATGACATAGGGAGATTCCACTTTATCTATCCTGATATCCATGTACTCCGCCGCAACTGCAATGACTTCAGCCTCCGCAGTCAATGGGATATCCCAGTCGACAGAAACCCTTTTTATGGTAATGTCGATGCTCTTATCCACCGTAAAGGGCTGCATACGGTCGTGGAACACAAAATCCGATTCCCCGCAGTCAAGGGTTATTCCCGATAGTCCTTCTATCAGGATTGCACATCGCCTTGGGTTGTTGACCGTTGTATTAGACTCATAATAAACCTTTTCAATGCACTGATGCGGCCAGAAATCATAGCGCCCCTCAGGGAAATAAATCACTGTTCCCGGTTTACCCTTGCACGATGCCAATGCCTGTTGAACAAAGGGAACAGCGTTGATGCGGGAATCTGGATTTAGACCGAAGTTCTTGATATTTAATGTGTCACCAGGGAAGGCGAAAGAAGAAAGGCGAAAGAAGAAAGAAAGGATTAAGAAGAAAGAAGAAAGACGAAAGATGAAAGAAAGACGTAAGATTTTAAGATTTGAGCAATGCATTTCGGTGGTGGTTAGAAGTTTCTGTAAATCAGGGCAAGGCTAAAGAAAGAAAAACCCGGGATGTTGCGGAACTGACCATGGGGGTTGATCCCGGAATAATACCGGAGGTACGCGCCGATCCGGCCTGGGTAGCCCGACCGTCCACGATCCTGGAATCCTGCATAAACATTAAGGCAGGGAACGTATTCCTCAACTCCTTTCACCTCCCGGAAGCCGGTGGATAAGGCCGGATCATCTTCGAAATACGAATATCCATACCGGATGCACTCCCTGAGCTCGGCGGAGAAGACCGGATAAAAGCGCCCGATCCGGAGTCGGCTTGCAGGGCCGTCGTACTGGTACCGGAGGTAGCATTCCAGCCTTCTGACGGATGCGACAAAGTAGGCTTCATCCCCTTCCCAGGATTGCATCGTGTAATACCCATCGCTTATATCGTTTTTGTACAGGAGTTTGCCTCCAATTGTTAAAGCATGATTATCCTTCCTGATACGGGAAGGATCATTAAGGGTTAGGGAGGCTTCACCGGATTCATACGAGACATTGATCCGTGTAATGGGAAACCCGGCATCCTTGCGGTACAGGGTGAGCTCATCCCCGATATGGGTGCTCTCATGCTGTAGCAGGGCCACCCGCAACAATATATTTTTCAGGTACTTATATTGGAATTCCCTTCGGACATAGATTTCGGGAAACCCGATCCGGTAATCCACATTCAGGATCGGCGACGATTTTTTATTCAGAAAGTCAAACCAGATCACCGATGACAGGGAGGTAGCCACTGAAAATCGGTACCGATGCTGAGCCAGGCGAAAGCTTCCGGTATACAATGGAAGATCCATGCCCAGCGTAATCTCTTCCACTACAATTTTTTTATCGTCCCGCAGCGGATCATTATTATAGTCGGCTCCATTGTCACAGATCCCAAGCTGCAATTTTGTAACCGGGGAAGTCAGGTCCGATGCCATATACTGCCCGAAATCCCTGGGTGCAAA
>CAYQFT010000328.1:0-2094 GCA_964416825.1 uncultured Porphyromonadaceae bacterium
CGGCAGCCGTTTTCTATGCCGGCCAGTTTGATCCGGCTTCCGTGCTGAACATCGATTTCCTGGCCATGCTCTATATGGTTATCTACGTGGTGGTTAGCATTCCGGCTTCTTATATTATTGATACCTATGGCATCCGGGTGGGACTGGCGATCGGCGCCGTTCTGACGGGGGTGTTTTCAATGGTAAAGGCTTTGACTGCTGACAGTTACACCGGTGTTTTAATTGCCCAGATCGGATTGTCGGTGGCGCAGCCTTTCATCCTGAATGCGGTGACTGCTGTCACGGTCCGCTGGTTTCCGATGAAGGAGCGGGCCCTTGCCGCGGGCCTCTCAGCCCTGGCGCAATACCTGGGGATCATTATTGCGATGCTTGTGACCCCGATGCTGATCGGTTCAGATCCCCTGAAGCCCGGATACGGCCAGGGATTTGAACGAATGCTTATGTTGTACGGTGTGATTTCGCTGGCTGCCTCGGTATTGTCGCTGGTCCTGATCCGCGAGCATCCCCCGGAGCCGCCGGCTGAGGAGGCATATGTGCGGTATCCCTTCCGTAAAGGCATGACGCACCTGTTCCGGCAGCGCGACATGGTTATTACCCTTTTTCTTTTCCTGATTGGCCTGGGAATATTTAATGCGGTGAGTTCCATGACGGACGCCATAACCGCTCATGCCGGGATTCAGGACTCCAACGGCCTCATCGGAGGTCTGATGCTGATCGGTGGGATTATCGGGGCATTGATTCTGCCGGCACTATCGGATAAATACAGAAAAAGAAAAATATTTCTGGTCATCTGCCTCGCCGGAATGATTCCAGGGCTTTTCGGACTGGCCTTCGCAAGTCGTTTATCGGATAATCACTCGGTTGTTTTCATGATTTCCCTGATCTCCTCGTTTATTCTCGGATTCTTTGTGATGAGCGCCGGCCCTATCGGGTTTCAATATGCTGCTGAAGTAAGCTATCCGGCGCCGGAATCCATGTCGCAGGGTCTGCTGCTGTGGGTTGGCCAGGTTACCGGGATTCTGTTTGTGGCCGGGATGAGTGTCAATCATAACCAGCACCTGGGATTTTATCTTACGCTTTTTGCCGGGATTTCTCTGCTCGTCTTTGTGGCTTCCCTTTTTTTAAAAGAATCCAGGCTGATTCTGGCGGAAAAGTGATGGTGAAAATGGTTCCTTCGCCTTTGACCGACTTCACTTCGATTGCCGCATCGATCTGATCCAGCAGTTTTTTCGCGAGTGAGAGGCCCAGGCCGAGGCCCCCGTAAGAACGGGTTAAACCCTGTTCTTCCGTTGTATAGGGAGAGAAAAGTGTATTGACATGCTCGCTGGCGATGCCAATGCCATGGTCGCGGATTTCGATGGTTTGGTATCCCTCGAGGCTGGAGAAAAGCAGGATGTCAACCTTTTCACCGTTGCTGAATTTAATTGCATTGGTAAGAATCTGGGCAACCGACTGAGAAACGCAAAAGTAGTCGCTGATAATCAGGGCATTGCTCAACTGGTTGGTGAAAACAATCGGGGCTTTGCGCTGAACCGCTAACGCTTCAATTTCACTGATTTGGTTTTCAATCAGTTCGGCAAGATTAATCTCTTTCTTGTTGACCACAAAATCTCCGATCTGAAGCCTGGAGAAATTAATGATCAGGTCGACTGTTCGCATCAGCCGGTTACCGGCCTGATTGATGCGGTCGAAAAACCGGTTTTCCTCCGGACTATACTTTCCGGGATCATCCGTTTGCAGTAGGTTGGTAAAGCCCAGTATCGCATTGAGGGGAGTTCGGATCTCGTGGGAGACGTTGGATATGAAGGAGTCCTTCAGTTTGTTGGCCTGTTCGGCTTGTTTTCTGGCAAAATCTGCTTCTTCAAGGGCCCGTTTCCGGGCTTCCTGGTCGATCAGGATCTTGCCGATCAGCACGGCTGCTGCCGGATAAATCACCAGCACGGGAAAGACGATCCTTCTGAAAGTCTCGGCCCCAAGCTCTTTTGGAAGGGTAATGACCAATGCGAGCATCACCACATGGACCAGCATGCTGACAAAAAACAGGCGCCAGATCGTTAATCTGATGTGATTTTTCCTCCACAGGTTGAAGAAAAA
>CAYQFT010000329.1:0-2064 GCA_964416825.1 uncultured Porphyromonadaceae bacterium
CCTTCACCGTGATCATGTCGGCTCCCATCTGCTCCAGAATCACCGCCAGCTGAATGTAATAATCCACCGTAAAAATATTCCGGGGCAGGGTGCGGCCGGTGAAGAAAGCTTTTACCTTTTCCATCGCGGCAAAGTGAGGATCCACGGTGTAACAGATCGCACAATCGGCAATGCCCCCGTTCTGCTTCACATACTTAATGGTGCTGACCATATTGGACACATCGTTCAGCGCATCGAAGATTCGCATGATGCTGATCCCCGACTGCACCGCCAGCCGGTTGAAACCTTCGATCACCTCATCGGGATAAGGACTGTAGCCGAACAGGTTGCGGCCACGGCTCAGGGCGGTAAGGTGCGAAGCATCGCCGATGGCTTCCTTGATTTTGGTCAGCCGGTTCCATGGATCCTCGTTCAGGTATCGCATCACCGAATCCGGCACAGCGCCACCCCAAACCTCCAGGGCATAAAAACCGGCATCTTTATATAGCGGGAGCACCTTTTCAACCTGGGCCTGCGTCATGCGGGTGGCGAAAAGGGATTGTTGCCCGTCGCGGAGGGTAACATCACGGATCAATAGCGTACCTGACATTTTAACTTGCTGAATTTAAATATATTACAGAATAAATTCTGTGTATCTGAGAATTCTGATTCCCACCCTAAAGCTACGTCTGTAACACGCGTGCTTTCAATGATTATTATCACTGATAAATGTCATAAACCGCTCGTAAAAAATCCGGATAATGAATAACAATTGCATATACCTTTGGTGGCTAAAAAATAATCGGATGGACACAATTTCTCGAAAGATTTCAATGAAGGGTTTACTTCTTCTGGCAGCTGGACTGCTGCTTTTTCCTGTTTTATCTTTTGCCGCCGGCAGCGGGACCATCCCTTCTATTGGACCGGTCCGGGTTGAGTTCATCTTATTCGCTATCACGCTCGCCTGTGTGGCCATTTTCCACAAAAAAACCATGCAGGTGGCCATCATCGGTCTGGTGGTGGTCCTTGCCTTTAAATTCATTTTCGATCCGGGATTCAACCTGATTGAGCACATAACCGGGACGCCGGAAAAAGAAGGAGAATGGCGTATCCTGCTGAATTTGCTGGGTCTTCTCTTTGGGTTTGCCATTCTGGCAAAGCATTTTGAAGAGTCGAGGATTCCGGAAATTCTGCCCCGGTACCTGCCTAACAGCTGGCTTGGAGGCGTGGTCCTGCTGTTCCTGATCATGTTCATCTCCTCTTTCCTCGATAATATAGCCGCCGCAATGATCGGAGGCACCATGGCACTGGTCCTGTTCAAAGGGAAGGTTCACCTGGGATTTCTTGCTGCCATTGTGGCTGCAAGTAACGCCGGTGGTGCCGGGTCGGTTGTGGGAGATACCACAACAACCCTTATGTGGATCGACGGCGTTAACCCGCTTTGGGTTACCAAGGCATTCATCGCCTCAATTTCCTCCTTCTTCATTTTCGGGGTAGCCGGAGCCATCCAGCAGCACCGTTACCAGCCCATTGTGATGCACAATGACCTTAGCATCAGGATTGACAAAGGCAAGCTGCTGATCGTAATGCTGATCCTGGTGCTGGCCATCGTTACCAACTATACCCTGGATTTCCCGGCAATTGGAGTGTGGATTGCCATATTTATCGGAGCAACCTTCCGGAAAACCCCCTGGATCGAACTGAGCAATGCCTGGCGAGGCACAATTTTCCTGATGTCGCTGGTTACGATTGCCTCCCTGATGCCGGTTGAGGAATTACCGCCCGCCTCCTGGGTCAGTGCGTTCATTCTTGGATTTGTATCCGCAGTTTTCGATAATATACCCCTTACCAAGCTCTGCCTGGAGCAGGGTGGCTACGACTGGGGAATGCTCGCTTATTCTGTCGGGTTCGGCGGTTCCATGATCTGGTTCGGTTCCTCGGCAGGGGTCGCACTCTCAAATATGTATCCCGAAGCCAAGAACACGCTTAACTATATCAAGTCAGGATGGCATGTAACCGTCGCCTACATAGTCGGCTTCTTTATCATGCTCGGGATCGGCGGCTGGAATCCGCATCCTGCTCATA
>CAYQFT010000330.1:0-2058 GCA_964416825.1 uncultured Porphyromonadaceae bacterium
ATGTATAAGCTCGATTTTATGCTCGATTCCGTTAGTCCTGTTTCGTCCATCACTTCGCGGATACTCAGGTTTTCCATATCGCGCAGCACAAAAACCGTTTGCTGAGTCTCTGGCAGTCCGGGAATCCAAACCTTAATAAACTCAATCAACTCACTCAACTCCATCTCCCGGTCCGCACTCCGCTCGCTGCCGGGGGATTCGGGGTCATAATCTGTGCGGATCATCACGGCGGACAGTTTTTTGTTTTTCCGCATCCAGTCGATTGTGAGGTTCCTGAGGATGCTCCGGAACCAGTATGTAAAAGAACCTTTCTGATCCAGTTGCCCGATATTTTTCCACACCCGGATGTAGGCTTCCTGGATAATATCCATCGACTCCTCGCGACTCCGCGTCATCCGGTAAACAGTTTCCCATGCGAACCTCCGGGTCAGGCGCATCAGTTCCTGCATCGCAGCAGGGTCTTTGGCCCTTAATCGTTCAAGCAGGTGATCGGTTATACCCAGGTTCATTGGAATGGTTTACAATAGATAATACGAAAGATAGGCAGAAAGGTCGAAGAAGGTTGCTGGTTGCTGGTTCCTGGTTACTGGTTCTCGCATCGGCGTGTCATTCCGGCGAAGGCCGGAATCCACTGATCGGTGCTCCGAGGCAAGGGATCCTGACTTTCGTCAGGATGACAAGTTCTGGCATGAACCAGCAACCAGTAACCAGCAACCAGCAACCAGTAACGAGCAACCAGCAACTAGTAACCAGCAACCAGGAGCAGGTGATCCGAGTAGTAGTTCGTCCCGTCATGATCCGCCCTAACTCGGTAGAACCGAACGGATGGGAGGTTGCGGACCAGGATATAGTCGATCCGATTTCCATGGGGCTTGGTGATATCGAAGCCGGTGAACGTGTATTCGGGGCCCTCGGGCGGGGTTCGGGTGACCAGGCGGCTGTCGGAGAAGCCGCCGGCGATGACATTGAGGTAGCCGGCATCGGTGGGGGTGGAATTGAAGTCGCCTGTTACCAAGGTTTTGTGTTTGCCGGCAAGGCTGTCGGCGGCATGAACAATCATTTTTCCGCTCATGTCACGGGCTTTCACTCCCATATGGTCAAAATGGGTGTTGAAAACGAACAGGGTATCTCCGGTGGCTTTTTCGCGCAGACAGACCCACACGATCATCCTTGGGCATAAGGCATCCCAGCCCAGTGCACCCGGGGTGTGAGACTTTTCGGAGAGCCAGAAACAGTCGGTTTTGACCAGGGTGAAAACATCGGTACGGTAAAATATCGGGACATATTCCCCTGCTTCTTTTCCATCATCGCGGCCAACGCCTACCCATGCAAAGCCCGGGAGCGCCTTTTCCAGATCCTTCAACTGGTTGTTCAGCACTTCCTGCAGGCATAGAATCATCGGATTCACTTCATGTATCAATTTGAATACCTTTTCTTTACGATTGGGCCAGGCGTTGACCCCATCGCCGGGGTTGTTGTAGCGGATGTTCCATGAGGCGATCGAGCCCGCAACAACCGACTGGCAAGCCGCAGTGGCCGGCGTCGTCAGGAAGATAAACAGGACAAGGTAGTTGAAGCTTTTCATGTTCATTTTCTTAAACAGATAAAGGTACTGGATTTCTTTTTTGTTACTTTGGTGTAAGATAAACACTTATTCACATGAAACGATTACTAATCCTTCCTGCGGCACTCCTTACAGTTGCTTTTTTGTCATCCTGCAGCAAGCAGATTCTTCAGAATGAGTTCATTAAAATCGACTTCAGTGACAAAGGCAGTATTCTGCTGACCGATAAAATCACGGAAACCAAAGTGGATTTCGGAGAAGATCAATTCTCAGTAACCTTGGATGGAAGGGAACTGAGTTCCTTAAACCTGCCAAAACCCACGGTTTCAACAAGCAAAGAGGGATTGACCTTCCTGTATTCAGATAGTGCATTTCTGATAAGGTTGGCCTATGAAATCAAACCGGGCTGGAGGTTCATCTCCCGGCAGATTTTCTTGGAATCAAGATCGGATAAGGCATTCAAGGTGAACAAGATAATTATAATGAAGGCAGCA
>CAYQFT010000331.1:0-2056 GCA_964416825.1 uncultured Porphyromonadaceae bacterium
ACTGGCAATTGAATCGATGCAACCGATCGCCCTGGATATTGGTTTATAAACCTATAGCCGCCAGATGACGGCCCGCTAACCCGCTAACCCGTTTACCCGTTTACCCGCTTACCTGCCCACCTGCCCACCCGGTCACCATTTTGTATCAATCATCCACACCATCGCCGCCATGGCCGCAGCCCCCAGTTCCAGCTCACGAACGTTAACCTTGTCAAAAGTGTCGCTTGCTGCATGCTGGTAATCGAAATATCGCTGGGAATCGGTGACGAGGGCGATGAGCGGTATTCCGAGAGGCTTCAGGTCGCGGATATCGACTCCGCTGCCTCCCTTTGCTATGTTCCACAGGCCATAGGGAAGCAGCAACGGTTTCCATTCGCTGATCCTTTTTACCTGTTCATCGGTTGCATCGATAGAAAAGCCTTGCGGGGTAAATCCGCCCCGGTCGGCTTCGATGGCGGCGATGTGCTTTTCCAAACCCTGTTCCGACCTCCTGGTTGCCGCTGCTGCATAAACATGTGCTCCCCGCTGGTCATACTCCTCGTCCATGAAGACGACCACACGAAGGGTGTGACGCGGCCTGATGTTCAGCTCCCTGAAGAGCCGCAGCACTTCGATGGTCTGAACCACGCCTGCGCCATCGTCATGCGCACCCTGTCCGATGTCCCAGGAATCGATATGGCCTCCAAAGGCAATAACTTCTGTCGGGAAATCACTGCCCCTGATCTCGCCGATCACGTTGTAACTCAAGGCTTCGGGATGCAGGATGCACGACGATTGTAAAAACATCTTCAGACCAGGGTTGCGCTGAAGCCACTTTGAAAGGCTGTCGGCATCGTTGGTGCTGATTGCCATGGCGGGGATCGCCTTTACGGAATCAGCGTAATGATGGATGCCCGTGTGCGGGTTGTTGTCGTGAGCGAGTGTGACCGATCTGACGACTACTGCAACAGCGCCATACCGGGCTGCCTGCATCGCTCCGCGTGCCCGCTGATCGACGGCGCCCCCATACGCTTCGAATGTGTAAATGGGGGCAGGGTCAGCTGCCCTGCTGAAGAAAACGATCTTGCCTTCGATCTTTTCCCTCCCAAGGACTTTGAGCTGTTCAAAATTTTTCACCTCGACAACACCTGCGGTAATTCCTGCTGCAGCTGTGGCAACTGATCCTCCGATGGCACAAACATTCAGATCATGATTCCCGGTTTGTTCCGAAATAACCTTCGCGGTCTCCTTCGCTCCCCGCTCCCAGTGTGGAACCATCACCGGCTGAAGGTATACCGAATCCAGCCCCATCCCGTCAAGAACCTGCTTCGCCCACTGAACAGCTTTTTCAGCCTCCGGAGATCCGCAAAGTCGTCCACCGATCTTATTGCACAGGAAATCAAGGTTGTGATATGCGACCGGATTTGACAGCGCTTCGGTACAGATCTTCCGGATCAGCACCGAATCGCCATTCCCGGCAAAAAGAGGTTGCACGACCAGTTGAAGTGAAAATACCGAGATGAAAAGGACCAGGTTTCGCATGTTTTATATTTTGAGTGGCCAAAATTACAATAAAATCCTCCTTAACTCACCTGTCCACTTGCCCACCTGCCTACCTGCCCACCTGCTCACAAAAAGTTATTAACAATCCCCTCACCTTTTCACCACAAAGCAGATTAAGCAGAAAAAAATCATGAAAAAGATCTTTTTTATCACCTGTATGGTTCTTCTGTCATGTTTTGTCGGCCACGGACAGATCGCTGCCTGGAATTTTTATGGTCAAACCGCCCCGGTCACCTTCCCGGCCACCACATTTCATGTGAACCTTGTCAATTCAGAAGGATCAAGTAACATCACCCGTGGCCCCGGTGCACCGGCATCCGGGGGTATTCACTCATTCCGGACCACAGGATTCCAGAATAACGGGATCTCAACAACCAATACCGATTATTTCCAGATCACCCTGAAGGCAGCCCCCGGGTATAAGATTTCACTTTCCACCCTGGATGCAAAATTCAACGGGACCACCACCTTTTTCGCCAGCCCGGGAGTCACATTCCAATTTGCGTACAGCCTC
>CAYQFT010000332.1:0-2043 GCA_964416825.1 uncultured Porphyromonadaceae bacterium
ACTATAATCCCGTTCTTTCTCCATTTTTAAAAGTACTTTGTGCTGCAAAGTTAAATAAGACTTTTTACTATGCAACAAAAAAGAGTGAAAAAATTTGGTTTGGTTTACCTCAAAACACATTTATCTGGCCGGGGAACCAGAATCCGATTGCAGTCAGTTCAATCTTTCAGCTACTTCATCCAGAACAAGAAGCAGCTCTTCAAGGGATTCTTCTTCAATCCATTCCGGATTAATCCGAAGTTTGGTTTTACCGGCTACCAGGCAATAATCACCGGTTGCGTCGGTATAATATTGTTCAACTTCACTCAGTCGCAGGGTCCGGGCTCTAAGTTGATAGGTGGTAATAGTCCCGTCCCGAATAACCACGTACCCCTTAATGCGATGGTAAATGGCGATGAAAATAAAATATAGCGAAAGCCCCAGTTCGGCCAAAAACCAGAAATCGATTTTATCGAACAGGAGAATTCCATATATAGGTTGAATTGAAAAAACAATACCAAGGACCAGGGTTAGCCAAAACTGCCAGCGTTTATATCGGATTATCATACCAGTTGGAGATAGACAATTAAAGGTACGTGAGTTTTTGTATCTTTGATTAGTCCCCCCCAATACAATTCCAGATTATGTTCAGGAAACTAGTTTTCATAATTAGCCTCACTGCCATTGTTGTTGGCACGCATGCCCAGAATATCGGGATATCGGGACGGATCATCGACAAAGAAGCAGGCACTCCTGTGGCAGGAGCCCATGTGGCAGCCAAGACCGGGGAGGTGACCATTACCGACAGCACAGGGCTCTTCAGGCTTTCTGTGAGGAGATTACCGACCACCCTGAAAATCACGCATGTCTCCTACGGAACATCGGTTTATGAGGTCACGAGAAACACCAAAGAGTTGGTTACCATCAGGATCAGCCAGAAAACAACTGATCTTGATGAGGTCCAGATCAGTGCGAGGAGGTTAAGGATCATTACCCCGAAGGACCAATATTCAATTCAGGATTATTCAATCAGTGAGAAAGCGATCTGGTTCCTGGGATTCATCAACAACCAGGCCAGCCGACAAAGGCTTTTTCTGTCCAACCTATACGGGGATACGATTGCTTCAGTGGCGGTGAAAGGCGCTGAACGGCTTTTTACCGATGTATTTCAAAACGTGCACCTGGTACTGAGGGACTCCGTTTTTCAATTGTTTCACGGTGAAAAAGGGCAGATTATGCTTCTATATCCGGTATCAAAAGAGCTGTTTTATAGGATTATGCAGCCGGTTGAACTGGCCTTTAACCAGAAACTGATCTATACACAGGGAACCCCGGGTTCAAAAGGAACCATTATTTACTATATCAGCCAGGGGGATCCTCAAAAATATCTTCTGGCAATCCTGACAGACTCTGTTAATCAAGTTAGTGAGGCCGCCACCCGAAAGATTGATGCGATGATGGCAAGATGGGGGATTCCTGAATTGGCTAATATGTGGACAACCATTTACCAATACAACAAAAAGGGAACAAAGTTCGACCGGATTGTCAGGCAGCCTGTTCCTTACGAAATATTCACGTCAGCCGATAACCTCTATATTATCAACTACTTCAAGGATTCGCTTCTCCAGTACAACACCGACGGTCAGTTTGCCAGGGCCTTTCCTATCGATTTCCACAAAGAGTCGTATGCAACAGGAGTAAAATATAAAAGCCTGACTTGCCTCACCGATCCGGTTACCCAGAAAGTTTACCTGCTCGACAGGCAATTAGCCCGATGGATTATCAAGCCTTTGGAAATACCGGCAGGGATTGCCGGGGCTGCAATAAATTTGCCTGAATTTCCGGGAATCGATCAGATCAGGGTTTATGATAATGCCATATACTTCCTTTATCCTGATAAACAGCATCCCTATTACAACCGGCTGTACCGATATCAGCTATGATTTTCAAAAAGCACTTTATTGATGCAAATAAACCAGCCCGATATACTCCCTGACCAGCCCGCTTACTTTTTCCCTGGAATGTAGATTTCTGCAGAGACTTCCAGCTCAATAATATTCGGCT
>CAYQFT010000333.1:0-2037 GCA_964416825.1 uncultured Porphyromonadaceae bacterium
AAGGACAGCTGGTCCTATTTCTATCCTTCGGTAAGTTTGGGTTTTGTATTTACCGATGCGTTCAAGATCGAGTCCGACGTCCTATCCTATGGAAAAGTGAGAGCAAGTTATGCTCAGGTGGGTAACGATACCGGTCCTTATCAGATTGCCTCAACTTTCGGTTCGCTTGGAGCACCCTGGAATGGAGTTTCGCTGTTTAACCTGCCCGGCACTCTCCCGCCGGTAGGATTGAAGCCGGAAATTGCCAAATCGGTTGAAGCAGGTCTTGATATGAGATTCTTCAGCAACCGTGTAAAACTTGATGTGTCCTATTACGATGTGAAGACAACCAACCAGATCATGGGGGTTGACATAGCCCCTTCATCGGGATACAGCCGGATGATGATCAATGCCGGCGAGATTCAAAACAAAGGGGTTGAGTTGATTTTATCAACCGAAATCATCCGGTCGAAAAGCGGTTTTAATTGGGAACTCACGCTTAACTGGGCCAGGAACGTCAACAGCGTTAATGAATTGTACGGTGATCTTGAATCCCTATGGATTTCCTCCATGTGGAGTTCCTATATTGAAGCAAGGCCAGGAAAACCCTATGGTGTCATCATGGGGCAAAAGTATCTGAGGAATGATGCCGGCGAACTGATTGTCACATCGGCCGGTCTTACCCAAGCTGCTCCCGGAAACTTTGAACTTGGCAACATAACTCCCGACTGGATCGGAGGTATGCAGAATTCTTTCAGCTATAAAGGATTCAATCTGGGTATCCTGATCGACGGCCGCAAGGGTGGTGACATCGTGAGCGGCACCAGATTCTGGGCCACACGTATGGGTAATCTGGAGTCCACACTCTACAATCCGTTTACCGGAGAAAGTAATGTCAGGGAGACGGGTATCGTTGTTCCGGGTGTTCTTGCCGATGGCACGCCAAATACCAAACGGGTAACGGCTCAGCTTTTCTTTAATCAATACGGGAGGACCACTGAATTACACATGATTGACGGATCCTTCATCAAACTGCGCGAACTGAGCCTCGGATACACCATTCCTGCAAAATTGACCAAGAAAATGGGTATGTACTCTGCAAGGGTGTCATTCGTAGCAAGAAACGTGGCTATTCTTTATCTCGACAAGAGTAACGACACGAACCTTGATCCTGAGACCGGGTTTGGAACCACTATGTCTGGTGTTGGATATGAGCAGATGCAGATCCCTACCTCCAGAACCCTTGGCTTCAAATTGGCTTTATCCTTCTAGATGTCAGTTGATCAAATGATTAAAGCAACAATTAAGAAAATTGGATTATGAAAAAACAAATAAACATAGGGGTCATCCTGATAATGTTCCTGGCCATACTGGGGGCATGCACGAAGAATTTCGAGACCATTAACACCAATCCCAATCAACCTACTGCTGTTCCCACCACCAATCATCTGGGAGCAATAATTGTGAGTTTTGCCGGAAATTTCGCTCCTGGCACCAGCGGGACGCAACATGCCAATCACGTCGGTTCCAGGCTTGCAGTCGGGAACCAGTCTTACCTTTCCACTGGCGAAGAGTGGGGCGACTATTATTCGGGTCTCACCAATATCAATAAGATCATCGCTGATGCGGAGAAGGACGGTAAAACTAACATGCTGGCAGTAGCCCTTACCTGGAGAGCGCAGATGACACAGGTTGCCACCGACAAGTGGCGTGACATGCCGTATTCAGAGGCAGCACAGGCAGCTTCGGGAATTATTGCCCCGAAATACGACAAGCAGGAAGATATCTACAAGGGTATCATTGCCGACCTGAAGAAGGCTGCCGACCTGTTCAAGACAGGCGGTACCGATGACATCGGCGCCGGTGATGTTCTGAACGGTGGTGACGTAACCAAGTGGCGGAAATATTGCAACTCCCTTCGGTTGAGAGTCGCCGTCAGGATTTCAAATGTTGACCAGGCAACCTCCAACTCCATCATCAATGAATTGAACGGCAGTCCTGCTGATTACCCGGTTTTGGAAAGCAATGCCGACAACATCGAACTCATGTATCCGGGCA
>CAYQFT010000334.1:0-2035 GCA_964416825.1 uncultured Porphyromonadaceae bacterium
ACGCAATCGGCGTTAAACCCGGCATGGTGATTGGCGAAATCGGTGCCGGCCGTGGGAGGTTCACAGTATACCTGGCCCGGGAGGTTGGACCATCGGGAAAAATCCTGGCGAATGACATTGAAAGAAATAGCCTGGATTACCTGGAAGACCGATGCAAGAAGAATGAATTCACCAATGTTAAAACAATTGTGGGGGAGGTCGATGATCCCCTGTTCCCTGATAATTCCCTGGACCTGGCTATTATGGTTTACACGTATCATCATTTAAGCGAGCCCGATGAACTGCTGAAAAATCTGAAACACAGCCTGAAACCCGGCGCCATCCTGGCCATTCTGGAAATGCGGGATTCTGAACTCGACAAAGAACTGCATATTGACAGAAGCAAGCCGGATCCGAAAGTTCCTCCGATCAAAGACCGAATTGAAAAAAGCGCCAGGGAGACCGGCTATGAAATCATCCGGATTGAAACTTTCATAGCAGACGACTACATCTTCATCCTCATAGCAAAAACATAAGAAACTGGCTCTGGAAAATCCTTTTTATACAGATTAAATCATAGAATTATGAAAATAACACTAGGCTTCTCCATTATTGGCCTGTTGCTACAATCGGCACTTTTCGGCCAGTCACCCAATATCCGGATCGGCAGCTCAATCAACAGCTGGGATCCGAATGAGCCCTCCGTCTGCATCAATCCGCAGAATACGAACGAAATTATGGTCGGCGCCAATGCTAACAACTACTATTTCTCCAAAGACGGCGGGCTCACCTGGCAGCATGGAGTCCTGCGCTCCTCCTACGGCGTCAACTGCGATCCGGTCATTGTCTGTGACGATCAGGGCAGTTTCTACTACTTCCACCTTGTGCCGAACCTGAGCCGGGTGGTCTGCCAGAAGATGAACAATATTGAGGCATCCTGGTCGGATGGCAGCTACACCGCACTGAACGGAACCATGGAGATCGATAAGGAGTGGGCAACTTTTGACCCGGTCCATGGTAATCTGTATGTCAGTTGGTCGCAATTCAACAAACACGGCAGCCTCGATCCCCGGGATTCAACCATTATTTTCATAGCCCGATCGGAGGACCGCGGCCTCACCTGGTCCGATAAAATCAGGATAAGCAAAAAAGGAGGAAATGCATCCGGTGGGTTCATGAGCGTGCACGGTTCCTACCCCACCACCGGGCCGAACGGCGAGGTGTATGTCTGCTGGTGGAGTCCGGAAGGATTGATGTTCGACAAATCGTCGGATGAGGGCCGCACCTGGCTGGCGAATGACCTCAGGGTATCGCAGCCAGCCCAGTGGATCTATACGATTCCCGGGATGCAGCTCACGCCCAGCTTTCCGGTCATCGCCTGCGACCGCAGCGCCAGCCGGTATAAGGGTTCGATCTATATTAACTGGTCGGAAAAACGAGGCGGCGCAGCGGATTCCGATATCTGGATCATCAATTCAAGGGATGGCGGCGCCAGCTGGTCGACTCCTAAAAAGGTGAACAATGGCCAGGCCGGAAAAGATCAGTTTTTCAATTTCATATCCGTTGACCCGATCACAGGATACCTCTATATTTTGTATTACGATCGAAGAAACTATTCCGATAATCAGACCGATGTATACCTGGCCATTTCCAGGGATGGCGGCAGCAGTTTTGAGAACATGAAGATCAGTGATGCTCCGTTCACCCCCTATTCTACCGCATTCTTCGGCCACTACCTCGGTGTAAGTGCTCACAATAACAAGATTTTTGCCGTTTGGTCGCGCCAGGACAACGGTATCAACAGCCTCTGGGGCGCAAGTCTGACCATGGGCTCGGAGGGCATTCAAACTACGGATAAAACATCGGTTACGCTGGAACAGAACTCGCCCAATCCGTTCAACGAGTACACCCTGTTTTCATTCAAGCTGAAAGAAACAGGACCGGTAACCGTGGGGGTACTGGACCTGTTCGGGAGAACTATTGCGACGCTGGCCGACCGGGAAGAGATGTCCTTTGGAAAGCACACCCTGAGATTTCAGCCCGATGAATATAACCT
>CAYQFT010000335.1:0-1984 GCA_964416825.1 uncultured Porphyromonadaceae bacterium
TTGAGTATTCCAATGAGTTATATGCCTATATTATGGGGTATATTAAAAACAAGAATTGCAAACTATATAGAGTTAATGGTGTTGAAAATCATTTACATATACTTTGTGATTTGCATCCCAGCCTTGCATTAGCTGATTTTATGCGTGATATGAAGACTTCATCTTCAGTTTGGTTGAAAAAAGATTTAAAATTCAGGTCTTTTCAGGGCTGGAGTGACGGATATGGGGCGTTAACATATGCCTACAGGGATAAAGAGCTGATTATTAATTATATAAAAAAGCAAAGAGAGCATCACATAAAGGAAAGTTTTGAGGATGAATATCGGAGGTTGTTGGATGAATTTGGGATCATTATTGATGAAAGATTCTTTCCATAATTTGGACTTATATTCAGCCCCTTGCGGGGCTGGTGGAGTCAAGTGGGGTGCTTGGTCCGTGGGCTTCACCCACGGTTATTGAGATTATGCCCCTTGCGGGGCTGGGAGAGTCCGCCAAATCCTTAGACTATGAGAGTGTCCGGTTTAGGGTTGCACCCAGGGTTATTGAGATTATGCCCCTTGCGGGGCTGGTGGAGTCAAGTGGGGTGCTTGGTCCGTAGGTTGCACCCAAGGTTATTGAGATTTTGCCTCTTCAGGGTTTTGGAACATCTTTTTCCTGATTTTGTAGCGCCGCCAGAATTTGAAGTGGGTGAGGGAGGTGTAGATGATCAGTTCACGGATCACCGGAATTTGCTTTATGTAATGTAAGACTCTGTAGAGCAGTATTATTACTGCCAGTGTCAGAGCTGACTCTACCGTAAATTTAATGGAGCTGATCAGGAAATTATCCGGCAGAGGCAGGATCGTATTAACCCAGGCCCACATCCGCCAGACTACAAATGCATATAAAGCCCACATGATCAGGAAAAGGTAACCGTGTCCGGTTTCGATGGCGCGTTCGGGACAGGCATTCATGCACCGCATGCAGCTCTCGCATTTGTACGACCAGAAGGGCCTGTCGGAAACCAGGCTGATGGCCTTTACCGGACATTGCTCGATACACAGCATGCATTTGTTGCACTTCGCGGTTGCGTAAAAGGTTTTGGCGAGAATAAATCTTCCGACAAAGAAATACCCAAATGCAACCGGACTGATCAGGATATCCTGAATCAGGTCATACAGTGAGGTCAATACCTTCTTCCCGGAAAAAATTTTATCGGCAAAACTTCTTGTTTTCTCCCTGTAGTGCTGAAACATCGATACGATCACTTTTTCACGCAATCCGGGATGGAGCGAAATCCAGTTGGAAGGCAGGTCGATTGATTTCATTCCCACCACATGGTATCCCTTGATCCAGAGAAGTATGGCATACATAAACTGGGCTAATCCACTCAGTCCCGGCAAATATATCTTCTTTCCCAGTTTCATCCCGGCGCGGGTATTGACCAGAAAGGCCGGATTTCCATTGCCGTTTGGCAGCCTGAACATGAAGTACATCATGATGGGAGGCAGATTAAAGCCATGGGTAGGGGAACAGAAACCGACCATGGTTCCCTTTTCAGGGGATGGCGGGCTTTTTAGACCGACGATGTTGATGAGTTCAGCTGTAATGCCGCGTTCTGTAGCTTCGTCTGTTATCCATCCGGCCACCTGACGGGCATTGCCGGTTCCTGAGAAATAGTAAAGTTGTAGTTTGTCCATGGTGCCTGAAATTTTTTAGGCTGTTGTTCAGGGACAAATATAAAAAAATAAAATTTTACAAAAATGAATGGAGTAGAATTATTCTTTCAGGAGGTATAACATATTGTCTTCAACCTTGTAAATCATGGGTACAACCGTGATTTTCGGGTAGCGGTTCCGGAGTCGTGTGGATTCGGACAGCACAAAATCGACTTCATTTCCGATTTCATGCAAGGGGGCAAACTGATTAAACTGGTCTTCGGCAAACTGACGATCCCAGCCCGCATTGTTGACTAATCCGTCGACAAATTGCTCTTTTCGGGAGT
>CAYQFT010000336.1:0-1971 GCA_964416825.1 uncultured Porphyromonadaceae bacterium
CCACGCGGTATACGCCGGTATGGTGGAGGCCATGGACCAGGCAGTGGGTAAGGTTCTGGATTATCTGAAAGAGAGCGGGTTGGATAAAAACACGGTGGTGATCTTCATGTCCGACAACGGCGGCCTCTCCACCTCCGAAGGGCACCCCACCAGCAACCTGCCCCTGCGGGCCGGAAAAGGCTGGCTCTATGAAGGAGGAATCAGGGAGCCCATGCTGATCAAGTGGTCTGGCGTTGCCAAACCCGGAAGGGTTTGTGATCTTCCGGTGATCAGCACGGATTTCTATCCTACCATCCTTGAAATCGCCGGTCTCGATCCAATTCCGGATCAGCATCTGGATGGCGTCAGCGTGGTCCCGCTGCTGAAAGGCAAACCGAAAAAAATGAGGGTCAAACCCCAGGAACGACCCCTGTTCTGGTTCTATCCGCATTACGGCAACCAGGGCGGTCAGCCGGGCAGCGCCATCCGACTGGGCGACTATAAACTGATCGAATTCTTTGCCGACGGCACCCAGGAACTCTACAATCTTCAAGATGACATCGGTGAGAAAACCAACCTGGCGGATTCTTTGCCGGATATACGTTTACAATTGTCCGAGAAATTGCATGCCTGGCAGATAAACGTTAAGGCAATTTTTCCTGAACGAAATAATTAGCTCCTTTGCGCCTTGGCCCCTTTGCGCCTCCGCGTCTTTGCGAGAAATTTTAAAAAAATGAAAACCAAACTTTACCTCAGCCTCGCTATCGCCTTGCTCTTCAATAGTTTTGCGAGCATACAGGCGCTTGAAGCCGCTCCATCAACCCGCATCGTCCTCACAGGAACCCTCAAAAACTTCGCGGATTCGACCACCACGTTCTCCTGGGATGCCTATAAATTCCTGAGTTCAACGGTGAAAACCCCGATGAAGGTGAACCCCGACGGGTCCTTCAAGCTGGTGCTGGAGTCGGCGGAGCCGCTGAAAGGGTTCTTTTCGCTCGGAAAGGTGCCGAAGACCTACGAATACACCATCACCACGGTGGAAGGCAGGGATTCGAGCATGTCGGTGGAGTCGTTTGATTTCCTGATGGTGTATGTATGGCTGGAGCCGGGCGACAGCGTAACCATGAACCTGGATATTCAGGATATCAGCAAAACGCTGAAATTTAAGGGAAAGGGCTCGGTCAACTGTACCTTCGTGAACCGTGAAGCCGATATCTACGACGCCTACAAGTACAAATATCTGGGTAACTATTACAATTACACCTTTCGTCAACCCGATGATATGAAGCGGGTTACCGACCAGCTTCGCGATGAGAAACTAGCCTTCCTGGCCAAATACATGCGTAAGCACAAGTTAAGCCCGCGACTGGTGGATGTCTACAAAACCGATTATATCACCGGCGCCATCCGGTCGAAGATCGCGTATCCGGGGAGCCATGCCGGGTTCAATAAGGGCAAGGAGGTCATGCTGCCTGCGGATTACTATTCGTTCCTGGATTCTCTGCCCGCACCGCAGCGCATTGGCCCTAATGGAATCGGGTATTTCTATTATCTCAGCTCGGTGATGCACCGGAAGGCTCAACTGCAAAACTCCGGGGAAGTCAGCGAGGATGCGGTGTATGCGCTGGTGAAAAAGGAGCTGCCCGGACCGGTTGCTTACGAATATATGGCCTATGCACTGGCTCGGGATTTCCGGAAGGTAGTATATGATGAGTTCGGCAGCGGCTGTCCGTATCCGGAAATTGCAGCAGCAGTGCAGGAGAAATATATCAAAATGAAGGGGATGCTCGAGGGAAGCCCGGCGCCGGACGTGACCCTCCATGATGTTACCGGCAAGCCGGTAACGCTGAAGGAGCTGCAGGGAAAATTTGTATACATCGATTTCTGGGCCACCTGGTGCGTTCCGTGCATCAAGGAGATCCCGTATCTTAAGGTGATCGAAGAGGAATATCGGGGTAAAAATATTCAGTTCGTCAGCATCTCCTTTGACAA
>CAYQFT010000337.1:0-1940 GCA_964416825.1 uncultured Porphyromonadaceae bacterium
AACTTCCGGACCTTTTATGATGCGGCACGGATTTTATATCAGGGGGATCCGAACCGGATTGCGCCGCTGGATATGGAGATCGAGAATATTTTTGATCCTTCGAAGAACGACCTTTTCAGGGAAGGTGAAGCGATCCGCTGGATACTTACGGATGATTCCGGTACGAGTATCGGACGGATTGCTGCTTTTGTAAATTACCACAAGGCCCGTAGATCCGAGGTGCCGGCTGGCGGAATTGGGTTTTTTGAATGCATTGATAGTCAGGAGGCTGCAAATATTCTTTTTGATGCCGGGAAAAAGTGGCTGCTGGAGCGGGGCATGAAGGCAATGGACGGAAGTGTAAATTTCGGTGAGAACTTCAGTAACTGGGGGGTTCTGGTGGAGGGCTTCACGCATCAGGGATACGGGATGCCCTATAATAAACCCTATTATCAGAAATTGTTTGAGAACTATGGATTTCAGGACTTCTTTCAGCAGTACTCCTACCATATCGATATAACGAAACCCTTTCCGGAACGCATGGTAAAATTTGCCGAGTACCAGGCTTCGCGGCCCGGGTATGCTTTCAGACATTACGAAAAAGCGAATTCGGGGAAATATATCAGTGATCTGGTTTCGGTCTTTAATACGACCTGGGCGGATTACCTGGAGGATTTTACTCCGATGACCGAACGGGATCTCGATGGAATTATGGAGAGCGCAAAGTCTGTCATTGTTGAGGATTTTATCTGGTTTGCTTACAAGGATGAGCGCCCGGTGGGAATGGTAATTGCTTTCCCCGACCTGAACCAGGTGCTCGCCCATTTCAATGGAAGGGTCAATAGTTGGTATAAGATGCTGAAATTCATGCTTCTGAAGAACGGAAAGACGATCACCCGCAACCGGGTGCTGATTGCCGGAGTGATTCCTGAATATCAGAATTCAGGAGTGATCGGCTCCCTGTTCCTTCAGTTTACCAAGTCCACAAAATCCCGTAAGCATTATACGGAGATTGAACTTTCCTGGGTGGGCGACTATAATCCGCGGATGCGCAAGGTCTATGAGCAGATCGGTGCAGTGCCCATGAAGAAGCATGTCACCTTCAGGTACATGCTGGATCCGTCGGTGCCATTCAGCCGGTTCACCAATGAGAGGGGCAATAGCACTTTGCGTAAAGATTCCCTCAAAAAAGATGAATAATTTGGTCAGAATATTTGAAAAACAGGAAAATGTCCTTATCTTTGCGACCCCTAAAGTAATGGAGAAATGAAAAAAGATATTCATCCTAAGAATTTCCGTCAGGTTGCATTCAAAGACCTCTCGAACGAATATACCTTTATCACGAGATCCACGGTTAATACGCGCGAAAAGATTGAGGTTGACGGAGTTGAATATCCGTTGGTCAAGATTGAAATCTCTAACACCTCACATCCATTCTTCACCGGTAAGATGAAGCTGGTTGATACGGCGGGTCGTGTTGATAAGTTCAACCGTCGGTTCGAAAAGACCAAGGAAATACGTCAAAAGAAGTAATTCTGACGATAAAAACCCATAGCCCCGGTACGGGGCTTTTTTTTGCTTTATACAGTGGGAATGAAATTGGGAAATAACCTGTTTTTTGATATCGGAGATGACGATACGGATTTTGTGCCGTTAATTTCCGATGGTAATGAAGAGGAGTTGGCGATTGCGGAGGTTCCGGAAACTCTCCCGATCCTGCCACTTCGCAATACTGTTCTGTTTCCCGGCGTCGTAATCCCGATCACCGTGGGTCGCGATAAATCGATCCGGCTGGTTAAGGAGGCTTACAAGAATAATACCTCCATCGGTGTTGTCGCCCAGCGGGATACAACCATTGAGGACCCCGAGCTGGGAGATCTGAACCGTGTAGGCACCATGGCCTCCATCGTTAAGATCCTGAACATGCCGGATGATACCACCTCGGTGATCATCCATGGCAA
>CAYQFT010000338.1:0-1913 GCA_964416825.1 uncultured Porphyromonadaceae bacterium
TGAATTCAGGCAGGGCCTGGAGTACCTGATCGCCTCTTTTTCAGATTATACCCTTGCCTGGGCTTATTCTTCGATTGAAGAAGCCCTGGAGAACGATACCGAAACGGATGTGATGCTCCTCGACATCAACCTGCCGGGGCTGACCGGCATCGAAGCCATCCCGATGTTCAAGAAAAAGTATCCCGGGCAGAAGATCATCATGCTTACCATCCTGGAGGATGATCATCACATCCTCGAGGCGATCAAAAACGGCGCCGACGGGTATATCCTGAAGAAATCAAGTCCGACGAAGATCCTGGATGCCATCCAGCAGGTATACGAAGGCGCAGCCGCGCTTACCCCCATGGTGGCCAAGCAGGTGATGGCGTTTCTCAAACCTAAAATTACCACGCAGGAATCGCCCTCCTCGCTAACCCCGCGTGAAAAGGAGATCCTGGCCCTCATCACCCAGGCGATGAGCAATGAGGCGATCGCGGATAAATTGTTCATCAGCGTGCAGACCGTGCGGAACCACATCAAGAACATCTACGACAAACTCCAGGTCCACTCCCGGTCGCAGGTGGTAATCAAAGCCTTTAAGGAAAAGTTAATCTGACCCCCATTTTACCATTTTACATTTTACCATTTTACATTTGATGAAAATGACCTTCCTGGGCTATTGCAGGCCTTCCATCTTCCTCCCATTTTTGCATAACCAAAATCCCGGTCATGAAAAAAATCAACAGCGTTTGGATTTTCCCGTTATTCTTCGCAGGATTGGCAATCATGTTACTCACTGGTTGCAAAAAAGAAGAAGAGACTCCGCCTGCCGAAACCCCTCCCGAAACGTGGAGCTTTGGTCCGACATCCACCTATACCCTGTTACCCGGAAATATCCTGCATGACTCGTTATCCGGTTATGATTTTGGCTTCGGCGACATCACTGCAAGCGCTACGGTGAAAGTGAGCCGGATCGTATCCGGTGTGCCTGCTCCATTTGCAGGGAAGGGCTATAAAATAGAATACAGCAGCACGGCAGAGCTGCTGGTCAGAATTCTGTGTCCTCCCGGAGACCAGGTTTTGGGAATGATGTACGGTTATCCGGAGGGTTTATATAATGGAATGCTTTCTGAATCGTGGAACGGTTTGCCCAATATGGGGACTTCTGAAGACAGTACCGAGTTCTATTTTGCTTTACCACAGCCCTATGAACTTCCCGCATCCCTTAAAAGCGGAAAAAAAAGAGGGGCCGATCTGTTCTGGTTCGAGAGCATTAAAAAAGAATCAACAGATACCGAAAAAAGAAGTGCCATCTCTCTGCAGTCATTGATCTTCCTGCAAGATTATTATATAGCTGCCTTAAATCCCGCATTGAAAAGCTCCGTTATCGTTGCTCAGAATGCCAAATCAGTCCAATATGCTTACGGCGGGGCTAACTCTTATGCTGCATTCTGGAGACCATATCCCGTTGGCACCTTTTACCCTATCTATCATCCCACGATTAATTTCCGATGGAATGCCCCTGACATAACGGCTGAGGATATTGCCCATGAAACCGCTCACTATTTTATCAATCTGGTAGTGGGAAATGAAGTTCAAAGAACTTTGGACAGCCAGGCAGGTTTTTTTGACAACCACGGAATGGGAGAAGTGAATGGAAGGGGTTATGTTGTGGAAGATTTCGCATATTTTTCTGAAACCACCACAGGAGAATATCTGCTGATGCAATTGGCTGAACCGGCGAATAATTTTTCGCAAATCTCCCGTACCCTTACCGATTATCCCAGCGTAGAAGGATTTTGTGCCACCATGCTTTACGCCCTGGTCAGGGACAAAACAACCATTCAAAACGTAAATTACAAATCACAAAGACTGGATTTCCCTGTTATCGGGCTTACCAATGTACAAGTTTTCGATATCATTGCACAAGGGGC
>CAYQFT010000339.1:0-1900 GCA_964416825.1 uncultured Porphyromonadaceae bacterium
TTCTTGCCGCCCCCGGCGTTAATAGAAACTTCCTGTCCGTCAAGGCTGATCATGAACTGTGCCATCGAATCCGCCACCTCCTTGCCGAATTGCGCGATTGCCCAATCGGCGTAAAAATCGTCGACAGGAAGATCACGGGTTTTGCGGAGGAAATTAGAGTCGGCCTGTGGAGGCGTGACACGTGATGCGTGAAGCGTGAAGCGAGATACAGAATCCGTCACGCGCTCCGCGTCACGCGTCACGATCCCCCACCCCGCCTGTGCCAGTGCACTGACCGTGGTCTGCAGCGTCTTCGTCCGCCAGTGTATCCCGATAAACCCATCGCATCCATAGGCCAGGGCATCTGCGGCATCAGCCCGCATACGGCCGGCCCATAGCTGCATAACGGTTAAAGCCGGATCATCCTCCATCCAGGGAATCGCCCAAAGCGAACGACCGGTGACGCGGGCAAATCCGGGATCCACAGGAGTAAATCCCACCTGCTGATTGATACAACTCATCGGCCAGCTCTTCGGCAGAAACTGGTCAAACATCGACCGGTCCTGAACCGGCCCCAGCACCCATCCGCAGGTGGCCAGCTGGAACGGATTGCCCACCGCATCCACCGCTTCCTGCGCTGCATTCAAATCGTCAATCGTTAGTTGCAAATGTTCCTTCGTGTTCCCGCTCCAGGTCCAGTCCTCCGGTGTCCAGTACCAGTAATAATCAATCGGGTAATTCTTCTTGATCCACTCAAACATCCCGGTATAATAGTCTTTCGTTGAGGCATTCGGATTTTTCGCTTTCACCTTTTTGGGAACAATCAGCGGTGTTTCTGTTCCCACACAAATCTTGATGCCCAGTGATTTAGCATATCCGAAAGCTTGACCGAAAAATTTTGCCGAAGCATTGAACAGGTCAATTTCTGCCTGTTCATCCTTCGGCCAGGCATTGATTCCGAGCATGTATTCCGTACCGTAACTGTCATTTTCGAAGAGACTCCCTAACTGATGTGAGTATTCGCTTGTCACTTTAGCGGTGTAAGACCAGGTCCCGTTGGTGGTTGTAAAATGCCTCGATTGATAGGCGGACTTCACCGTGCCGTCTGCGTTGATCTGGTCGGGAGTTCCGATCCAGACGAGTGGTTCGGGACCGACTCCGCCTTCCGGATAGGTATGCAGCCCGAAGAAATTCATTTTCATCTTTACGATCTGGGCAAAATATGCCTTATAATCCTCAAGCGTCCACCAATCCGGCCCCTCCGGAAAATCATGAAACGGCTGGATTCCGCGTGTTTTGAACAGCGGTCTGCCAACCTCATCCATATCAGGTAAATCAATGGATATTCTTTCATCCGGGATCACATCCCCATGAAGGTAAAACCGCACCCCAAGCTTTTCGGCAAAGGCATAAGCCGCATACAAGGCACCCGCAGGGTCACCGCCCGCAAGGATCAGGAGGTTACCGGTTGCCGGTTGCCGGTTACCGGTTTTTAAGAAGTATGATTCTGGATCAAGGTTGTGAATAATAGCAGAATCAGCCGGACTAATCAATCCGTCCGGAACTTTTTGTCCTTTGTCCATGATCCAGATCACCTTGCCGGCGACTTCCTGGCCCGTGAATTCCACAACCGGCGCCAACTCCCCGGTCCGGAGATACAAATACCTGCGGACCTCCTTCGCAGCAAGCTCAATCCTGGCATCTGAGCCGGAGGTGAAGAAAATGGTGGGAAGGTCCCGCCCGGAGCGGGAGCAGGAGATGCTAGTTAAGAGAGTTAAGGAAGTTAAGAGAGTTACGGGGGTTAAGAAGGGGTATTTTGGTTTCATGGGTGCTGGATTAGGGTGATTTCGGTAACTGACCAGGGCCTGACAAGAAATGTGGGTTTCCCGGGGTTTTTTATCCTGATTTTTTCTTCTGATGT
>CAYQFT010000340.1:0-1855 GCA_964416825.1 uncultured Porphyromonadaceae bacterium
GGTGAGCGGCGCGAGAAGCAGGCCGGTGATAAATGGTGTAAGGGTGTGTTTCATGGTTGTTCCTTTCGTTTTCATTTTTATCAGAAATTATTTATTTCATTATCAATAATCCAAAACTTCATAAGTCATATCTTCAGTTCTCCATTAGCTCCCCATCTCAATCTCCACCACCTGCTTTCCTGTGGCTGTGGCATGAACCTTATCGGAAGGAATTCCGTTGACGGTGATCCTGGTTACCTCACTGCCCTCCCCTTTGATATGAATTTCGAGTACCGACTGCCGGTACCTGAGGTCGTAAACATCTACCGGACCCATACCCTCAGGGATCGTGGGACTGAAAGTTATCCCTCCGGTATCCAACTTCATTCCGCAAAGCCCGTTAAGCACCATCCGGAGGTAGGCAGTTGAACTGAAGGTGTTGCGGCTGCAATATTGCCATTGGTTGATCCCTTCTTTCCCTTTAACTTCAGGAAATAATTCATCCAGAGCTTCAGGCGTAGCTTCTCCGTCGCCCCCCAAGCGGGCTGTAATAAAGGCACGCAAACCCATTCCTGCCCTTGCAGTCCTCCCTTCCTGGATGCCTCCATAAGGCTCGCCTGTGATGGGATGATAAACCTCCGCGAACTGGTTGAAAATGCAACCACGATCCGCGTGTTTCTTCAGTTCATTGGAGAAAAGGTCTTTCCTTCCTTCCAGGGCTGAAACTTCTGCCCATACCCCGAGGATTGGGGGCCATACGGTAGCATTGTGATTCCCGTAGGTTGAACCGTCCCGGGAGGCATACCGTGGATACACCGGCCAGTTGATCGGGATCCCCTGGGGTGTGATGTGCATGTTTTGAAATATGCGGTCTGCCTGCTCCTTGTTCGCGATTCCAAAAAGAACAGCGAAGGCATTTCCGAATCCTTCCTGTTGGTCACTCCCTCCGAATGGATCAACGAGATAACGGTAAATCCCGGCATCCTCCCTCCAGAAATGTTTGTTGATCGCATTCTTAAGCCGCCCCGCTTTGCCTGCCAGAGCGGTATCGACCGGCAGTCCCAGTTCCTCCTGCATTTCTGCAGCGACCAGGTAGGCCTGGTAATTTATACAGTTCGTTGACAGCGCATGCATGGGAAGTCCGAGTCCGACAGGCACCTTTTTGTCCGGATGAGCCTCCGGCCACTTGATAATATGCCCCTTGCCGGTGAGTCCCTGTGCCCAGAAATCGGGATAGGATGAGATCCCATCACAAATAAGGGCCGGGCCCCGGAAAAGATTCAGTTCCGGGTCAAATTCGTTTTTCTCATAATGTTCAAATGCCCCGAGGGTGGCTTCCAGGGCTACTTTCAGGAATAAACGGTCGCCTGTGATCAAGTAATGCTTCCATGCCCCGACCGTCCAACCGAAACCCGTGATGAAATCACCGCTCCGCAGGCTGCTGTCCCCTGCCGCCACCAGGGTGGCAAACATGGCATTCTTCACTGCATCGGGCTCAAAAAAACTGGCGCCATCCCATGAATGCATGGTGACATCAAACTGGTAAAGGCCGTAATCAAGCCCACCCACAAGGAATGCTATATCCGGCGAAATAATTTCAGCTGTTCCGGCCATTCTCACCAGTCTTTCTGAGAGATCATCCCACCTCTTCTGTGAAACCGGGGTGACAGAATAGCTGGCCATCGCCTGAAGGGGCACAACATTGCTGGTTAGGTCACCGCATGCGATACGAAAAGCCCTGCTGATATTCGGGTCACCGGCTGTTACGTAGGGGTGCAGATCAGACATGGTTTCGCGTGAAGCTGCTGTCTGTTTTGATTGTTGCTGATCACAGGAAGTGATTGTAAAAAGCAGTACCAGTGATGGTACGATAAAA
>CAYQFT010000341.1:0-1811 GCA_964416825.1 uncultured Porphyromonadaceae bacterium
AAATTAGCCGGGAGGTGATCCTGGATCTCAGGAAATCAGGTTCAACTGTCATTTTCAGTACCCATGACATGAGCGTGGCCGAGAAAATGTGCGACTTTATCTTCATGATTTACAAGGGGAAAAAGGTGCTCGACGGAACCCTGCAGGCCATCCAGGACCAATACGGCCAGGATACCATAAGGCTTCAGACGGATATGGGTGCACCAGTACTCTCCGGGATGACCGGCATTGACAAGGTCAACGATTTCGGACAGATCCAGGAGATCAGACTGTTGCCGGGAACCGATCCGCAAAGGATACTGGAACAGGTTATCTCGAAAACCCGTGTCTCCCGGTTTGAAATGACAGCACCATCACTTGAGGATATCTTCATCCGCATTGCACGTCCCGAAAACAACAACAACCATGAATAAGACATTTGTAATCGCAAAAAGAGAATACCGTGCGGCAGTCCGGACCAAGGGTTTCCTGATCTCGCTGCTTCTCGTCCCGATTTTTATGGGTGGCGGTCTGATTGTAATGGCTCTGACCAAGGACAAGGTGGATGTCAGTGATAAGCGCATCGCGGTGATTGATCACTCGGGGCTTGTGGGGGAGACTCTGAAATTAAGAGCCGAAATGCGAACGAAAAATGAGGTAACAGACTCGGTTACAGGTGAGAAAACAGCCCCAGCCTATTCAATTATCCTGATTTCTCCCGACACAATTGCGCCGGATGCGCAGAAGCTGCAACTCTCCGATCAGGTCCGTAATAAGGAAGTTGAAGCTTTTATCCAGATTGGAGCCGATATTGTCCACCCAAAACCCGGAACAGAGGGTTCCCGTATATTCTATTTTTCGGAGAACTCCATGATGGACGAGACCCGCAACTGGCTAGGCTATGTCCTGAATGAAAAAATCAGGGAAATCCGAATGGCGGAGATAGGTATTGCCCCGGAGAAAGTCAACGACCTATTCTATTGGGTTAACATAGAAGGAATGGGCCTGATGAAAAAGGACACCCGCACCGGAGATATTCAGGATGCCCGTCAATCTAATATATTCGAGACCATATTCATTCCATATATCCTTATGCTTCTGTTGTTTATGTCTCTTATGATGTCGGCTATCCCGCTTCTCAATGCAGTCATGGAGGAGAAAAGTGAGCGTATCGCAGAAGTGCTCCTGGGTTCAATCACCCCAACCCAGTTCATGATGGGCAAGGTGATCGGTGGCCTGGCCGTTTCCCTTACCACCACTGGAATTTATGTTATTGGGGCCGTGCTAACCATGAACTATATGGACCTGGGTCAGGTTATTCCCTATTCTGTCCTGCCATGGTTCTTTGTATACATGTTCCTGAATATTATTATGGTAGGCTCCGGAATGGCTGCCCTGGGATCCACATGCAATGACTCGAAAGATGCACAGGCTATTCAGTTCCCAGCCATGCTACCTCTCATCATCCCGATGTTTGTAATGATGCCGATCATCCAGAACCCATTGAGCAATTTTTCAACCGTCATGTCTTTGATACCGCCCTTTACCCCGATGCTGATGCTGGTCCGTCAGGCTACACAGGTAACCATTCCGCTCTGGCAGCCCATTGTCGGACTTGCCGGTGTCATAGTTTTTACCCTGATATCGGTATGGGCAGGCGGCCGGATTTTCCGTTCCGCCATCATCATGCACGGGAAACGTCCGAAATTTGGGGTACTGCTCAGGCAGGTGCTGAAGGGGTGAAATTGGTTGCCGGTTGCCAGTTGCCGGTTGCCGGTTAGGCCAGTTACCAGTTGCCGGTTGCCAGTTGCCGGTTAAAGCCAGAACCTGTT
>CAYQFT010000342.1:0-1789 GCA_964416825.1 uncultured Porphyromonadaceae bacterium
TTGTTGGTTAAGCATGGCCGGCCTCCTTTTGCTGATAATACTCCTTGCCTCGGAGATTGTAATGGATGATCGGTTCTTCCGCGGCGGGTGATTCGGGCAGCTCTTGCTTGTCGAGGTTGTTTTTTAGGATCGACTCGACGCTCCTATAGCTATAGGCTTTCAGCAAGAGGGCGCGACCGCAGGCAGCCTCTAATCGCTCGGACGAGTAACGTTTTACCAGCCTCATGATACCCAGACAGGAACGGAAACCCTGCTCCGGATGTTTACGGTTCTCCATGATGCAGGAAGCCAGTTCCCGGGTGTTGGGGCCATTTTTAACTGCCCAGTCCAGGATCCGT
The DNA here is from genome assembly GCA_964416825.1 of uncultured Porphyromonadaceae bacterium. Classification (GTDB taxonomy): domain Bacteria; phylum Bacteroidota; class Bacteroidia; order Bacteroidales; family UBA12481; genus UBA12481. The sequence goes on from CAYQFT010000342.1 coordinate 339, forward strand.
GAGGGAATCCATTCCAGGTATTTCTGGTGTGCCTTGGGCATGTGTTCCGTCAGTGTCGTATGCGCGCCTCTCTTGTAACTTCTCGGATGAGTAGCGACGCGGCGGTTTTTGAACAAGACCTCGATGGCGGTTGCCGTAAAGCTGACCTCTACCTGCTCTTTTACAAGTTGATAAGGAACACTATAATAATGACCGTCGATCTCGATGTGGTAATCGATGTTGACCCGAGCCTTCTTCCATTCGGCATATTCATAGGGAGAAGGAGGCAGCGGTTTTAAAGCCGGACGGTCAAGAGTTTCGTAAAGACTCCTGCGGGTGCCGTCCATCTTCTGAAACTTGCGATTGTTCATGTCCCGAAGCTTTTCGGCAATCGCCCGGTTCAGCTCCACGATGCTGAAGAAGGTATGGTTCCGAAGCGCTGCCAATATCCACCGTTCCGCCACGAAAACCGCCGACTCCACTTTGGCCTTGTCCTTCGGTTTGGCGACACGGGCAGGAATGACAACCGCCCCATAATGCTTTGCCAGATCATGATAGGTTGGGTTGATGTCCGGTTCGTAGATGCAGGATTTGTTCACCCCGGATTTAAGATTGTCCGGCACGAGGATCTCCGGGACGCCGCCGAAAAAGTTAAACGCCCGAATATGGGCTTCGACCCAGGAAGGAAGATCCTGAGAGAAAGATGCCCACGCAAACGTGTAGCTGCTGGCGCCCAAGGCCGCGATAAAAAGACAGGCCTCTTTTATCTGCCCGGAAGCCGGATCCGTGACGGGGATCGTCTGGCCGGCATAATCAACAAAGAGCTTCTCCCCGGCCCGGTGGGTTTGCCGAAGGCTGACATCCAGCTTCTCTATCCATTGGCGATAAAGGAGACAGAATTGGCTGTACTGATACCCATCCGGATTGGTTGCTCTATATTCCAGCCACAGCAGATGAAGAGTCACACCCTTGCGGCTCAGTTCCTTGCGGATATAATCCATCTCGGGAAGGCCCCGCTTTTCAGGAACCTCTGTAGGCGCAGATGGAAACAGGAGGGCTTCCAGAGACCCGTCATCATGATCGGGTGTCAGGGGCCAACTCAAACCGGCCCTCTGGGCACGTTCCAGGTATTCCCTGATCGTGCTGCGGGCAATGTTGCAGCTTTGTGCAATCTGTTTGTTGGAGAACTTTTTCTCCCACTTCAATCGTAGAACTTCTTTTATGGTACGCATGGATAACCTTTCTGCCGCCACGTGACCTCCTGATTTTTTCAGGAGCTTTAACGGCTTTCATTGGATTTATCCAGCGTCGGTTATCCCTGCCCCAGGGGGTGGCGGATTCCATCGGAATCGGGTGGCGGAATGGATCATATTCGGGTGGCGCTTTCAATCATCTTCGGGTGGCGGCTTGCGTCGGAATACTCACGCAGGGCTCAGCATCGACTCTACAGCTGTTTGTTACAATCTACCCCC
>CAYQFT010000343.1:0-1752 GCA_964416825.1 uncultured Porphyromonadaceae bacterium
GAGCTCCTACCTGTTGCCCCGGTTTTTAAACCGGGGGTAGGGCAATGTTCACAATTATCACTTGTCCAGGCCTTTAAAGGCCTGGACAAGTCAATAACTATGTCGCTTTTCGATTCCCCGGTTTGGAAAACCGGGGCAACCGGTAAGTGTTTCAATGGTAAAATCTCATTCTGTCCCACTCCCACCCCGTCTCCCTACCTGACGTCCATACCAGCTCTCGTCATCCCCGCGAAAGTAGAGACGCATATATGCGTCTTTACCGTATGGCATCTTACCGAGGATCAATAAATGTTTTCTTGTATCTTCGTTGGGACGCATATGTGCGTTCGTTAACATAACCCTTTCCCCATGAAACATCACAACCTTGATCGCCGGAAGTTTTTGCGCCTTAGTGGCCTGGCTGCCGCGGGAACCATTATTGTTCCGACCATTGTTCCATCCTCCGTTTTTGGTAAAAGTGCACCGAGCAACCTGATCCGGATCGGCCAGATCGGCTGCGGCAGGATCGCCCGCGAGGCCGACATGCCTGGTGCCCTGCCGTTTGATGCCGTCCGCTTTGTGGCGGCCTGTGACCTCGACTCCAAACGGGTGGGCGAGGGAAAGCAGTTCATAGAGGCGTTCTATATGAAGAAATATGGACGTAAAGAGGTGGATGTTAAGCTCTTCGAGGATTATCGGGAGATGATCATGAAGGCTGATATTGATGCCGTGATCATCAGTACTCCCGATCACTGGCATTCCCAGCCGGCCATTGAGGCGGCGCTTGCGGGCAAGGACATCTATCTGCAAAAACCAACCTCCTTAACCATTGCCGAGGGACGGCAGTTGAGCGATGCGGTTCACCGGACCGGGGTTATTTTCCAGATCGGCAGCCAGCAGCGTTCATCGGAACAGTTCCGGTATGCCTGTGAACTGGTTCGCAACGGAAGAATCGGGAAACTCCATACGATCCAGATCGGATTGCCGGGCGACCCGGGCGGTGAGGTGGAACCAGAAATGCCGGTGCCGAAGAACCTGAATTATGATATGTGGCTGGGGTCGACCGAGAAAGTGTTTTATACCGAAAAACGTGTGCACCCGCAGGCCGACTACAGCCGTCCCGGCTGGCTCCGCTGCGAGCAGTTTGGCGCCGGGATGATTACCGGCTGGGGTGCTCACCATCTGGATATAGCCCACTGGGGAATGGGAACCGAATATACGGGCCCCGTTGAGATCGAGGCAAAAGCAAGTTTCCCGAAAAGCGGTTTGTGGAATGTGCACGGTGACTTTGAGGTTAAGGCCAAGTACGCAAACGGGGTAACCATGTTCGTCAGCGGCGACCGCCCGAACGGGGTGAAGTTCGAAGGGAGCGAGGGCTGGATCTTTGTTACAAGGGGCAATTATCAGGCTACAAAAAGCGACCCGGTGACTTTCGATGCCAACAAAAAGTCACTGGATGCCAGCGATCCGAAGTTACTGACCAGCGTGATCGGTCCCGATGAAATACATCTGGTTAAAAGCAACAATCATTACGGCAACTGGATCGATTCCATGCGAGCCCGCCAGCAGCCCATCGCGCCGGTTGAGGTCGCCCATCGCTCCTGCTCGGCCTGCCTGCTAAGCCATATCGCCATGAAGGTTCCGAAGAAGCTCCAATGGGATCCGGTACACGAAAGGTTCACGAACAGCGATGCGGCAAATGCACTGCTGAGGAGGGAACAGAGGAAGCCGTGGGGAACGGACAATATTGGGGCATAGGGGCATAAGGGCATA
>CAYQFT010000344.1:0-1751 GCA_964416825.1 uncultured Porphyromonadaceae bacterium
GGGAGAAATGAATGATTTGTCAAAGCAGTTTCCTGCAAAAAGGGATTCTCTTATTCGCGATTGGATGCAGTATGCAGAAGAAAATGGGGTTATTGACCATAAAGGGTATTATGATAAGCTTTTGCAGAAAAGCCTTGGTGGAAAGAAATAACTTTAAAACTATAAGTGGGATTTTCTACTAAACTGCCAGCAGAAAACACTACAATCATGAAACTACCCAGCAAATTCTGTTACTGCCTTTTATTCCTGATCTCACTCCTGGTTTTATCGGGTATGAATCTTAAAGCCCAGGATACGGTCAAACAAGAGGTCAAGTCCACAAAGAAAAAGTTCAACATAAGAGATACACTCGACAACAGGTTGGACATGAGTGACTACCTCATCAACAAAAACGGCTTCGTCCCCGTACCCATTATCATCAGTGAACCGTCGCTCGGCAGTTTCGGAGTGGCCCTCGGTATCGTGTTCATCAGTCCGAAGAAAACTGCAAAGAAAGGAGAACAGTTCCATTTCCCCGACATCACCGGCGGAGGAGGCTTGTGGACCCTCAACAACACCTGGGGGGTGGCGGGCCTCAGGCAGGGATCCTTCCCGAGGATCGGCATGAGGTACCTTGTTGCTGCCGCTTATGCTGACATTAAAATCAATTTTTACAGGGACTTCATGGACCAGGGCGAGAAGGAGGTGCTTTTCAATCTCAAACCCATCGTCGCCATGATTGACGTAAGCGAAAACCTTTTCAGAAACAAATTGTTCGCCGGGATCAACTATACTTTCACCAACATGCAGGTATCCACGGATGTTCCGGAAATTCCCGATTCCATTTTCAACCAGGCCAGCGGAGTTGTTAAAAACACAGGGAACCTGGGAATTTACCTGGAGTGGGACAACCGTAACTCAATCTTCACCCCCGACAAGGGAATCAGGGCCAAGGCGTCATTCAAGATCGGCAGGAACTGGACTGCCAGCGATTTTGACTTTGAAAAAAGCGAGGTGTACATCAACGGCTTCATACAACCTGTAAAGTGGTGGGTATGCGGACTGAGAGCGGATTGGAAGTGGTCAGGCGGAAACACCCCCTTCTACCTGCTTCCTTTCATAAACATGAGGGGAATCGGGGCCATGGTGTACCAGGGGGACCAGGTTTTGCAGCTTGAGACGGAGCAACGGTTTGATGTGACCCTAAGGTGGAGTGTTCTGGGATTTGCCGGAGTGGGCAAAACCTTCAGTAGTTCAGAGTTCCTGTACGATCCCACCTGGCATGTAGCCGGAGGAGCCGGTTTTCGTTACCTGCTCTCCAGGATATTCAGGTTGAGAATGGGAATTGATCTCGCAGCCAGCCCCGGCCAGTTCGCCTATTATGTTGTGCTGGGCCATTACTGGTTCTAATCATTACAAGCAACTGAAGCTATAACTCAACAATCCTGGTAGTGCCGGATATCCTTTAATTAAGAATTACCAAATAATGCGGAAGAATCCACTTTACTCGTGATTTTATTGAAAAAATCTGGGGATCACTTGATTTCATCTGGAATTCAGTTGGACAATCAAAAATTGACACATTGACAGTCCCGCAGCTGAACAATATGGGAATCGGAATTACCCTCGGTTACAAGATCAACGAGAACATGCAGCTAACTGTAGCCTACACATCCACCATCAATGATTCAGAGCCTGAAGACCTGAAAATGGATTCCTTTCGTGTCACTTTTATTTGTGGATGGCACAAATTAATTGAAGGAATGCACAGG
>CAYQFT010000345.1:0-1751 GCA_964416825.1 uncultured Porphyromonadaceae bacterium
ATTCCAGGCTTAGCCAGCTCCGTAAGGATATCGTTCAGTGTGGGGAGGCCCACCTCATTACTCAAATACTTCTCAGTAGCCACCTCTGCTTTTAAATTTTCGAGTCCGATCAGATCCCCGACTTTACACTTCCGGTCGGCCGCAATTTTGTTTACCAGCGAATACCTTTCAGGATGAACCGCAGAGTTATCCAACGGGTTGGCGCCTCCGGGAATCCGGAGAAATCCTGCACACTGCTCGAACGCCTTCGGCCCCATTCGGGGAACCTGCTTCAGTTCAGAGCGGGCAGAGAACGGTCCTTTTTCTTTGCGGTATTCCACAATATTTTTGGCAAGCAGCGGTCCCAGTCCCGACACAAAATTGAGCAGATGACTACTTGCGGTATTGACATTTACCCCCACAAGGTTTACACACGATTCAACAACGGCATCAAGCCCTTTCTGTAGCTGTTTCTGATCCACATCGTGCTGATATTGTCCTACCCCAATGGATTTAGCCTCTATCTTTACAAGCTCCGCTAACGGATCCATCAGACGGCGGCCAATAGATATCGCGCCACGCACAGTCACATCAAACTGGGGAAATTCATCCCTTGCCACTTTCGATGCCGAATAGATTGACGCCCCATCCTCGCTAACCATAAATACCTGAAGAGTACGGTCAAAACTGATTTTTTTTATAAATGCCTCAGTCTCCCGGCTTGCAGTTCCGTCTCCGATAGCAATAGCATCTATTTTATAGGTGCTCACAAGGGCAGAGACCTTTCGGATCGACTGACTCACCTCCGACTGTGGCTGATGGGGATAGATTGTCTCGTTATGAATCAGATTCCCCTGAGCATCAAGGCAGACTAATTTACAACCACTTTTGAATCCTGGATCGAGTGCAAGAACCCGTTTTTGTCCCAGAGGTGCAGCAAGAAGCAACTGCCTTAGATTTTCAGCAAAGACCCTTATTGCCTCTGCATCGGCCTGTTCCTTCGACATACCAAAAAACTCGGTTTCGATTGCCGGAGCCAACAACCTTTTATAACTATCTTTCACCGCCAACGACACCTGTACGCCGCTATCATTGCGGCCTTTTACAAAATAATGGTCCAGTGAGGTGATGGCTTTCTCCTCATCAGGAGCCACGCCCAGTTTCAGGAACCCCTCTTTCTCACCCCGGCGCATGGCCAGCAACCGGTGTGAAGGACACCGCCTGAGTGGTTCAAAAGATTCGAAGTAATCCCGGAATTTTATCCCCTCCTCCTCTTTTCCTTTGACGACACGGGCCGAGATAACACCATCGCGGGCAAAAAGATTACGCACAATATTCCGGGCATTTTGATTCTCATTGATCCATTCTGCAATAATATCCCTTGCACCTGCAAGTGCCTCTTCCACATCAGCTACCGAATCGTTCAGGTACTGAAGCGCCCGGTTTTCGGGATCCGATTCATACTGTTTAAAAATAAGGGAAGCAAGCGGTTCCAGTCCCTTCTCGCGTGCGACAGTCGCACGTGTCCGCCGTTTGGGCTTATAGGGAAGGTAAATATCCTCAAGCTCGTTCAGATCATAACATTGTTCAATCTTCGACTGCAATTCAGGGGTTAGAAGATCCTGCTCTCCAATGGTCTTGAGAATGGTCACCTTTCGCTTGTCCAGTTCATCAAACTGCTCCTTGGCCTCCTTAATATTACCTATTGCAACCTCATCGAGACTTCCTGTCATTTCCTTCCGGTAACGGGAGATAAACGGGACCGTCGCCCC
>CAYQFT010000346.1:0-1741 GCA_964416825.1 uncultured Porphyromonadaceae bacterium
GCTGAAGCCCGTTATCATTCCAATCACCCAAAATCTAATTGTGTAAGGTAATCAGGTGATAAAGTTGCTATCCTCGATGAGGTCCGGCAGCAGCTGGTTATGCAATTTTTCAAGAACAGTTTTCGGATCGGATTCATATTTAATGATCGATCGCAGGTAAGCCCGGGTTTCGGACATGAGCAAGGCGGAACTCATGCCGTGTCCTGAAACATCGGCAACAACGAGACCGATGGCGTTATCCGACATGTTTATATAATCAAAATAATCTCCGCTGGTTGCCGCTGCTGGAAAAATTGCACCCGCGATATCATAACCCGCAATTTGCAGCGGCCGGGCGGGGAACAGTCGATTTTGAACGATACCTGCCAATCGATGTTCAGTTTGCTGCTCCTGAAGAAGGATCCGCTCGGTCATATCCTTTAACACAGACACAAGATGGATGATCTGCCCCTCCTGATCCTTAATCGGCGTGATGGTTTGTTCCGCTACAAATAGCGAGCCATCCCGTTTGCGATTCATGGTCTGGGCATGGAACACTTCTCCGCCAAGGATGGTTTTCCACAGTTGCTGGTAATACTCATCAGGCATCTGCCCCGATTTGAGAATACGGGGAGTCTTTCCCAAAGCTTCAGATCGGGCGTAACCGGTAATGGTTTCAAAGCCCGGGTTAACATATTCTATAAAGCCGTTCCGGTCGGCGATGAATACCGCATCTGCTGTTTGCTCCACCACGCTGGACAGTTTTTTTAATTCATTAAGGGAAGCCCGTTTTTCTGTATCATTTTCAATAATGACCATTACCAGGTCAGGCTCACCGAATACACAGGTAATTACATGATTATTGTCGTTTATATTATCAGTGCTATGGACGTAATGGTCATGATACTCACTTTTGAAACTGACTTTTTCCCGGAAACAACGCTGAATGGCATCAACTTCCCCTCCCCCTTCCGGATACATGGTACTCAAGCTGCGGCCAACAAAAGCCTGGGCGACTGGGATGTCAGAATTTTGCTCCGATCTATTGGTATCGACCAGAAAGAAATCATTTTCCTTCCACTGCCATACATATACCGGCAGCGGGAACGCGTTAAAAAGGGATTTGAACCGGTTCCTCATCATGCGGAGGCGGGATTCTGTCTCGAGCCTGCCGCTAATGTCTGCAACCTGACAAACAACCTGCACGCCGTTGTCTGTTTCGAATGGACTAAGGATGACCTCAACCGGAAACTCGGATCCATCCTTTCTGCGTCCAAATATCTCTTTTCCGGTTCCCATGGGTTTAAGTATGGGCTGTGCCATATACTTTTCCCTGTGATCTTCGTGCGGTTGTCTATTATTTTTGGGCAACAGCGAATCAATTGGCAGTCCAATAATTTCCTTATTCTCACGGCCAAACAGGTCCATTCCCCGTTGATTGGCGAAACGAATTAAGCCGGAAGCATCAACCAGGAATATACCCACAGGAATTGCTTCCAAAATCCGAGACATCCAATCAGCGATGATGAGCGGGGGGAAAGCATTCACTGTTAACATTTGCTCTACCGGCAGCTCTACACTGACAGACTTGAGTCTCAAGGTTGCCTTTTTCATTTTATGGTTCCCGCAATAGCGCTAATTGGAGGAAGCTAGATCGTATGCCTTCGGGGTCCCGGGATCGGACAAAGAGCCCGTATCGGCGCCAATTTCTTCTTCAAAATTCTCGATCTCACGCATCACATCCAGCCGGGCCTTCGCTTCT
>CAYQFT010000347.1:0-1693 GCA_964416825.1 uncultured Porphyromonadaceae bacterium
ATCAAATACTCCGTGTCATGAAACCGTATTTTCTTTCTTTTGTTCTGACCTGGGTGGTCCTGTGCCAGGCCTTCAGTCAGGTACCGGGCCGGACCTCAAGAATCCTTTTTCAGCTAAAAGGGGATATAAAGGAGGAAAACAAGACCTGCCGCACCCTTAGCTCTACCTCCAGCCAGGCAATCAACAACCTCAACCGGATGCATCAGGCGGTCAGGATCAGCGCCCATCCGGCAGGAAGTGCAACCCGGAAGTGCTTTTATGTTGTTGAATTTCCGGACGGGACCAATATTCAGGAGCTAATCCGCGATTATTACGGTACCGGAGAAATTGAGTATGCTGAACCCGATTATGTGGGAACCGGCGGGGAAAGTATTGTACCAAATGACTTTTATTATGGCAGGCAGTGGCCGCTGAAGAACAACGGAACATTTTCAGGATACCCTTCCGTACCCGGCGCTGACCTGAAAATGGAGGATGCCTGGGGAATCTCTCAAGGAGACAGCAATGTGATCGTGGGAATCATCGACAGCGGCGTAAAAATGGATCATCCTGAATTTGCCGGAAGGATCTGGAGAAATTACAAAGAAATAGCGGAAAACAATACAGATGACGATCAAAATGGGTATATTAATGACGTTTTCGGATGGGATTTTGTTACACCCGACAACTATCCTTCAGATGATCGGGGGCATGGCACCTGTGTTGCCGGAATTGCAGGTTCAAACAGCAACAACGCCATCGGATTTGCCGGCGTCGACTGGAAATGCAAACTGATGATCCTGAAAGTCCTGAACAGTTCTAATTATGGTTACTTCTCATGGTGGGCAGACGGCATCTATTATGCAACTGATAACGGTGCCCGAGTTATCAACCTTTCTATGGGTGGGCCTGAATATTCCCTCACATTGGAAACGGCTACTGCATATGCATATAGTAAAGGGGTGGTGGTGGTGGCTTCCATGGGGAATAACAAAACGAGCATCCCCGCTTATCCAGCTGCATTTCCCGGTATTATCGCCGTCGGTTCAACCGATCCTGACGATGCCCGTACCCAGGCTTTCCTTGGAAATCCTAATTACGGCAGCAGCTTTGGACAGCATATTTCAGTAGTGGCTCCCGGTAATTATGTTCCGGGACTTAATTTTCAATCGGATACCGATTACTCGATGCTCTGGGGCGGTACTTCCATGGCCGCACCTCATGTGGCAGGCCTGGCTTCCCTGCTGGTGGCGCTAAAACCATCCTACAGGCCTTCACAAATCAGATCTATTATTGAATCGACAGCCGAAGACCTGGTGGGAAGCCCGGTTGAAGATACGCCGGGCTGGGATCAGTATTATGGTTACGGCAGAATCAACGCCTACAGAGCCCTTTCCCAGGCACTGGGTATTACGGAACCTGCTTATTCGCAGGGGCAATTTTCGGTTTATCCCAATCCGGCGTGCGGGGATTTTACCGTTTCGTTTCCACCGGGAACAAAACAAATTGTTCTCCTTGATCCATCAGGTAGGATCATATCCACGACACAGGTCACCGGAGAAAGGACGCACCTTTTCAGAGGAGTCAAGGCTGGTTTTTATTTGATCCGTTTAACCGGTGAACAGGCACCCTGCACGCTGGTCCTTATCGCATCATAACGAAAAAATAGCCACTTGGCAGGAATCTACATCCATATCCCATTCTGCAGGCGTAA
>CAYQFT010000348.1:0-1675 GCA_964416825.1 uncultured Porphyromonadaceae bacterium
TAGATGATAAAGTTATTCTAACTCAAACGAAATACGATGCGTTCGGGGTTTGTGCCTCGGATGAGGGTAATCCTGTTGATTTTGTACGCAATGGTATCCTCCCGGCTGATAAATCCCTAACGGATGAACAGGGTCTGGCTCAGGGCATTCTGCAATACCGTATTCACCTCAAACCCGGTGAAAAGCAGATGCTGACGCTCGTGGTTCCTTTCTATGGCGAAAATGTGCCGGCCGGAGCAATTACAACAAAATCAGTATTGGATGAATCTGCAAAAACTGCAGCTTTCTGGAACGAAAAAACCGGACATATCCGCTTTAATTTACCAGCTTCGGCCAACCGGATCATTGATGCGTATCGGTCCAATCTCGCCTATATTCTGGTGAACCGCGATCATGCCGGGATTCAGCCGGGATCCCGCTCCTATGAAAGAAGCTGGATCCGGGATGGGGCCTTAACGTCCTCGGCCTTGCTGAAATCGGGTATTGTCAGGGAAGTCCGCGACTTTATCGACTGGTATTCCGATCATCTGTTTGAAAACGGGAAAGTGCCCTGTGTGGTGGATTTTCGAGGACCAGATCCGGTTCCCGAAAACGACAGTCATGGTGAACTGATCTACCTGATCCGCGAATACTTTAATTTCACGAAGGATACGGCCTGTCTCCGTTCAAAAAACCAAATCGTATTAAGCGCCACTAACTACATTAGTGAGCTTATCGCAGAGCGCTCAACGGCGTATTACAGGGATGGAAACGACAGTTTACGGGCATTCTACGGCCTCGTTCCCGAATCCATCAGTCATGAGGGCTATTCGGCCAAGCCCATGCATTCGTACTGGGACAATTTCTTCACCTTAAAAGGCCTGAAAGATGCAGCCGAAATTCAGCATATTCTTGGAGAAACCGAATCGTTTGAACGCATCCGGAAAATGCGGGATACCTTCCGTGAAAACCTCTATGCATCCCTGAACCTTGCCATGAAAAACCGGAAAATTAACTATATACCCGGTTGTGTGGAGCTGGGTGATTTCGATGCAACCTCCACCACAATTGCGCTGACTCCCTGCAATGAACTGGTAAATCTGCCAAAGCCGCAGGTTTACAACACCTTTGAGAAATATTATGAGTTTTTCAAAAACCGCCGCGATGGTAAACAGGACTGGGTGAATTATACACCTTATGAGAATCGTCTGATCGGTTCGTTTATTCAGCTCGATCAGCCAGACAGAGCACATGAACTGATCGAATATTTTCTGAACGACCAGCGTCCGCAGGGCTGGCACCATTGGGCTGAAGTGGTCTGGCGCGATTACCGCATTCCCCGCTATATCGGCGATATGCCGCACACCTGGGTCGGCAGCGATTTCATCAATGCCATCCGGTCGATGTTTGTCTATGAAAATGAGGCAGATCAAACGCTGGTGCTGGGTTCTGCGCTCTACCAGGACTGGATCGATGCCGCGGAAGGCATGTCGGTTGAACATCTTCCGACCTATTACGGCGAAATCTCATATGCAGTTAAAAAGACCGGAAATACATATCAATTCCACATAAGCGGAGGTCTCAGCTTACCCTCGGGAGGCATGGTAATCCGGAATTTTAACGGATCCCAAATGCCTGTCGGTGTTAAAATCAATGGCAAAGAAATCAGCGGATTCACCCAAAATGAAATCCGGGT
>CAYQFT010000349.1:0-1649 GCA_964416825.1 uncultured Porphyromonadaceae bacterium
GCAGGCCATGGCACCCGTGAAGGATGCGCCGATTGCTGAACAGATTCCGGCAATCTCATCTTCCGCCTGGAATGTTTTGACCTTCAGATCCTTGCGGGCCGCAAGATCTTCAAGGATTCCAGTGGCAGGAGTGATGGGATAGGACCCCAGAAACAACTGAAGATCAGCCTTTTCGGCGGCGGCTATCAAACCCCAGGCTGCAGCCTGGTTGCCGTTGATGCTGCGGTAAATACCCTTTTCAATTTCAGCCGGTTTAACTTTGAAATTGCTGGTAAACGCCTCGATCGTCTCAGCATAAAAATAACCGTCATTCAAAACTTTTGTATTTGCCTCGATGAGAACCGGCTTCGATGCAAATTTCTTATTAAAAAAGCTAATGGCATGTTCAAGAGGGCGATCATACAGCCAGCTGACAATGCCGAGAGCAAACATATTCTTGCATCGCATGATTGATTTCTGATCCAGCCCGATATCTTTCAGGCTCTCACGGGTCAGGGAACTTACCGGAGCAGATATCAGCTGAATTCCCCCAACATTCTCCTCCTCAAAGGGATCACCCTTGTATCCGGCCTTGTCAATATTCTTCTGGTCAAAGGCATCTGAGTCATATATGATAATGCCATCTGGTTTTACCCATCTGAAATTGGCTTTCAATGCAGCCGGGTTCATGGCGACCAGCACATCACAATAGTCGCCGGGAGTATTGATCTGAGTGTGCCCGAAGTGAACCTGGAAACCTGAAACCCCTCCAACCGTTCCCTGCGGAGCCCTGATTTCCGCTGGATAATCGGGGAACGTGGAAACATCATTACCGAAAAGGGCCGAAGTATCCGAGAAAAGCGTTCCGGTTAATTGCATGCCATCACCGGAATCCCCCGAAAACCGGATGGCCACCTCTTCGATTTCAATGACCTTTGCCTGTTTACTCATAGTGGATTTTATGTTAGGATGTTTTAGTCCGCAAAAGTAATCAGATTTATATTGTGAATAAAATGACAAATGCTTGTGTATTTTTGCAAACCAGTAATCATTGAAGAAGGAAATAATGGCCCTTATTAAATCTGTCAGAGGCTTTGTCCCAATCATCGGGAAAAACTGCTATCTATCTGAAACAGCTGTTATTATAGGAGACGTCGTGATCGGTGACGACTGCAGCATCTGGTTCAATGCGGTTCTCAGGGGCGATGTTAATTCCATCCGTATAGGTAACAAGGTTAACATTCAGGATGGAGCAGTCCTCCATACATTATATGAAAAGTCGGTGGTTGAGATCGGCAACTCGGTGTCGGTTGGGCATAACGCCGTGATTCATGGGGCCAGGATTCATGATCGGGTGCTGATCGGAATCGGGGCCATTGTGCTGGATCATGCCGTGATCGGTGAGAACTCGATCATTGCTGCCGGTGCGCTGGTCAAGGATTCAACGATTGTAGAGCCTAACAGCATCTATGCCGGGGTTCCGGCAAAAAAGGTGAAAGATATTGATCCTGCCCAGACCCGCGAGATGATCGATAAGATCGCAGGTAATTACTTGTTTTATTCTAAATGGTACGAATAACCTCCGCACACTGATTGCCAGCCACCTGTTTCAGAATCAATTCCAGGGGGCCGGGATCACCGGTTGTAAAAAATTGATATACAGGCGAATT
>CAYQFT010000350.1:0-1648 GCA_964416825.1 uncultured Porphyromonadaceae bacterium
GAAAAAAGTGAGTGGCGCGGAGATACCGGTTGTCAAGGGGATGGATGGACTGCCCGACAAGGTGGTGGTTATTCATACCGATGGCGGGATCACCAATAAGGATGGCTTTTCGCTGAAAACTGAAGGGAACCGCCTGTCGATCCTCGGGGGTAGTCATAAGGGCTGCATTTACGGGGTGATCGAGATTCTGGAAAGGCAGCTCGGGTGCCGGATGTATGCACCAGGGTTCGAAGTGGTGCCTGAGAAGAAAACCATCCGACTGCCGGAGCAATCTTTTTCGGATCAGCCGGTGAACGTTTACCGGAATGTGTTCAGCCGGTTTACCGAAGATCCGGATTTCCAGGACTGGCATCGTGCCGATCTCATGTTTGATGATTTTCCCGTTGGATACTATGTTCATACGATGAATCAGTTTTTCCCGCCGCAGGATTATTTTAGCACCCATCCGGAGTATTTTGCCCTGGTTGACGGGAAGCGTATTCCTGAACAGCCCTGTTTATCTCATCCGGAAGTGTTCAGGATCATGACGGCAAATTTGAAATTGGCGATGGATGCACAGCCCGACAAACACATCTGGTCGGTCAGTCAGAACGATTACAATGCCTGCTGCCAGTGCGATAAGTGTAAAGAAATCATCGCTGAGGAGGGGAGTGGGTCGGGACCGGTTATCCGCTTTGTGAACGAAGTGGCGCGGATGTTTCCGGATAAGGTTATATCAACTCTGGCCTATCAGTTCAGCCGCTCGGCTCCGTTAAAGACCAAGCCTGATGAAAACGTGCAGATCATGCTCTGCACCATCGAAATGAACCGGAGCGAGCCGATTGCGGAAGATTACCGGAGCACCTCATTCCTTAAGGATATTGTCGACTGGGGCAAGATCACAAAACGCATATACCTGTGGGACTATACGGTGAATTTCGCCCACCATGTCACCCCGTTTCCCAATATGCATGTGCTCCAGTCTAATATACAGCTGTTTGTGAAAAACAACGTGTTTGAGCATTTCCAGCAGGCCAACGCCGATGTGGGGCATGAATTTTCAGAATTGAAATTCTATCTCCTGTCACGCCTGCTTTGGAATCCAGAGGTAAATACCGATTCACTCACGGCTGATTTTATGAAAGGCTATTTCGGCCCCGCGGCTCCTTTTATACAGACCTATCTCGATACCCTCCAGGGCGAAATTGCCAAAACCCGCGAGGATCTGAGTATTTATGGTCATCCTACCGCCCATCAGTATACTTTTTTGTCGGAGGGCAATTTGAAACGATATTTCGGCTATTTCCGCCAGGCTAAAGAGGCAGTGAAGGATCAGCCGGCCTATCTCCTGCATGTTAAAACTTATGAACTGCCCATTCAGTATGCCACGATGGAGATCGGGAAATATCAGAAATTATCTGAGCGGGGTTGGTTTGTAAAAACCCAAAACGGATATGTCGTTCGCCCGGAAATGAAAGAAATGCTGGATGAGTTCTATGCGACCTGCAAGGATGCCGGGGTGAGGACCCTGCATGAGGTAGGGCCCTCACCGGAGCAGTTTTATCAGGGAATGCTGCAGTTTTGCCAGAATAGATAATTGGTTCGCTGCGCTCACTAATTGGCCTCCCTGCGGTCGGCTAAATGGCTCCCTGCGGTCGCTAATTGGCGC
>CAYQFT010000351.1:0-1572 GCA_964416825.1 uncultured Porphyromonadaceae bacterium
CTGGTCACTGTCGGCCAGAATACGATAGACGGAGCCAAAAACGAGGTGACGGGATTGTTTAAAATCCCCGGGAAAATTGCGGATCACAGAATAATCGGGGGAGAGGATGTCCACCCCCTGCCCATCCGTACCCACCCAAATCGAACCATCCGGGCGCTCCAGAAAGGATAAAACGGAATTGTTGCTCAAGCCGTTTTTGACCGATATTTTCCGGATACGCTCTCCCTTGCCGTTAAAAATGTCGATTCCGCCGCCCTTTGTCCCGATCAGGACATCTCCCGTCCGTGCTACCAGGATACATCGCACGATCGGATAGGAGAGCTGGTCGGATGCAATGTGCCTGTTCGGAAACTCCGTCAGCTTCAGGGTATACACCCCGTTGCCGTCGGTGCCGATCCATAAGATATCCGGTTCCGATTCATGGATGCTCAGAATCCGTGTGGCGATCGGGTTGTCTGTGATTAATCCCGATAAGCGGTTCAGCAGCTCGAATTTCCGGGCGGCCAGATTGAACCTGTAGAGGCTGCCTTTGTCGGTTCCGGCCCAGACCATGCCTGTCTCCCGGGAAAGGGAGAAAGTGGTTATGATGTCACCCGGAATACCAACCTCCTCAACCTGTATGGCCTCCAGGTCAACCATCAGGGCAGGACCGCTGCGCCGGGTGATCAGGATAAATGGCCGTTCCCTGATGGTAACCGATAGGGATGAGGTTATGGCACCCGGTTCGGGCAGTTGAAGAATCTCGCTGAGATGGTTGCCCGACAGCTGCATGAGCTGACCGCTGCTGGTGATGCCATACGTTTGGCTTCCAATCAGATGGATCCGGCTGATACTGAGAGAGGCCGGCAGCGAAACCTCGTCGGGCATGATTTTTTCGAATTGTCCGGTGGTGCTGTCATAGGAGAAGATGCCCCGCCCGAGCACGGAAACCAGCGTACCGGCGCCGTCGGAATACCCGAGGGCGATATCATTTTCATAGTTCAGCTGTTCCGATTCCTGGGTGAAAAAAGAGGTAAACCGGTCGTGGATGTTGTCGTACCGCGCAATTCCCCGGTTGGTCAGCATCCAGATGGGTCCGGCCTGTGTCGGGTATAGTTCCCGGATTACGTGATTGTGGATCGAGGTGGGATTGCTGGCGGGAAGGTAGGTCTGAATAGCGGTGCCGTCGTAACGGTTGAGGCCGTTCCATGTGCCAAACCAGATATATCCTTCGGCATCTTTAACGATCGTGTTCACTGCCCCGTTTGACAGCCCCTCCCGGCGGGAGATCGAATGAATGTTGGTCTGTGATTCCGCGTCCGGAGAGAATGCCGGCAGAATGAGAAGAATCAGGATAAAGAACTTATTGAACATGCGAAAAACAAAATCAGACATCAATCAATGAATTACTAAAGGTACGGCATATAAACCAGTATAATTTCAGTTTCTTTACCCACGTCATGGCGCTATATTTCGCATCCCTCAATTCAGGCAGCAACGGCAACTGCTACTATATCGGCAACAGCCGCGAAGCCGTCCTGATCGATGCAGGCATCTCCTGCCGGGAAACGGAACGGCGGATGGACCGGCTCC
>CAYQFT010000352.1:0-1550 GCA_964416825.1 uncultured Porphyromonadaceae bacterium
AGTGCCGCCTGCCGCGAGCAGCTGATGGTGCTCAGGGAGGAAGACCCTGTTTTTTATATGGAGAATGGGAAAGAGCTTCTCCGGAAAATCAATTAGGAAGGAACAGTACCGAGAATCGAGCGCAGAGTTTCGAATGTTGAAAATTAGATCCACGGATTGCCTGAACAAGCCTGAATCTCAAATTCAAAATTCAACACTCTTCACTCGAATCTCAAATAGGCGCTCCTATCCATTAAAGTGATAAAGGAACACTATGTAGCCCTCATAAGCCGGCTTGGGGTTATCCTTGATTTCCATGACAACTTTCATCCGTGTGCGGATGATGCCACGAAGGTTGGTGAGTGAATCGAGCCATACCCTGATTCGGACGGAGCTGTTTACCCTTACAGCTTCCTTGAAACGGAAATCCTCGATGCCGTAATTCACCATCATCTTTACATTGCGTACGTCTGCAATCTGGCCCCAGTGATAAGGCAGCAGGGATACGGTGAGGTATCCATGGGCAATGGTGCCGCCGAAGGGTGTTTCGGCTTTGGCCCGTTCAGCATCCAGGTGGATCCACTGGTGATCCAGGGTTGAATCGGCGAACTTGCCGATCTGCTCCTGTGTAATAACTTGATATTCAGATACTCCGATTTCCTGTCCGACTAATTGTTCAAATTCAGCCAATCCATTGATAATCCGTGGGCCCATAGGTTAGTTTAATTTTTGAAGGGGGAAAAGTACATCTTTTTTGGAATTTAGGTTTATTTGATGCCTGATGGAAAAACCAAACAACTATCAGATCTGGTTTTTTGCCGGCGGAGACTACGGGAAAGGGGCGCCGAATCTTTTTACAGGATCCTTTATCCGGTTAATGCATGAAGTGTACAACCCAAACTTTCGGGTAGTTGAGGGAATTTATAACCGATATCCCTTTTTGAATGTTTTCTGGGCACTGGGCCATGCACAGCGGCAGGTGCCCGGGCCGGATCAGATCCGACTCCTCAGGGAAGCCTACCAGCAGATTGTTTCAGTTCCGGAAAGCAGAAATAGTGAACTCTTCCTCGTCTCGTCGAGCTATGGCAGCGTGGTTGCCGCCCAAACCGCATGCTACCTGGCCCGGGAAATAAAGAAGGGCCAGATATTCAACTTGCCGTTTCATGTTGCCCTTGGAGCCAGCATGATCAGCAAAAAATCGGAATTATACCGGCAACTGCTAAAGTATCAGGACGAAGGGATCATCGGTAAAATTATTTTTGACGAGCTTCAGGACGAGGGCGACAACTCCATCGGCCTTGGCGGAACCAGCCGGTTAAAAGCCTACCTGCATGCGCTGGGAATTTGTTTTCCATTCTTAACCTGGAAATACAGTGGTCCCTCGTTTCTCAACACAAACCCCAAAACCGGCCATCTTCACCGCCGACGGGCGCAGACGCTGGAGAAGGCGAAGGACTACATGAGGGTGGTGGAGAAGATGGTTGCTGGTTACTAGTTACTGGTTAAGGCCGGCATAAAAGCCGGCCCGTACAGCCAGAACTGTCATCCTGACGAAAGTCAGGATCCCATGC
>CAYQFT010000353.1:0-1521 GCA_964416825.1 uncultured Porphyromonadaceae bacterium
CAGCCGGCGCTGCTTTTCGAAAAGATCGAAGACCCCGCCATACAGGCCCAGGTGCAGAAACTGCTCGACACCAAACTGGCCAACGAAGCTGCCCAGGCCAAAGCGCCCGTTAAACCCGTGAAAGATGCCATCGGATTTGAAGATTTCGGCAAAATGGATATCCGGACAGGAACGATTATCGAAGCGGAAAAAGTAGCCAAAACAGACAAACTGCTTAAACTGAAAATTGACACGGGCCTTGACCAGCGCACCGTGGTTTCAGGCATCGCCAAATATTTCAACCCGGAGGAAATCATCGGCCAACGCGTCAGCATCCTGGTAAACCTGGAGCCCCGCAAACTCAAAGGCATCGAATCGCAGGGCATGATCCTGATGGCCGAAAACCCGGACGGCACGCTCTTTTTCGTCACGCCCGGCGAAGGTGCGATCAACGGGGCGGATATAAAATAATCTACCTGATTCCGAACACCAGATCAACCACCGGCAGCAGATGCCACTGCGGACCGGCGGGATACCTTCCGAAACACAGCTTGTAACCCGCTTCGATCCGGAGTGTTTCCTTTTTGGAGGTATACACCAGCACACCCTTGTTTTCCATGAAATAGTTGAGATCTGTTCCGCAGACCATGAAGTTCTCAACATTGAATAGCCATCCCAGCCGGGGAATGAACCGGCCACGAAAATCGATGCCTGCATCGAATTCGGGCTGGTTGTAAAAAACTGCCAGCCGGGGGTAGATCACAGGCAGATCGATGGTGGTCCGGGGATCAAGCGGCCCGGATTTCAGGGAAAATGCTATGCCAGCATGCGCTGTGAGGACCGACCCGCCAAACGGTCGGTACGAGACCAGGAACCTGTTGACCAAGGCGACCATCTGCGGGATGGTGAATTCCGGTGAGATCAGGCCGCCGGTGCCTTCGGTGGCCACAAGCCGCATGAATTGGGTCGGGTAGGACAATCCGTGCTCTGTGGCAAACCTGAACCCGGAATATTCACCCCAACCGATTTTTACCTTCACCTGCGGCATCAGGAAAAACATCAGCGGGTGGGCCGATAATTCGACACGGTCGGTGATTCCATAACGCGACAGGGTTAACAACCCGAGTTCCCACCGGTGTTTCGGAACATTGAAGGCCGTTCCGTTCGTCCAGTAATTGCGGGTCAGAGTATCCTGACCATGCAGGCCGGCGGAGATCAAATACACGGCCAGGCAAAGAAAAACCTTTTTCATTCGTTCCGATTATTTGGGTAACTGAAACATTGCGCTTACCGGGGCATGATCAGATTCAGCAGTTGCATCCTGGTGGGTCACCGCCGAATTTTCAACCCAGTGATAATTGGTAAACAGGTAATCAAGCGTCCGGTCCCAGAAATGGTCAGTGCGGGTCGTGTGGGTGTAAAATGCGTGCGGGTTCATGCTGTAAACATCTGTGGGGACAGCACTTTTATAGTTTGTATAAAGTGTGTCGAGCCAGTGTATCTCAGGCTCATAATTGCTCCCTTCCTTATGCAGCGGATCAT